>DASXAA010000063.1:0-16689 GCA_036407035.1 Thermoleophilaceae bacterium | reverse complement strand
CCGGACGAGGTCGCGGCGGTCCAGAACGACCGGTTCATGAACGTCTGCGATGGCACCTCGCAAAACCAGTGGTCAAAGACCCCGAAACCCTTGGCGATCCCGCTCAGCACCGGCACCTGCTCCGGCGTGTAGCCGGTCATGATCTGCGTCGCGTACTCCTCGTAGGTGGGCTGGCGTCCGACCTCTGCGGTGAACGTGCTGATGTAGTCGGTGACGAAGCCGTCCATGGTCGGCACGGCACCGGGCTCGGGCGCGTTCCAGGGCGCGCTGACGGCCTCGCCGATCTTGAACCGGTTGTGCTCGTCGAGGGTGTTGAACAGCTGCGTGTTGGTATGGAAGTACTCCTCGCCCGAGTCCGGGTTCGGCGCATCCATGTCCGTCGCGACCGTGTAGGGGACCGTCCCCCGCTCGGCGCCGTGCTCGGCCCACTCCGGGATCGGGTTGCTCAAATCCTTGCCCACGACCCCCTCAAAGGTCTTCCCGTCCTCCGGCCCGTATAGGCGGCCTAGCACGTTGTCGAGGGACCGGTTCTCGAACAGCACGAGCACGACATGGTCCATCGCGTGCGAACGATCAGCGCTCATGAAGCGTCTCCAAGTCGGAAGGGGTCGGGAAGCGGCATGTGGCCTTGCCCGGCGTTTGCGGGCGCGCCCGTGATCGAGTGGTGTGCAGACACGTGTCGCAGCCTTGCATGACCGGCCGTTGCCACCATCACCCAGACCGGGTGACCCGGCCGCCGGGCACACCCCCCGCTGCCTACGCCGCAGACGAGCCACGATGTTGCCGCCCCGGTTGGTGCCCGGCGCGACCGCTGTGAGCCGCGGCTGTCATCGTGGCGCTGCTGCTCCCGCCTGAACGCGACAGCGGCATTACGCGGCCAAGGGCAGCAGCGCCACCCTGAGCGGAATCCGGTCGGGCTCCTGGGCATCCCGCGGTGGACGGCGGCGTTTCCGCGGAAACACCTCGATCTTGGGTTGAGGGTGGCGCGCGCCCGCGATGTGTGCCGCCGAGCCGTGGGTCCTCGGGAGCCTCCGCGTGAATGACGGCGTCTCCGCGGAAACACCTCGACCTTGGGTTGAGCGTTGCGGAAGCCATGTGCGCGTTAGGACCGCCGTCGGTGCCCGCCGCGGGACCGCCGCCCCCTCCCGCCCCGTACTCGATCCGGAAACCGACCTGAGGAGCTCGCTCTGTCGCCCCACCTGCTCGCTGCGATCGCCGTCCTGCTGCTGCCGCCGCTGGTTGCGGCGTCCTGCGATGACCGCGGCGGACCGGTCGTGCCCGATGCCGTGCTCACCTGCGGCGATCGGGTCGAGGGGGCGCTCGGGCTTCCCACGTTCGAGGCGCGTGAGGACCTCGTCCTCGGGCAGATCCGCTTCGACGGTCTCAAGGGCGAGGCGAGGCGGGCTCGGAAGCGTCCGCGCGCCGTCGCCCGGCGCTACGAGCGCGGCTGGGGCGCCGTCAAGATCCTTGCCGGTGTCCGTGCCGGGAAGCGCACGACCGTCGCGGTCGCGCGGGCGAGCCGGCCCTTCGTCGGCTTCGTCTACGGCCCGTTCACAGGCTCCCGCGGCCCGCGGGACCGGATCGGCGAGACCGAGCACGTCGTCGAGTTCCGGGCCTGCCCGCGGGACGAGCCGAGACGCGACGGCAAGGGCGCCGTCGGGCGCCGCACCTGGTTCGCCGGGGGACTGATCGTCGCCCAGGCGCGCTGCCTGCACCTCGTAACGAAGACCCCGGGCGCGCCTGCGCGGCGCTACGCGCTCGCCTACGGCGTTCCCGCGAAGAGCTGCTGAGCGCCTCACGCCCGCTGTGAGAACCACCCCCCTTCCACGAGGTCGCGGAACACCACGGCGCGGCTGCCGTCGGCCAGCACGAGCTCGAAGTAGCGCCGCCGCAGCGGGGTGTGGGTCCACCAGCGGTCCTCGACGACCCACTCCTCGCGCACGGCCTCGACGCCGCTGCCGGCGACCTCCACCGGCGCGCCCTCGTCGCCGGCGCGCACCTCCACCGGCTCCGGCGACCCGAGCCGGCGCGACGACGGCGGGTTCACGCTCCCCACTCCGGCAGGTCGGGGAACGGCGCCAGCAGCGCCCGCCGCTCCGGCACACGCGATCCGGGGTCCACCTCGAGCACCCGCAGCGCCGCCTCGGTTCCCGCCGCCTGGCGTGCCTGGCGAACGGCCTCGCCGAGCCGCGCCCGACGGATTGAGCCGCTCTCCTCGAGCAGCCGCTCCTGGTCGTGCGCGGGTGGGCCGAACGCCTCCACCTCGAGCCCGAGCGACTCGGCCGGCGCCGGCAGCGCCGCCAGCTTCGGCGCGAGCGCGAGCCTGATGCGGGCGGGATCGGCGCTGGCCCGCCGCAGCGTGACCGACACCCGCCAGGTGCCGCCGGCGACGAAGCGCGCCGACACGGCCAGGCCCCTCAGCGAGCGCCCGCGGCGCTCCCGCCGCGCCAGCACGCGCGCCACGAGCAGCTCGAGCGCACGCTCGAGCTGGATGCCCGAAGCCGCCTCCGGCAGCTCGAGCCGCTCGGTCATTGGCTTGGGCGGGCGGCGCGGCTCGAGCGGCGTGTCCCGACCTCGCGCGAGGTCGAGCGCGAGCAGCCCCGGGTGCCCGAAGCGCTCCGCGACCGCGCGGGCCGGCAGCGCCGCCACCTCCCCGAGCGTGCGGATCCCGAGCCGCTCGAGCACGTCCGGCAGCGCCTGCAGCTCCGGCCGCGTGCGAAGCAGCGACACCGGGAGCGGGCCGAGGAAGCTCCGGACGAGGCCCTCGGGGATCTCGAGCGAGCGGTGCGCGGCGCGAAGCGAGCGGGCGCCGGCGCGAACCGTGCGGTGCCCGGCGCGAACCCCGCGCTGGCCGGCGTCGAGCGAACGGTCGCCGGCGCGAACCGAGCGGTCGCCGCCGCGAAGCCCGGAGACGGCCTCCCTCGACCGCCGCGCCCGCGCCTGCATCGCCGCCGCGTGCGCCGCGAAGCGGCTGGGCGCCGCGCCCAGCCGCGCGCCCGGGCCGAGCGCGCGGTGCGTGGCCGCCAGAACGCCGGCGAGGTCGCCGCCGTGGATCCCGTGCAGCCCTCCCGCCTCGAAGAACGCGACCCCGGCGCAGTCCGACTCCACCGCCGCGCCGATCCCCTCGAGCCGGTCGAGCACGGCGTTCCAGAGTGAGCGCACCCCTTCCGGGTCCGGCGGCACCAGCCGCAGCTCCGGGCAGCGCGCGAGCGCCTCCCCCATCCGCATCCCGCGCACGACCCCTGACGCCTCGGCAGGGGCGGACACCTCCCCCACCACCTGCTCCCGCCCCGCCTCCGGCGCCAGTGCCACCGGCTCCGCCAGCAGGGCCCGTCGGTCGCCCAGCGAGGCGAGCAGCTCGAAGCGCGAGTAGAGGACGCATATGACCATGAACGAACATATGTTCGCATAGCCCGCAAGGCCCTAAACGGGCGCGGCCCGTCACCCAATCAAGTGAAGGTTCCCGTCTGCCGATCTTCTGGGTGGGATGGGCTTTCGAGTTCCGAGCCTGGCGCGGCCCGCCGGGGGCATCGAACCGACCCCGCGCCTCGCCGCGCGGGCCGGCGCGCTGCTGTTCGCCGGCTGGGCGATCCTCGGCGTCGTCGCCCTCCCCCTCCGCCACGGCGACCAGCAGACCCTCGGCGCCGCGCTCACCGCACTGACCGCCCTCACCGCCGTGGCCCTCCATCTCCTCGCGCGTGTGAACACCCCGCGCTGGGTGATCGAGGCGGCGCCCGCGCTCGGGACCGCGCTCGTATCGGCGCAGGCCTACCTGTACGGCCCGGCCTCGTCGAACGTCGAGGTGCTCTACATCTGGATCGCCCTCTACGTTGCCTACTTCCTCCCGCGCGAGGCGGCGGCGCTCCAGTTCGCGTGGATCGCGATCGCCTACGCGGCGGTTCTGCTGCCCTCCCTGCCGACCTCGGACTGGGCGCTGCCCTGGTTCCAGGTCGTCGTCACGGCCGCGCTCACCGGCGTGCTCCTGCGCCTCGTGCGCGAGTCCGTCGTCGAGCTCGTCAACCGCCTGGCGAACGCCGCCCACACCGATCCCCTCACCGGCCTCGAGAACCGCCGCGGCCTCGAGGAGCGGATCGGCACGGAGGTCGAGCGCGCGTTGCGCCACGGCCGCCCGCTGACGCTCATGATCGGCGACCTCGACCACTTCAAGCGGGTGAACGACGTGCGCGGCCACCGCGCCGGCGACTCCGCCCTCGTCCAGCTCGGCGAGATCCTCACCACGCGCGAGCGCCGCATCGACTCCGTCGCCCGCACCGGCGGCGAGGAGTTCACGATCGTCCTGCCCGACACCGACGAGCACGAGGCCTACACGGTCGCCGAGCGTCTCCGCGTGGAGGTCGAGGAGCGCTTCGGCGACGACCTCGCGCCGCTCACGGTCAGCTTCGGGATCGCGGCGTACCCGGACCACGGGCACACGCCGGAGGCGCTGCTCGAGGCGGCCGACCAGGCCCTCTACTCCGCGAAGGCGCTCGGCCGCAACCGCTCGGTCATCTTCAACCGCGAGATCGCCTCGGCGTTCGCGCCCGAGCGCGCCCGCGGCCTCGAGGGCGACATCCAGTTGCACACGCTCCTGTCGCTCGCGGAGGCGCTCGACCTGCGCGACACCGGCACCGCCTCCCACTCGCGCACGGTCGGTCGCTACTGCGCGATCGTCGCCAGGGAGCTCGGCCTGCCGCCGGAGCGCGTGGTGCGGATCGAGACCGCCGGCGTGCTGCACGACATCGGCAAGATCGGCATCCCCGACGCCATCCTCGCCAAGCCCGGCCGCCTGACCGCCGTGGAGCTGAGGGAGATCCGCACGCACCCCGAGATCGGCGCCCAGATCCTCTCGGCGCGCGGCTTCGAGGACATCCGAGCCTGGGTGCTCGCGCATCACGAGCGGCCGGACGGCAGGGGCTACCCGAACGGCCTGAGCGGCGGCGAGATCCCGCTCGAGGCGCGCATCCTCGCGGTGGCCGACGCGTACGAGGCGATGACCGCCGACCGCCCCTACCGCACGGCCGTGCAGTTCGAGGGCGCGCGCGCCGAGCTGCTGCGGTGCGCCGGCACCCAGTTCGACGGCCGCGTGGTCAGCGCGCTGCTCTCGGGCCTCGCGCGCGAGGGCGAGCCCGCCGACGAGCAGCCTCCGCCGCCCGAGCGGCGCCACAACCGCCGCTCAAAGCGCCGCTAGCCCGGCCACCACGCTGAACACCCCGGACGCGGCCACGAGCCCCAGCACGACCGGGGAGAACCACGACGCGTGGATGCGCCTGAACGCCACCGCGCCGAGCAGGTGCCCCGCGAGCACCAGCCCCAGCAGCGGCAGCAGCGTGCCGGCGTCGGTCGCGCCGCCGCCGCCGGTGGCGAGCACAACCAGCCCGCCGGTGAGGTTCAGCGCCATGAAGGCGGCCGCCAGCGACGCGCGGATCTCCGCCGGCGTCAGTTCGTGCGCCTCGAGCCACAGCACGATCGGCGGTCCGCTGATGCCGATCGACGTCGTGAGCGTGCCGCTCGTCAGCCCCACCGCCCATGCGGGCGCCTCGCGCGCGTGAGCGGCGCCGCGCATCTGCACGAGCGCAGCCGCCAGCACCGCGAGGCCGACCGTGACCTGGAGCGCCGCCTTGGGCGCCACGGCAAGCACAAACGCGCCGAGCCCGAGGCCCGGCAGCGCGGCGGCGAGCATCGGGACGAGCATCCGCCAGCGCACGGGCCCCGGGCCGCCGTCGGCGAGCACGAGCAGGTTGAGCGCGAAGCTGAGCGCCAGCACGACCGTGATCGCCTCGTGCGAGTCGAGCGCGGCGAACAGCGCCGGGGTGAGGATCAGCGCGAACCCGAAGCCGGTGGCCGACTGGACCGAGGCGCCGACGAACGCGGCAACCGCCGCGAGCACCATCAGCCGGCTGTGACGAGATCCTTCGGGAAGCCGGTCAGTACGTCGCAGCCGTCGTCGGTGACGACGACCAGGTCCTCGATCCGCACCCCGAACGCCCCCGGCAGGTACACGCCGGGCTCGACGGTCACCGCGGCGCCCGCGCGCAGCTCGCCCTCCGCCGTCTTCGCGAGCCGCGGGCCCTCGTGGATCTCGAGCCCCACGCCGTGCCCCAGGCCGTGCCCGAACCGCTCTCCGTGGCCGGCCGCCTCGATGACGTCGCGCGCCACGGCGTCGACCTCGCGACACCCGGCCCCGGCCCGCACCGCGACCCGCGCCTCCTCCTGCGCGCGACGGACGAGCTCGTAGACGCCGACGGCCTCGTCCGAGAGCGCGCCTGTGGCGAACGTGCGCGTGCAGTCCGAGCAGTAGCCGTCCACGCGGGCGCCCATGTCGATCACGACAAGGGTGTCGCGCGGGATCTCAACGTCGCGGGGGTCGTGGTGCGGCAGCGCGCCGTTCGGGCCGGCTGCGACGATCGTCGGGAACGACGGGTCCTCGGCGCCGCGCTCGCGCATCTCGCGCTCGGCGTCCCGGGCGACCGCCAGCTCGGTGCGGCCCGCCAGGCCGCGCTCGACGATGTACTGGTACACGCCGTCGGCCAGCCCGGCGGCCTCGCGCATCGCCGCGACCTCGCCCTCGTCCTTGACCTCGCGCAGGTCCTCCACCAGCCCACCGGCGGCCACCAGCTCGACGCCCTCGCCGATGGACTCGGCCAGCTTGCCGTGCGTCCGCACGCTGGTGTGCACGTCGTCGAAGCCTGCGCGGCCGCGCAGGAGGGCGGCCGCGTCGGCGAGCAGGTCGCGCTCGCCGCGCACGCGCTCGTACCCGCGCACCTCGGCCTCGGCGCGCTCGACGTAGCGGAAGTCCGTGATGAAGACGCGGTCGTCGCGCGTCACGACGCAGGCGCCGTTCGTGCCGGTGAAGCCGGTCAGGTAGCGCACGTTCACGAGGTTCGTGACGACCAGCGAGTCGAGCCCGCACTGCTCCAGCAGCCCGACGAGCCGGTCGGTGCGCGCCTCTATGGCGGAGACCGCGCGGGTGCTCATGCGGACAGGCGTTCCTTCAGCATCGTGAGCGCCTCACGGTACCCATCCGGGCCCTTCCCCTGCACGCAGCCCACGCACAGGTCCCGTATCACCGACACCCGGCGGAACTCGTCGCGCTCGTCCACGGCGGACAGGTGCACCTCCACGGCGGGGAGCCCGGACATGTCGAGCGCGTCGCGGATCGCGTACGAGTAGTGCGTCCACGCGCCCGGGTTCAGCACCAGCCCGTCGGCGTGCTCCGCCGCGCGGTGCAGGCCCTCGCAGAACTCGCCCTCGTGGTTCGTCTGCGAGAAGCTGATCTCGAGGCCGAGGTCGTGGGCGAAGCCCTTGATCCGCAGCTCGAGCTCGGTGAGCGACAGGCCGCCGTACAGGCTCGGGTCGCGTCGGTCGAGGACGTCGAGGTTCACGCCGTGCATGACTGCCACGCGGTTATTCATCCGGCGCAGACCTCCTCGACCGCGGCGCGCAGCTCCTGCGGGTCCACCTCGTGGCCCGGCGTGACCTCGCCCGGCGCCCCGAGCAGCGCGAACGGCACGCGCCCGCCGGCGCGCTTCTTGTCGCGCTCGACGAGCGCCAGCAGGTCATCGACCGACGCGCTCACGAACGACAGCGGCAGCCCGCGCGAGCGCAGCAGCTCGGCCACCTCGCCGCGCAGCTGGTCGCGGCCCGACAGCCGCAGCGCCACGAGCAGTCCGATGCCGACGGCCTCGCCGTGCCGGTAATGCGCGTAGCCGGTCGCGGCCTCGAGCGCGTGCCCGACGGTGTGGCCGAGGTTGAGCACCTGGCGGCGCCCGGCGTCGCGCTCGTCGTCCGCCACGACGGCGAGCTTCGTCCGCACGCAGCCGAGGATCACGGCCTCGTCCACCTCGCCGCCCTGCCGCACCCGTGCCCACAGCGGGCCGCCCGCGATCAGCGCCGTCTTGACCACCTCCGCGTAGCCAGCGGCCAGCTCCTCCTCCGGGAGCGTCTCGAGCACGGCCGGGTCGCACAGCACCGCGGCCGGCTGGTGGTAGGCGCCGACGTAGTTCTTGCCCTCCGGCAGGTCCACGCCGGTCTTGCCGCCGTACGCCGAGTCGACCTGCGCGACGAGCGTCGTCGGCACCTGCACGTGGCGCATGCCGCGCTGGTACACGGCCGCGCTGAAGCCGGCCAGGTCGCCCACCACGCCGCCGCCCACCGCCACCACCAGGTCGCCCCGCTCGGCGCCCGCCTGCGCCAGTCCGCGCAGCACGAACTCGGCGCCGTGGATCGTCTTGTGCTCCTCCCCCGCCATCACGACGATCCGCTCCACGCCCTCGACCTGGTGGAAGCGCGCCACCTGCTCGTCCGTGACGACGAAGCGGCGGCCGTCCTGCGGGTGGAAGAAGCCGCTCGCGAGCAGCCCGCGCGCGAGGAACACCGGGTACTCGCCGGACTCCGCCCCAGCCCACACGAGGCGTGTGCCCGCCGGGGCCCGGCGCAGCGCCAGCAGCGCGGGGAGCGCGCGGCGGGGCTCCTCGCGTCCGCCGGGCGGCAGGATGGCGTCGGCGACCGACTCGTACAGCGCCGACCGGTCGTGGTGCAGCTGGTCGAAGCGGGCCCGGTCGCGCGCGAGCGGCCTGCCCTTGCCCGAGGCGCGGTGCCACGCGTCCTCCGCGTCGACCTCGAGATGCACGACCGTGTGAGAGCGGAGCATCTCCCGCACCCGCTCGGACTGCACGGCGCCGCCGCCGAGCGCCAGCACCGGCGACGGCGGGCGCTCGAGCAGCCGCAGCACGACCTCCTCCTCGCGCGCGCGGAACGCCGTCTCTCCCTCGCGGTCGAAGAACGACTCGATCGGCTCGCCCAGCTCGTCCTCGAGCGTGCGGTCGGAGTCCACCGGCGGCACCTGCAGCTCGGCCGCCAGCGCCCGCACCGCGCTCGACTTGCCGGCGCCCATGAAGCCGACGAGGACGAGCGCCCCCGCGGCGTCCCTGGTTGCGGCCGTCAGCGCCTCCATCCGATCCGCTCCCGGTAGGCGTCGAGCGCCGCGCGCATGTCGTCCACGTGGTCGCCGCCGAACTTCTCGCGGTAGGCGGCGGCGAGCACCACGGCGACCATCGCCTCGCCCACCACGCCGGCGGCCGGCACCGTGCACGAGTCCGTCCGCTCGCGCAGCGCCGCTGCGGGTTGCTTGGTCTCGGTGTCCACGCTGCGCAGCGGCTTCGTGAGCGTCGGCAGCGGCTTCATCGCCGCCCGCACCACCAGCGGCACGCCGGTCGTCATCCCGCCCTCGAGCCCGCCCGCCCTGTTCGTCCCGCGCGCGTACCCGTGCTCCTCCGACCAGAAGATCTCGTCGTGTGCCTGCGAGCCGACCCTGCCGGCAAGGTCGAACCCGTCGCCGATGCCCACGCCCTTCATCGCCTGGATCGACATGACCGCCTGGGCGAGCCGGCCGTCCAGCCGCTCCTCCCACGACACGTGCGAGCCGATCCCCGGCACGACCCCGAACGCGATCACCTCGTACTCGCCGCCGAGCGACTCGTTCGCCTTCCGCGCGGCGTCGATCTCGGCCACCATCGCCTCGCTCGCCTCCGCGTCGAGGCAGCGCACGGGCGACTCGTCCACGCCCGCGAACTCCTCCGGCGACAGGTCGTCGCGCGCGGGGGCGGTCACGCTCCCGATCCGCAGGACGTGGCTGAACACGCTCACGCCCATCTCGCGCAGCAGCACCTTCGCCAGCGCGCCGGCGGCCACGCGGGCGGCCGTCTCGCGCGCGCTGGCGCGCTCCAGCACGTTGCGGACGTCGGTGAAGCCGAACTTCTGGATCCCGGCCAGGTCGGCGTGGCCGGGGCGCGGCAGGTGCACCTCCTCCACCTCGGCGTCCACCGGCCAGGGGTTCATCCGCTCCTCCCAGTTGGCGAAGTCGCGGTTCAGGATCCGCATCGTCACCGGGCTGCCGAGCGTGCGCCCGTGGCGCAGCCCGGACGTGACCTCGGCGCGGTCCTTCTCGATCTTCATGCGGCCGCCGCGGCCGTGGCCGAGCTGCCTGCGGGCGAGGTCGCGGTCGATGTCCTCGGGCGTCAGCTCGACGCCCGCCGGCAGCCCTTCGACGATCGCCGTGAGGCCAGGGCCGTGCGACTCGCCGGCCGTTACGAAGCGAAAAGACATGGCGCCCACACCCTACTCAGAGGGTGCGAGCGCCAGGTCGGAGGAGGTCTAGCCGAAGGGCTTGTAGTCCTCGCAGGTGCGCGAGGTCTGATTCGGCGCACACGGGTTGAACGGGTTGACCGCGTTGCCGCCGAGCGTCGGAATCTCGTCCTTCGCCGGCTCGAACGGGGCGATGGGCGAGAAGCACACGGCCTGCCCGTCGCCGTCCAGGTTGAACAGCTCGTAGAGCTCGGTGATGTTCGTGTAGTCGTCGTTGTCCTGGTCGTCCTCGCCGTCCAGCAGCGTGTCGCCGTCCACGTCCCGGTCCGCCAGGTCGAGCTCGGCGAACGGCCGCTGGTCGAAGTAGCCGGGGCGCTGGTCGCAGTCGTCGCTGATCTTCTTCGGCCACGGGTCGACCTGGACGTCGTCCTGCTGCCAGAAGCCCTTCCACCAGGCGTTCCTGCCCGGCCCGCGGGCCGACTCGAGCCAGTTCGCGAGGCCGTCGGCGTCCGCGTCGCGCTCGTCGTCGCGCCACGTCCCGACGCCGTCGTCGTACGCGCGGAAGTCGTACGTGGCGGGGAAGGGAGCGGTCGGGGCGGGGAGCCCGTAGAGGGGCCCGCGCCAGGCCGGCACAGCCGGCGTCTCGTCGGCGCGGCTGTACTTGGTGCCGTCGCTGTAGCCGAGCGGCGACCGGCGGTCCAGGCCACCCGCCTTCGAAGGATCGAAGGAGCTGCCGGTGAACCGCCACGCGCGGTACTCCTCGAGCGTGGTCAGCCCGTCGCCGTCGAAGTCGTAGGCGCTCCAGCCGTCCTGGTGGTCGGCGTCGCCGCCGTCCGAGGGATCGAGCGCGTTCGGGAAGGGGCGCTTGCCCGGGTACGGCACGGCCTTGATGTTGAGGTCCTTGGCCGCGTAGTACTCCCAGCCGTCGCTGATCGCGTCACCGTCGGTGTCGGCGAGGCAGGGATCGGTCTTGACGTCCGCCTCGAGCGAGTTCGGGAGCAGGTCGCCGTCGAAGTCGGGGCCGGGGCAGACGCGCTGGGCGCCGCCGCCACCGCCGTTACCGCCACCGCCGCCGCCGCCCGGACCGGTGGAGCTGGTGCCGAGCACGACGGGCGACAGGCGCCGCGAGGTGAACTTGCTGAACCTGCCGGCGAGCACGCGCAGCTTCAGCCGCGTGGGCCGCTGCCGGCTGTTCTTGACGGTCAGGAGCCGCGCGACCGAGGCCGGGATGCGCACCACGAGCTTGGTGCGGCCGGCCCGGCGCGGCTTGACGAAGACGGTGCGGCCGCTCGGGCCGCGGAAGATCACGGTGTTGGCCTTGCGGCTCGCCTTGAAGTGAGAGCCGCGGATCGTGAGCAGCGAGCCCACCTGCACGCGCATCGGGGTGACCCGAGAGATGCTCGGAGTCGGACCCTTCTTTGCTGCGCCGGCCGTCGACGGCACGATGAGGAGGGCCGCCGCGACGAGCGTGAGGCTGATGGTGACTATCCGTCCCATGCTGTCCCCCTTATCGACTGTCGGTCTTGTTGGTTGAGTCGTCAGCACCGCCGCTGGCCACGGTCACGAGGTCCGCGAGTACGGGCGGCACGAAGCGGCGGTGCTCGCCGACCGCGGCGCTCGCGGTCCTGGCCTTGCCCGCCTTGGCGGTCTTGCCCGCCTTGTCGCCGGACGAGCCGACCCTCACCTTGCGGATCTCGTCGATGCGCAGGGTGTAGGAGTTGCCGTCCGGGTCGGTGAAGAGGTGCTCGGAGCCGGCGCCGAGGTACACGAAGGCGCAGTCGCTCTTGCTCGGCTTGCAGCGGCCCTCGCCGGCGGCCTCGAGCGTGGAGTCCACGAGGAACACCGCGTCGTTGGCGCTCGGCGTCACGCCCATGAAGATGAGCAGTGGCGACGCCTGGTTCGGGAGCATGTCGAGCTTCTCCATGCCCTTCACGTGGCGGGTCCGGTTGCCCGTCTTGAAGGTGAGGTCGACCACGTACTTGTAGGTGACGGTCTTGGCCGGCGGCTGCTCCGTCGGCCCGGTCGGCTCGGTGGGGCCGGTCGGCGCGCTCGGGGAGCTGCCGCTGCCGCCGCTGCCGCTGCCGCCCGACCCGCCTGTGGACCCGTCGCTCGGCGGCGTGGACGACGTGGGCGAGTCGGAGCCGCCGGTCGGCGTCTCGGTCTCGTCCTTCTTGATCGCGCCCTTGGGCGGCTTGAAGGGGTCGCTCGGATCGAACACGCCCAGCGTGGAGCCGTGTCCCTCGGCGCCCTCGGCGAGCTTCACCTTGGCGAGCGCCTCGAGTTCCTTCGGCGTGTCCGACTTCGGCGCGGCGGCGCTCGTGGCCGGCGCCGGGGCCGGGCTCTCGAAGGGCTTCGCGAGCAGCACCGGGACGGCGACGAGCGCGGCGACCAGGCCCAGGGCCACGGGCCACAGGCGCTTCTCGCGGAGGTCGTGCCAGAGGTCGAGCAGGAAGATCTTCATCGTCGTGGTCCTTAGGGAACGGCGACCGCTGCCGGGGCCGGGCTGGTGGGAGTGGTCGAGCCGTCGCTCGACGCGGGCGTGTTCGTCGGGTCGGCCGGCGTGGCGGCGTCGGGACCCGTCGGGGTCGCGCCCGCCGTCGTGCCCTCGGTCTTCGGCGAGAGGTAGATCGTCGCCGTGAGCGACGCCTTGATCTTCGGGAAGAGCGTCGGGTCGCTCGTGTAGTTCACGCCCTCGATCGTCACGAGGCGCCCGTCCACGACCACGTTGGTGTTCACCACGTGCACGAAGCGCTTGACCGAGTGGAAGAAGTCGGCCAGGTGGAAGAAGTCGCCCACGAACTCGAGCTCGAGCGGCACGGTCTCTAGGCCGGCCGGAGCCGTGCCCGCCGCGGCGGTGCCGGGCGCGGTCGCGCCACCGCCCACGGGCAGCCCGCCCTGGCGGCTCGAGGTGGAGGTCTGGGTGTCGCTCGCCGCGACGCCGGACGCGTCCGCAGCCGCGGCCTGCTGGTTCGCCGTGGCGGCGGTGTTGTTCGCCGTCTCGGTCGCGGTGCCGGGCGCGCTCTGGGCCTGCTGGCCGCCGGCGGCCACGGGCGGTGCCGTCGAGCCGGAGGCCGGCGGTGTCGTCGTCGAGCCCGAGCTCGCCGGCGGGGCCGGGGCCGGGGCGGCGGCCGTCGCCGACGCGGTGCGGTCGCCGGTGGAGATCTTGGTGAAGCGGATGCCGGTGCCCTGGGCCGCGCGGTCGAGCTGCACGAGCAGGCTCGGCATGTCGACCTGGGCCGGGATCGCCTTGCCGAGACGGACGATCTCGCCGTAGTCGGCGGCGAAGTCCGTCTTGGCGGCGCCGGCCTGGCCGGCCGCCGCCTGAGCCTCGTCACGGCGCTGCTCCTGCTTGGCGGCCTCGTCGCTCGCCTTCGCGGCCTCCTCGCGCTTGGGCGCGAGCAGGAGGAACCAGTACGCCGCGATCAGCAGCAGCGGCACGATGGCCATGACGATCTTGCGGTCGCGGTCGCTGAGGCTCACGATCCACCCCCGAGGGAGGCCGGGACGCGGGCCGCGCCGCGGGGTGCCTCACCCGACGAGGCGACGGCACCGAAGGTCACGGTGATGTCGAACTTGTAGAGGCTGCCGCAGCCGGACAGCGACGCGTCCTCGCCGGTCTGCTCCTGGGCAGACTCGTTCAGCGCCACGTCGGTCACGCGATGGAGCTCGCGCAGTCGGACCATCATGCTCGCCACCTCGGACTGGCGCGGCGTGCAGCCCACCAGCTTCAGGGCCGGCTCCGCCGGCGCGGCGTTCGCTGCCGCGGCGGCGCTGGCGCTCGCGGCGCCCTCGTCGCCGACGCCCGTCACGGACGCGTTGGCGCTCTGGAGCCAGCTGCCCTCGGGCATGACGAGCGCGAGCTCGCGCATCAGGCGCTCCCAGTCGAAGCGGGTGCTCGCGACGCCCTGCACCGAAGCGAGGCGCGTGTCCTTGATGGCGGCGAAGTCGGTGTACGAGCCGAGCTGCTGCGTCTGCGCCTCGAGGCGGTCGGCCTCCTGCTGGGCGGCGGCGGCGCGCGTCTTGCTCTCGTTCGCCTTGTTGCCCACGAGCACGTAGCCCGCGACCATCAGGACGAGCGCGCCGAGCACGCCGCAGATCACGTAGGCGCCGCCGGACCTGCTGCCGGTCGGCCTCGCGCGACGCTGCTCGCTCGGGATGAGGTTTACGGCCTTCACGCCGCCGCTCCCATCGCCAGCCCGGCCGCGACCGTGTAGCGGTGCGGGTCCTCGGACGGCGTCAGGGCCGAGCCGTCGAGCACGCCGAGCGGCGCCGCGACGCTGACCGGAAGGCCGAGGTGAAGCGCGAGGCCCTCCACCAGCTGCTCGTCGCGGGAGCCGGGGCCCGAGAGGATGACCTCGCCGACGGGCTTCGCCTGCGGCTGGGTCATGTAGTAGTCGATCGAGAGCCTGATCTCGTCGGCCACGCGCGAGCCGGCGTCCTCGTCGTCGTAGACGGCGGACAGCGGGCGCGTGAAAAAGCAGGTGGTGCCGACGGCGACCGCGAGGTTGGTCACGCCGCCGAGGTGGCAGAGCACGCGGGCCGCCTGCTCGTCGTCCACGCCGCCGCGCACCAGCGTGCGCACGAGCGCGAAGGCGTCGAGGTCGATGCCCTCCGGCTTGAGGCCGGCGCTCTTCACCGCCTGGAGCAGCTTGTCGATCATCGAGCGGCGGGCCGCCACCAGCACGACCTGCATGCGTCGGGAGCCGTCGGGCGCCTGGCCGTAGCCGGCGACCTGGTGGTCGAGCACTGCCTCGTCGAGCGGCATCGCGATCGCCTCGGCCGCCTGGAACCGGACCGCGGCCTCGCGCTCCTTCTCGTTCTCGATCGGCGGGAGGTCGACCACGCGGACGACGATCTGCTGGTTCGTCACTCCGAGCCGCACGTTCTTGGGGAGCTCCGCCTGCGAGGCGAAGCTCTTGATCGCGTGCGAGAGGCCGTCGGGGTCCACGACCTCGCCATCGCTGACGAGTCCGGCGGGCAGCTCGACGCTCGCGGCGCGGACGACCTTGCCGGCTTCGACGTGCGCGGCGGCCATGAAACGGCCGTCGATGGAGAGGCCGACGGCGCCGCGATCTGAAGTCTTTCGGAGGGAGAGGGCCATGTTCGGGAGGGTTGCTTCCCCCGGTCTATCGGCCTCCCCGGCCGCGTCCTTAATTCGAGCTCGCGGGTGTCCAGTACGACTGGACGCTCGGCGCCTCTACGACAGGAAATGGTCGTCGTAGAAGTCGATCAGGTCGGGCCCGAAGAGCACGGCGACGATGCCGCCGAGCGCCAGGAAGACGCCGAACGGCACGGCCTTCTTCCGCGCCTGGGCGCCCTCGCGCACCATGATCCCGACGCCCACGATCGTGCCCGTGAGGAAGCTGACGAGCAGCGCGGGGATCACGGACAGCCCGAGGAACACGCCCATCGCCCCGCCGAGCTTCACGTCGCCCATCCCCATGCCGGCCGGGTATGCCAGGACGGCCAGCAGCAGGAAGGCGAACGCCCCGGCCCCGGCGATCAGGTGCTCCGGCAGGTCGGAGGTGTCGACGACCGCGGCGGCGACGATGCCGTACACGGTCAGCGGGTAGACGATCGCGTTCGGAAGGATGCGGTGGTCGAGATCGATCGCGGCGAGCGCGATCAGCGCGGCCACGAATGGCAGCCAGAGGAAGAGGTCGTCGTTCCAGCCGCGCACGCCGATGACCGCGGCGAACGCGGCCGCGGTGAGCAGCTCCACGGCGGGGTAGCGGATGGAGATGCGCTCGCCGCAGTGCCGGCAGCGGCCGCGCAGCACGAGCCACGAGACCACCGGGATGTTGTCGAGCGAGGAGATCTGGGTGCCGCAACCGGGGCAGCGGGAGCGCGGCCTGACGAGCGACTCGCCCCTCGGCAGGCGGTGGATCACCACGTTCAGGAAGCTGCCGATGGCCGCTCCCAGCAGGCCGCCGACGACAATCTCCGCTGCGGACGCCATCTCGATCGAAGCTATCGGCCGCCGCGGCCGTCCCCTTGAACGGCGAAGGGCGGGCCCGGAGGCCCGCCCTTCAGACGCTTGCTTGACGACGGTCCTGTTACCAGGAGCCGTTGTTGCAGCCGCCCTCGGTGGCCGGTGCGCAGGACTTGTTCGCCCCCGCAGCGGTCTTGTCATACGTGAACGTGTGGCCGGACTTGGACGTCCCGACCAGGGTGTACGTGGCCGCGCCCAGGTTCGAGATCACGACCTTGCCGTTGCCGGCGCCGATCGGGATACCGCTCCCGGTCACGTCGGCGTTGCTGTCGCAGCCGACGTACGTCTCACCCTGCGTGAAGCACGACTCCATGTGCGACACGAGGTTACGGACGTTGGACTTGGCCTCAGCGTCCTGGCCCTTCTGGCGCTGGCCCAGGAAGGCCGGCAGCGCGATGGCGGCCAGGATGCCGATGATGAGGATCACGACGAGGAGCTCGATGAGCGTGAAGCCCTTCTCCTCGCTGTTGATCCGCTCGCGGAGCTTCCGCAGCATTGTGTCTCCTCCTTGAAGGTGACGTTGGGTGGGTCTTGCCGCTGGGACCCACGTCTCATGCCGCGGTCTCCCAGACTGTGCCCAGGTCATCGGCCCCGCCGGTACGCATCTGTAGGAC
>DASXAA010000062.1:0-31609 GCA_036407035.1 Thermoleophilaceae bacterium | reverse complement strand
CGCGCTCGACGACCTTCGTGTCACCGCCCACGACGCGCACCCCAGCTTCCTCGGCCGCCCGTGCGATCGCCTCGACCTCGGCCTTCAGGACCTCGGCTGCAAGCCCCTCCTCGAGGATCAGGCTGACCGTGAGCGCGAGCGGCTGCGCGCCCGCCATCGCGAGGTCGTTGACCGTGCCGTTGACCGCCAGCTCGCCGATGCTGCCCCCGGGGAAGCGCAGCGGCTTGACCACGAACGCGTCGGTGGTGATCGCCATATCGCCGACGAGCGCCGCGTCGTCGAGCGCCATCCCGAAGGCGGGCTGCAGCAACCCTTCGACGAGGCGCGAGGTGGCCTTGCCGCCCGCGCCGTGGGCCATGGTGATCCGCTCGTCGCGGAACTTCGCCGGCTTCGCGCGAGCCGTCTCGATGATCCCGAGAATCCGCTCCTCTCTGGCGGAGACCGTCACACCGTCGCCCTCTCGCGGGTCAGCCGGCCGAAGGTGTAGTAGGCCGCGCAGGCGCCCTCGCTCGACACCATGCAGGTGCCGATCGGCCGCTCCGGCGTGCAGGCGGTGCCGAACACCTTGCACTCCCACGGCTTGATCACGCCCTTGAGCACCTCGCCGCACTGGCAGGCCTTCGGGTCGGCCACCCGCACGCCGGGGACGCTGAAGCGCAGCTCGGCGTCGAAGTCGGCGTAGGCCGCGCTCAGCTTCAGCCCCGACTGCGAGATGAAGCCGAGCCCGCGCCACTCGAAGTGCGGTCGCAGCTCGAACACCTCGGCCATCACCTCGAGCGCGCGGGCATTGCCCTCCCACGGCACCACGCGCTTGTACTGGTTCTCCACCTCGCAGCGGCCCTCGGCGAGCTGACGCAGGATCATCTGGATGGCCTGCAGGATGTCCAGCGGCTCGAAGCCGGCGATCACGACCGGCTTGCCGTAGCCGCGCGGGATGAACTCGAACGGCCGCGCGCCCACGACGGTGGACACGTGGCCGGGGCCGACGAAGCCGTCGAGGCGCAGGTCGGGCGAGTCGAGCAGAGCGCGCAGCGGCGGGACGATCGTCACGTGGTTGCACATGACGAAGAAGTTGTGGAGCCGCTCGGCCTTGGCTCGCTTCAGCGTCAGCGCCGTGGAGGGCGCGGTCGTCTCGAACCCGATCGCGAAGAAAATCACGTCCCGGTCCGGGTTCCGCTCTGCGATCCGCAGCGCGTCGAGCGGCGAGTAGACCATGCGCACGTCGGCGCCCTCGGCCTTGGCGTCCAGGAGGCTGCCGTGCGAGCCGGGGATGCGCATCATGTCGCCGAAGCACGTGAATATCACGCCCTCTTGGTGCGCGAGTGCGATGCCGTCGTCCACGCGGCCCATCGGGATCACGCAGACGGGACAGCCCGGCCCGTGGACCAGCTCGACGTTCTCCGGCAGCAGGTCGTCGACGCCGTACTTGTAGATCGAGTGGGTGTGCCCGCCGCACACCTCCATCACCTTGTAGCCCCGGCCCGGCTCGACCACGCCAAGGATCTCGCGTGAGAGCGCGGCGGCGATCTCGGCGTCGCGGAACTCGTCGACGAACCTCACGCCGGCACCCGGGTGTCGAGCCGCGCGATCGCCACGCGCGCGTGCACCAGCAGGCGCTCGCCCACGCCGGTCGGATCCACGAGCAGCGTGTCCACCTCAACCCGCTCGCCGTCCTCGCCGGCGCACACCGCCAGCCCGCGCATCGCGTCGACCGAGAGCACGCGCATCTCATGCGCCTGGTCGCCGCAGGTGATGCAGCCGCGATCGCCGTCGCAGTGTTCCTCGTGGAGCGTCAGCCGATCACGCTGCCCTTCAGCTCCTCGATCGCCGCGTCGAAGTCCGCACCCATCCCGCGCAGCAGGCGGAGCGTCGCGTGCGCCTCCTCCTCGTCGACCTTCGAGAGCGCGAAGCCGACGTGGATCAGCACCCAGTCGCCCGGGCCGGCGTCGTCGAGCAGCCCGAGGTTCACGTTCCGCCGCACGCCGGCGATGTCGACCTTGGCGAGCTTGCGCTCGTGGTCGACGAACTCGATCACCTGCCCGGGAATAGCCAGACACATGGCGGCTGTCGCGTTCTACCACCGCTCCGGCGGCCCGCTACCGGGTACGTAATCCGCGTTACAGGAGTCGGCGGTAACCCGCATTACCCCGCTTCTGCACGGGCTCTGCGGCGGTAAGGTGCACACGGCTTCAGTCATGGATGGGAGCGACCGAGAAGCGGTTCCACAGCGCGCCTCGATCTGGCCCGCGCCGGTTGAGCGCCCCTCGGACGAGCCACGTCCCCCAGGGCGCTTCTGCTATCTGCTCGACGTGGACGCCGACCTGGCCGACGAGTTCGATCCGCGCATGCGGATGGTGGTGCGCCAGATCGCGACGGTCCCCGTCGCGGAGCTTCCCGTCGGCGAGTGCCAGCTGTGGGGCCGGTTCAGCGCCGCGGTGGCCGGGACCGGGCTGCTGATCCTCGACGGCGTGATGGCGCTCGACGTCCACGTGGGCGACCGCACCGCGACAGAGCTCGTGGGCGCGGGCGACCTGCTGCAGCCGGCGGGCAGGATCGAGGACGACCTGATCGAGCGCGACGAGTCCTGGCACGTGCTGCTGTCCGCTCGCCTCGCGGTGCTGGACGCGCCCTTCGCGGAGCGCGTCCGACCGTGGCCGCAGATCACGCACGCGCTGCTGCGCCGCAGCGCGAGGCGCGCCCGCGACCTCAGCGTGCAGCGCGCGATCGCGTCGCACCCCCGGTTGGAGGTGCGGCTGGCGCTGCTCCTGTGGCATCTCGCCACCCGCTGGGGGCGCGTCGAGCCGGGCGGCATCCGGCTCTCGCTTCCGCTGACGCACCGGCTGCTGGGCCAGCTGGCCGGCGCCGAGCGGCCCTCGGTCTCGCACGCGCTGGCCCGGCTTGCCGACGGAGGACTCGTGACCGGTGGCGGCGCCGACTGGCATCTGCACGGCACGAGCCGGGACCACTTCGCCTGGCTGGCGGAGCACCACCTCGAGCGCATCCCCGGCGCGTTGCGACCGGGCGCATGAGCGTCCAGCCGGAGTTCAGCCCGCGCCAAGTCCAGACCGAGCGAACTCCCGTCCACGTCATCTGGATGACGAGCGGGCTCGGCTGCGACGGCGACACGGTGGCGCTGACCGCAGCCACGAGCCCGAGCCTCGAGGAGCTGCTGAGGGGCGCGGTGCCGGGCATGCCGCCGGTCGTTCTCTACAACCCGTTTCTGGCATTCGAGACCGGCGGGGACTTCCTGCAGAACTGGTACGACGCCGAGGCCGGCAGGCTCGACCCGTTCATCCTCGTGCTCGAGGGCTCCGTCCCGAACGAGCGCATCAACGGCGACGGGCACTGGGCCGGCTTCGGCGTGGACCCGGAGACCGGGCAGCCGATCCCCACCTGCTCGTGGATCGACCGGCTCGCCCCGCGTGCCGCGGTCGTGATGGCGGTCGGAACCTGCGCGGCGTACGGCGGCATCCCCGCGATGAAGAACAACCCGACCGGGGCGATGGGGCTGCGCGACTACCTCGGCGCCGGCTTCGCCTCCCGGCTCGGGCTCCCGATCGTGAACCTGCCCGGCTGCCCGGTGCAGCCCGACAACATCACCGAGACGCTGATGTATCTCGTGCTCCAGCTCGTGGGGATGACGCCGCCGATCGACCTGGACGACCAGGGCCGCCCGCGTTGGCTGTTCGAGCGGACCGTCCACGAGAGCTGCGACCGCGCCGGGCTCGCCGAGCAGGGCAGCTACGCCGAGCGCCCCGGCGAATCGCACGGATGCCTCGTGAAGATCGGGTGCCGCGGACCCGTCGTGAAGTGCAACGTCCCCGTGCGCGGCTGGGTGAACGGCATCGGCGGCTGCCCGAACGTGGGCGGCATCTGCATGGCCTGCACGAGTCCCGGCTTTCCCGACCGGTTCATGCCGTTCATGGAGGCCGACCGGCTGGGGAGGCTGGCCGCCCACGCGACGCGCTTCACGTACGGGCCGGCGGTCAAGTACCTCCGCGAGCGGAGCATGCGCGTCAGGTACGAGGTCGAGCCGGAGTGGCGGCGTCCGGCCGAACGATTGGAGACCGGGTACCGGGGACGCTGGTGAGACCTCCGCGCTCGCTCACGACCGCAGAGCGGCGGCGAGCGCGCTTGAGAAGCCGTCGGTCGTGAGCGCGGCGAGCCCGAGCTGCTCCGGCGCCTGCCCCGGCCTCATCAGGACAAGCGTCGGCACGGACGAGACGCCCAGCCGCCGCGCCTGCCGCGTGGCCTGAGCCGCGGCGCGGGTGACCGCCTTCGCGCCGCTGCCGGCCAGCGCCGTCCGGGCGTCGAGCCCCGGCGTGGCATCGGCGATCTGCTTCAGGAAGGCGTCGGTCACGTAGCCGGTGTTCTCCTGCTTCTGGCGCCTGAAGAAGAGGTCCGCGAACGACCATGCCCGGCCCTGTGGTGCGGCCGCGTACGCCACCCGCGCGGCGCGCCCCGAGTCGGGCCCGAGGAAGGGCAGCAGCCGCAGCTCGAGGCGGACCCTGCCCGTCCGGACGTAGCGGTCGATCACTCCCGGCAGCGCCTCGCGGTCGAACTGGCGGCAGAAGGGGCACTGGAGGTCGGCGAACTCGACCACCGTGAGGGGCGCATCGGCCCGGCCGAGCGAGAGGCCGGTCTGGGGCACCCCGGCGAGATCGCCCCGCACCGCCGCCGCGTCCGACTGCAGCGGCTGCGTCTTCGCGGGACCGGCGTGCCCGACGGCCACGGCGACCGCCACCACCACGACGGCGGCGGTCGCGATCCCGGCGAGCCTGAGCCTCTTGCCCACCCCCCGATTGCATCCAGGGGCGATGAGCGAACGGTGAGAGCTAAGCCACCGGACGCTCCGGCGCGGGCGGCGGGCCGCCCGGCGTCGCCGGCGGCGGCGCCTCAGACTGCTCGAGCGAGAACGGCGGGTAGCGGTCGGTGACCAGGATGAAGGCGTACCCCATGACGCGGTTGTGCCAGCGGATCACACCCTCGACGAACCCGAACATGCCTGGCGGGAAGCGTCCGGTGAACAGGATCGCGAACCACGCCACGATCACCACGATGACCGCCGCGATGTAGAGGAAGAACAGCACGATGTAGTGCGGGATCGCGAGGAACCACTTGACCAGCGGGAGCCAGCGGTTCAGGTCGTTCTTCGCGTCCGGGTAGGGGAAGTCGAGCCGGACCCACTGGTGCTCGTCCGTCGACGGGTACTGGTCGTTCATGAGCGCGAAGTACGTGCCGACGCGGTTCGTGAACCGGAGCAGCTCCCGGTTCCAGTCGAACCACCACCGCGGGTACTTCTCGCGGAAGAGGATCATGAGGAGCGGGGGCAGGAACAGCAGGCCGGTGCCGCCGATGGCGACCGTCGACGCCTCCCCGCCCTCGTAGCCGCCACCTCCGGTGTATCCGCCGATCGTCCCGAGCACGATCGCGATCGGGATCACCGCGAAGATCCGGAAGGCGGTGCTCACACGGTTGAGCGGACGGTCGGGGTAGTCGACCGAGAACCGGACCGGGTACTCGTCGTTCACGTGGCCCTCCTTGGGTCGTGCCGCCCGGCATTTCACCATCCGCCGGGGACGGCGTGGCGCTCAGTGGCGCCACTCGGTGCTCATGCGCGGGCTCACGTGGATGTCGATCTGCCTCAGCGGGCCGTCGCCGGAGTTGACGAACCCGTGCCACTCGCCCGCCGGCACGATCACGACCTCGCCGGCCGTCACCGCGCGCTCCCCGTCCTCGAGCCGGAAGGTCGCCTCGCCCTCCTGGCGGATCACGCGCACCCGTCGACCTTCCTCAGGCGCCGGACGCTCGCCGGCACCGGGATGCCGGAGCGCAGGCCGGGCGAGCGCTGCGCCTCCCCGAACGAGGTCACGACCGGCACGACGCCGGCCCAGGTGGCCCGTTCGGCGTCCTCGGAGTCGTCGTCGCTCGGCGGGCCCGTGCGCGCCTTCACCGCCGCCTCGCCGATCGGCATGGCGAGGATCTGGCTCGCCTTCAGCTCCTTGCGGTCGGGCGGGCGCACCTCGTCCCAGCGGCCGGGGATCAGCCTGTTCGTGAACGCCTCGAACGCCGCCAGCCGCTCCTCGGCGCCCTCCACCAGGCGGAACCGCCCGTGGACCATCACCGACTCGTAGTTGGCCGAGTGCTCGAAGGCCGAGCGGGCGAGCACGAGCGCGTTGAGGCGCGTGACGGTCAGGCACGCGTTCGCGCCGCCGGCCAGCGTGCGCACGAGCCTGCTGGCGGTGGAGCCGTGGACGTACACGTGGTCGTCCAAGCGCGCGTGGAGCATGGGCACGCAGTAGGGGTGGTCGCCGTCGGCGCACGCCACGTGGCAGAAGAGGCCGCCGTCGAGCACGGCCTCGACCGACGCGCGGTCGTACCGGCCGCGGCTGGGCTGGCGGCGGACTCGCAGTCGGGGAGCGCTCCTCGTCGCGCTAGTGTGCGGCTGAGGTGGCCTCATGACAAGAGCCAGCGGACCGCCTGTTGATGAGGCCAGTTGGCTGCGCCTCGATCGCCGCGCCGGCGAGACCCTGCGCGCCGCCCTTGAGCGCGCGCTGCGCGACGCGATCCGCGACGGCGCCCTGCGGGCGGGCGTGCGGCTGCCGTCGTCGCGGCGGCTCGCGGAGCAGATGGGCGTGTCGCGCGGCGTGGCGAGCGACGTGTACGCGCAGCTCGAGGCGCAGGGCTTCGTGACGATGCGCCCGCGCAGCGCGCCCGTCGTGGCGCCTGTCCGGGCGGCGGTGCGCCACGGCGCGGAGGCCGGGCCGCCGCCGGCGCGCCCGCCCCGGTTCGACATGACCCCGACGACCCCCGACGTGTCGCTCTTCCCGATGCGGCGGTGGCTCGCCGCGAGCGCCCACGCGATGCGCGGCGCGCCCGTGAGCGCGCTCGGCTACGGCGACCCGCTCGGCGATCCCGGCCTGCGCGAGACGCTCGCCGGCCACCTGGGCCGCACGCGCGGCGTGGTCGCCGACCCCGCGCGGATCGTGATCGTGCAGGGCACGGCGCAGGGGATCGACCTGCTGCTGCGCGTGCTCGTCGCGCGCGGCGCAAGGCGCGTGGCGGTCGAGGACCCGTCCCTGAACCGCCAGCACGAGCGCATTCGCGGGGTCGGGCTGGAGCCGGTGGGCGCGCCGGTGGACGGGCAGGGGATCGTGGTCGCCGGGATGCGCGCCGAGGCGGCGCTCGTCACGCCGGCCCACCAGTTCCCGACCGGCGTAGTGCTCAGCGGCGAGCGTCGCCGCGAGCTGCTCGACTGGTCGCGCGCGCACGGCGGCCTCGTGATCGAGGACGACTACGACGCGGAGTTCCGCTACGACCGCGAGCCGGTGAGGGTGATGCAGGGGCTCGATCCGGAGCGGGTCGCGTATCTCGGCACCGTGTCGAAGTCGCTCGCGCCGGCGCTCCGGATCGGCTGGCTCGTGGCGCCGCCGGGCCTGATCGACGACGCCGCCCGCACCAAGCGGCTGCTCGACTTCGCCTCCCCGGTGCTCGACCAGCTCGCCCTCCGGCGGCTGATGGAGTCGGGCGACTACGACCGCCACATCCGCCGCGTGCGGGCCGTGTACCGCGCGCGCCGCGACCGGCTGACCGGGGCGCTCGCGCGCCGTCTCCCGGAGCTCGAGGTGCAGGGGGTGGCGGCCGGCCTGCACGTGCTCGCCAGGCTGCCCGACGGGCTCGACGACGAGCGCGTGGCGCGCGAGGCGGCGGCCGCGGGGCTGCTGGTCGAGCCGCTGTCCGAGTCGTGGCTCGGGCCCCGAGGCCCGCACGGGCTCGTGCTCGGCTACGGCGGCGTGCATGAGTCGGCGGTCGAGCCGGCGGTGGAGGAGCTGGCCGCCGCGATTGAGAGAGCGGCATCCCGGTAATACCTCTCAAATTGGGATGGAACTTTTCTCGCCCCCGGGCGTCCGTCCAGGTACATGAAGCCTCTTGAACGAGAGGAGGGCGGGCGTGCCCGAACAGCGATCCGGATGGACGCGACCCGCCTCCCCGACCACATGGATCGCCTCTTCCGCGCCGCATACGCCCTCTGCGGCACTCGCCACGACGCCGAGGATCTCGTGCAGGAGACCTACGCGCGCGTGCTCCGGCGTCCGCGCTTCGTGCGCCGCCACGGGGACCTCGCCTACCTGCTCCGCGCCCTCCGCAACACCTGGATCAGCCTCGCGCGCGCCGCCACCGCCGTGCCGATGGCGCCCGATTCGCTCGAGTTCGTCGCCGAGCCCGGCGGCGACCCGGCCGCGGGCGAGCTCGACGCCCGCGCCGCCTACACGGCCATCTTCGAGCTGTCGCCGCCGCTGCGCGACGCCATCGTCGCCGTGGACGTGGTCGGCCTCTCCTACAAGGAGGCCGCCCGCGCCCTCGAGGTGCGGAGCGGCACGGTGAGAAGCCGGCTGTTCCGCGCCCGCGAGCAGGTCGCCGGCCAACTCGAGGCGGTCTCGGCATGAGCCAGGCGCTCCCGCCGAACGCCTACGAGCGCCAGCGGCGCGTCGCCCGGACCCTCCGCGACGTCGGGCCGATGGCGCCGCCCGCCCTGCGGGCGCGGATCGAGGAGGCGATCGAGCGGGCCGAGCAGCGGCGGCGACGGTTCCTCTCGCCGCAGCGGCTCGCGCTCGCGGGTGCGCTGGCGTCGGCGGCGATCGCGCTCGCGATCGTGGTCCCCGGGCGCGACGGCGACGCGACCGTGGCGGCCGCCGCCGACCTCAGCCTCGGCGACATGTCGATGCCGGCGCCGAAGCCGGCCGCGGGCAGGCCACAGCTGCTGGCGGCGCGGTTCGAGGACGTCGCGTTCCCCAACTGGGGGCACAAATTCGGCTGGCACGCGGTGGGCATGCGCACGGACGACGTCGGCGACCGCCGCGCCGAGACCGTCTTCTACGAGCACATGGGCCACCAGATCGGCTACACGGTCGTCTCGGGGCGCCCGCTCGCGCCGCCCGACGACGCGACGCACGTCTCGAAGAACGGCGTGCACGTGCTGCTCTACCGCGACCCGGACGGCCGCCAGGTGGCCGTGTTCCGCCGCGGCGGGCGCACCTGCGTGCTCTCCGGGCACGTGATGTCGCGCCACACGCTCGTCAAGCTGGCGAGCTGGAAGGGCGACGGCGCGGTGGACTTCACGGCCTGAGAGCCTCTGACGCGCCGTCGCAGGCTCTACCTTTGTGGCCTTGCCCGCCAGCACTCGGCCATTCATGCAGACGGAGCTCGACGGGATCACGATCCGCCACCTCCGGCGCGGATCGCGCACGGATCCCGGCGACCTGCCGGTGCTCGTGCTGCACGGCTGGGGGGCGCATCTCGAGGCGGTGGAGCCGATCGTCGCAGCGCTCGAGGGCGAGACGGAGGTGCTCGCGCTCGACCTGCCGGGCTTCGGGGAGAGCGACCCGCCGCCCGAGGCCTGGGACGGCGACGACTACGCGCGCTTCGTGCTGCGCTTCCTCGACCACGAGGGCGTGGAGCGCTGCCACGTGCTCGGGCACTCGAACGGCGGGCGCGTGGGGATCTGCATCGCGGCGGACCACCCCGAGCGCGTCGGCAGGTTGCTGCTCTGCGACAGCGCCGGGTTGCGTCCGAAGCGCGGCGCGCGCTACTACTCGCGCGTGGCGGTGGCCAAGGTGGGCCGGGTCGTCGGCCTGCTCGGCGGGCCCGGCCGGCGGCTGCAGGAGCGCATGCGGCGGCGCGTGGCGTCCACCGACTACATCGAGGCCTCTGAGGCCATGCGCGGCACCTTCCGCAAGCTGGTGGCCCGGGACCTGTCCGACCGCATGCCGCGCATCAAGTCGCCCACGCTGCTCGTGTGGGGCGAGCTTGACGACGACACGCCGCTCTGGATGGGCAGGCGGATGGAGGAGCTGATCCCGGGCGCCGGGCTGGCGGTGCTGAACGGTGCGGGGCACTACAGCTACGCGGACGACCCGGTCGGCTTCGCGCGGATCGCGCGGCTCTTCCTCTGCGAGCAGCCGCGCGCGCTCGCGCCGCGGACGGGCGAATGATCGCCGCCGGCATCGCGATCGCGGCGGCGGGGCTGGTCGCGCTGCTGGCCGGGCGCCTGCACGTGCTGCTCCACCTCTTCCAGCTCGAGCACTACGAGGCGGCGCGCCTGCGAGTGTGGGTCGCGCGCCGCGGCGAGCGCCTCGAGCCGGCCGAGCTGGGCTGGACGGCGCTGGCCGGCGCGCTGCTGTCGGCCGCGGCGGCGGTCGGCGCCGACCCTGAGGCGCTGCTCGTCGGGCTCGCCTCGAGCGCGGCCGGGATCGTCCGCGGCCGCAAGGCGCTGGGGCGGCGACAGGTCAAACCGCTCGTCTTCACCGCGCGGGCGCGGCGCCTGTTCGGGCTCGCGCTGGGCGTCCCCGTCGCTGCGCTGGTCGCCCTCGGGGTGGCGGGGCTGGTCGGCCTCGACGCCGTGGTGGTCGCGGCCGCCGGCACGCTCGTCGGCTTGGCGGCCCACGTCGCCGCGCCCGAGCTGCTCGCGCTCGCCGATCGCCTCCTGCGCCCCGTCCAGGCGCTCGACAACCGCCGCTTCGTGCGGCGAGCAAAGCGGCGCCTGCATGAGATCGCGCCACTCGTGATCGGCATCACCGGCTCCTACGGCAAGACCACCACGAAGGCGTGCGTGGCCGAAGTGGCGGAGCTGCGCGGCGCCGCCTACCCCACGCCGGCCTCCTTCAACAGCTATCTCGGCGTCGTGCGCGCGATCAACGAGGGGCTGCAGGCGCGGCACCGCACGTTCGTCGTGGAGATGGGCGCCTACCGGCGCGGCGACGTGGCCGAGCTGTGCGAGCTCGTGGAGCCGCGGATCGGCATCCTCACGGCCATCGGCCCGGCGCACCTCGAACGGTTCGGGTCGCTGGACGAGACCGAGAAGGCAAAGGGCGAGATCGCGGAGGCCCTGTCGCCGGACGGCGCGCTGATCACGCGCGCGGACGACGAGCGCTGCCGCCGCGCCTCGGAGCGCGCGAGCTGCCCGGTGCGGCTGTTCGCCCCGCGGCCGGGCGTTGGCGCGGACGTGTGGGCCGAGGACGTGGAGCTGCGCGACGGCCGGACGACGTTCGTCATCCACTCGCCCGCCGGCGAGGCGACCGTGAGCGCCCGCCTGCTCGGCGAGCACAACGTCGCCAATTTGGTGGCTGCCGCGGCCACGGGCCTGGAGATCGGTTTGCCGCTCGACGCGATCGCCCGCGCCCTGGCGCGCGTGCGGCCGCCGGCGCACCGGCTGGCGCCGATCGTCAACAAGGCCGCCGGCGTGGTCGTGATCGACGACGCCTACAACTCCAACCCCGAGGGCGCCGCCGCCGCGCTGGACGTGCTCGCCTCGCACCCGGCCGGGCGCCGGCTCCTGGTCACGCCGGGGATGGTGGAGCTGGGCGAGCGGGAGCGGGACGAGAACCAGCGCTTCGGCGCGAAGGCGGCCGAGGTGTGCGACCTGGTGGTGCTGGTCGGCCGCGACCAGACCGACCCGATCCGCGCGGGGCTCGCCACGGCGGGCTTCCCCGAGGGCCGACTGCACGTGGTGGCGGACGCCGCCGAGGCCCAGGCGCTGCTTGCGCGCACCACCCGCAAGGGCGACGTGGTCCTGTTCGAGAACGACCTGCCGGACTTGTACCGCGACGGGGCGTAGGTCGTCCCGGCGCCGTGGCGGGCTTAGCGCTTACGGCGGGCAACCAGGGGTGGGGCTCGCCCGCGTCCGGTCCACTGTCGAGTTAGTCCCGCTCAGCGGGACAAACTCGACACTCGACGCTGCCGACCCGGGCGCCGGTCGCCTCGGCAACCACCGGCGCGGCTATCGTGCCGCGCACCATGAGCCAGCCACCGGGCAACCGCCGGCTGCGGGTGGCCGTCTGCTTCGGAGGGCCTTCCGTTGAGCACGACGTGTCGATCATCAGCGCCCAGCAGCTGATGAGCGTGCTCGAGGAGCGCCACGAGCCGGTGCCCGTCTATCTCGGGCGCGACGGGCGCTGGTGGACGGGCGACGCGCTGCGCGACGTGGGCGCCTTCGGGCCCGACGAGCCGGCCGGCGGCGAGCCCTGCGAGCTGCGCCTGGGCACGGCGGGGTCGCCGTTCGTCGCACCGGGCGGCTCGCGGCTGAAGCGCGACCGCGATGTCGTCGCCGACGTGGTCGTCTGCGCCATCCACGGCACCGGCGGCGAGGACGGCACGCTGCTCGGCGCGCTCGAGCACGCCGGCCTGCCGTACGCCGGCGGCGGGGTAGCCGCGGCTGCGGTGGCGATGGACAAGGCGCTCGCCAAGCTCGTGATCGGCGCCGCCGGCATCGACGTGAACCCGCACGCGCTGCTCACGCGCGAGGAGTTCTCGGCCGACCCCGGCGCGGCGGCGGCGCGCGCCGCCGAGACCGCCGGCCTGCCCTGCTACGCGAAGCCGATCTCGCTCGGCTCGTCGATCGGGGTGTCCCACTGCGCCGACGCCGCCGAGCTCGAGGAGGCGCTCGAGCTGTGCTTCGAGCTCGACCGCCGCGCGCTCGTGGAGCCCGCCCTCGACGACGCGATCGAGGTGAACGCCGCCGTGCTCGGCCGCCCGGGCGGCGAGCTGCTGGTGTCCACGCTCGAACAGCCCGTGAAGGGCGAGGGCGCGGCGCTCTCCTTCGAGGACAAGTACCTGCGCGGCGGCAAGGGCGGCGAGGGCGCGAAGGGCAGCGGCGCCAAGGAGGCCGGCGAGCCGGGCGGCATGGCGTCGCAGGACCGGCTCATCCCGGCGCCAATCCCGGACGACCTCGCCGAGCGGATCAAGGGCGCCGCGCGGCGCTCGCACGAGGCTCTCGGCTTCGCGGGCGTGGTGCGCTACGACTTCCTCGTCGAGGACCCGGAGGGCGACTCGCCGCGGATCGTCCTGAACGAGCCGAACACCGTGCCGGGCTCTTTCGCCTTCTACCTCTTCGAGCCCTCCGGGCTGCCGTTCGTGGAGCTCGCCGAGGGGCTGATCGAGATCGCGTTCGCCGAGGCCGCCGAGCGGCGCGCCACCACGCGCACGTTCGAGTCCGTGCTCCTGTCGCAGCACAGCGGGGGCGGATCGTGAGCGGCCGCGTCGTGGTCGCGAGCGGCGGGCGCAGCCTCGAGCGCGAGATCAGCCTCCGCTCCGGCCGCCGGGCGACCGACGCGCTCCAGCAGCTCGGCTACGACGCGATCGCCATCGACCCCGACGACACCTTCGTCAGCCAGGTCAAGCGCCTGCGGCCCGACTTCGTGTTCGTCGCGATGCACGGGCGCGGCGGCGAGGACGGCACGCTCCAGGACCTGCTCGAGATCCTCGGCGTGCCATACACCGGCTCGGACGTGCACGCCTCGGCGCGCTGCCTCGACAAGCACCTGTTCAAGGAGCTCGTGTCGAGCGTGGGCCTGGCCACGCCACCCTGGCACTCGTTCAACCGCGACGCCTTCGCGGCGTTCGGCGCCGCCGACACGCTGGCCGAGCTGATCACCCAGCTCGGCTTCCCGCTCGTGGTCAAGCCGGCGCGCGAGGGGTCGTCGCTCGGGATCAAGTTCGTCCACTCCTCGGAGGAGTTCAGCCAGGCCGTGGTGGGCGGCCTCAGCTACGACGACCGCGTGGTGATCGAGCACTACATCACCGGGCGGGAGCTGGCGGTGACCGTGGTGGGCGACGCCGACGGCCCCGAGGTGCTGCCGGTGGTGGAGATCCGCACCGACGAGCCCTTCTACACGTTCCGCGCCCACTACGACGCCGGCGCGGCCCAGCTAGAGGTCGCGAGCCTCGAGCCCGCCGTCCGCGCGCGCGTGGAGGAGTCGGCGCGCCGCGCGTACGCCGAGGCGGGCTGTCGCGACTTCGCGCGCGTGGACATCATCCTCGACCGCGACGAGGTCCCGCAGATCCTCGAGATCAACACGATCCCCGGGCTGACCGAGACCGGCCCGGCCCGCTTCGCCGCCGAGGCGGCCGGGATGGACTTCACCGCGTTCGTGGCGCGGATCGTCTCCCGGGCCGCCCAGGAGGCGGAGCAGCCGGTGGGATAGCGGCCGCCCGTCGCCGGGCGGCCGCCGCTCCATCCCTCCGCTAGGTGCCGGGCAGCGCGGGCTTCCCGGACGTGAACAGCCAGTTCTGGAAGAACTGGTCGAGGTCCTGACCGGAGATCCGCTCCGACAGCTCGATGAACTGCTGCGTTGTGGCGTTGCCGTAGCGGTGCTCGACGTTCCACGCGCGCAGGATCCGGAAGAAGGCGGGGTCGCCGATCGTCTCCCGCAGCGCCTGCAGCGTCATCCCGCCGCGCCGGTAGACCGCGTTGTCGAACATCGTGTCGCGCCCCGGATCGCCGATGTGCAGCTGCCAGAACGAGTCGGGGAACCGGTTGTAGTCGCGGATCAGGTCCTCGTGGGCCGTCCGCACGCCGGTGTGCTCGTCCCAGAGGTACTGGGCGAACGTCGCGAAGCCCTCGTTCAGCCAGATGTGCTGCCAGGTGGCCACGCTCACGTTGTCGCCGAACCACTGGTGCGCGAGCTCGTGCGCGATCGTGCTGGTGCTGCGCACGGCCGAGTACAGCGGCCGCGTCTGGGTCTCGAGCGAGAACCCGATCGACTGACCGTTGAACGTCGCGTTGTCGGCGATCGCTCCGGTCGAGTCGAACGGGTAGGTGCCGAACGTCTGGTCCCAGAGGTCGGTCGCCTCAGATGTCGTGTCGAAGAAGAAGTCGACCGGGTTCGGGTCGGGATTCCCCTCGAGCAGAGTCGGATCGACGCCGGTGACGTTCTTGATCCCGCCCGGCGTCGTCCCGTTCTTGAACACCCACTTGCCGATGCCGGCGGTGGCGAGGTAGTTCGCCATCGGGTAGGGCTCGTCCCAGACCCAGGTGGACTTCTTCGCCGTCTCCTTGCGATCGACGAGCCTGCCGTTCGCGATCACCTCGAGACCTGCCGGCACGGTCACGTGGAAGGTCCACGTGGCCTTGTCGCTCGGATGGTCGTTCATCGGGATCCAGGTCGAGGCCGCGTTGGGCTCGTCGCCCTCGAACGAGCCGTCGTCCGTGTGGATGAAGCCGTAGGGAGAGCCGAAGACGACCGGCGACCCGACGATGGTCTCGGGAACGCCGCCGTAGCGCACGACGACCGTGAACTTGGAGCCGTCGCGGATCCCCTTCTTCGGCGTGATCACGAGCTCCTGGCCGTCGCGGCGGTAGCGGGCCTTGCGGCCGTCCACGTCCACGCTGTCCACGGTCAGCTGCTGCAGGTCGAGGTCGAAGCGCGAGAGGTTCTGCTTCGCCTTCGCGCGGATTCTGTTGCGCCCGTCCAGCCGGTCGGTGGCGGGGTCGTAAGAGAAGGACAGGTCGTAGTGCTTGACGTCATATCCCCCGTTCCCCTCGAGCGGGAAGTAGGGGTCGCCGACGCCGTCCGCCCCCGGGGTGAAGTTCGGGGCGGCCTGGGCCACAGCCGGCATCGCCGCCCAGCACGCTGCAAGGACCGCCGCCCCCAGAACCGCAGAGCGCTTACTCACGAGTACACCTCCAATGTCGCCGGACACATCCGGCGGGGGCGATACCCGGGTCCCGGCGATTTCAGACCGCCGATGTTCGTCAGCGACCCGTCAGGCCAGGCCCTCGGCCTTGTACTCGCGCAGGAAGCCCTCGAACAGGCGCCGGTGGCCCTCCTCGTCGCGCAGGATCGCGATGACCATGTCCTGCGTCACGAGGTCCTTGTCGTCGCAGTACTCGATTATCTGGTTGTAGTACTCGATCGCGCCGCTCTCGGCCTCGATCACGCCCTTGATCACGTGGACGATGTCGGTCTGGTGCTCCGGTGGCTGCAGGTAGGACTGCTCCGCGTTGAAGTCGAGCGAACCCGGGACGACGCCGTAGAGCTCCTTGATCCGGTTGCCGTACTGGCGCGCGTGGCCGAGCTCCTCCTGGATGTCCGTGTCGAGCGACTCGATGATCTCCTGGGCGCGGACGCCGTCGGGGTTGATCGAGTTGGCCATGTAGCTGATCACCGTCTCGATCTCCATCCAGTACGCCTTGGTCAGCATCTCGATCAGGTGCTCGCGCTCCTCGGCCATCTCCTCGCTGAGGATGCCCTGCCTTGGTGTAGTGCTCTCTGTGGCCATGATTCGCTCTTACCTCCGTCCCGGACGGGCAAACTGCTTCCGATGAGCTCCGCGACGGAGATCGAGCACCTCGAGCGGCCGCCGCATTCGCTCTGGGACCGCATACTTGCAGAGCCGCAGCGCGCGCCGGAGTACATCGCGCTCGCCGCGGCGGAGCGGTTCGGGCCCCAGGCCGAGGAGTGGGTGCGGATCGCCGGCCCGGGGCAGACGCCGGACAAGCTGGCGCGCATCGCGTATCGCAAGCACGTGCGGCTGGCGCGGCTCGAGGGCGCGGCGTTGGGCGTCGGCGGCGCGTTCACGGTGGCCCCGGACGTGGTCGCGCTGCTCTGGATCCAGAGCCGGATGATCTTCTACATCGCGGCCGCCTACGGCTACGACCCGCGCCACCCGATGCGGCCGGCCGAGCTGCTCGCGCTGCAGCAGGTCTACCCGAGCGCTGCCGAGGCGCGCAGCGCGCTCGACGGCGTCGGCAAGCACCTGGCGCAGGCGATGGCGGAGCGGGCGCTGATGAACCCCCATTCGCCCGGGCTGCGGCTGAGGCTCACGAAGTACGCGGCCCAGCGCGTGGCCCGGCGCTACGCCGGCAAGCTGATCCCGCTGGTCGGGGCGCCGATCGGGGCCTGGCGCAACGCGGGCGTGACGAAGGAGCTCGGCCAGCGCGCGCTCGCGTACTACGGCGGCTGATCAGGCGCGGCCGTACACCGGGACCGCGGCGCCGCTGGTGGGCGCGGAGTCGTCCGAGACGAGGAAGCGGACGACCCGCGCGATCTCCTCCGGCGGCACCCACTTCGAGTGGTCGGCGTCCGGCTCGGCGGCGCGGTTGGCGGGCGTGTCGATCGTGCTCGGCAGAATCGCGTTGCAGCGGATCCCGTGCTTCTTGTACTCGGCGTCGAGCGCCTGGATGAACGCGAGCACGGCGGCCTTCGAGGTGACGTAGCCGGCGGCCCCGGCGAACGGCCGCAGGGCCGCGCGCGCCGAGACGCCCACGAACGCGCCGCCGCCGCGTTCGATCATCGGCGGAATCCCCGCGCGCGCGAGGTTGAAGGCGGGCGTCAGGTTGAGGCGCATCAGGCGGTCGAAGTCCTCCGGCTCGGTCTCGTGGACGAGCGGCCCCATCGCGAACCCGCCGACGAGGTTGACGATCGCCTCGAGGTCGCCGGCCGAGCCGACCGCCTCGGCCGCCGACGCCGGGTCGAACAGGTCGGCCTTCACGAGCTGCACGCGGCCGCCGAGCTCCGCCTCCGTGCGCTCGCGCTCCCTGTCGACGATCCAGGTGACGGCGCACCGCCGGCCGGAGTCGAGCAGCTCGCGCACGACCGCCCCGCCGAGCGCGCCGGTGCCGCCGGCGACGAGAACGGTCATCTGTCAGGTCCGCCGGGCGGGGGGCGACTCCATGGGTGTGCAGGCTATCCCGTCCGAATCCCCATCTACCTTGGCATCCCCGATGGAGCAGACCTCATTGACCCCCGCGAAGTGCTTCGTGCGCGACCTCGTCGACGGCCAGGACGTCGACGCGCTGTTCCTCGTGCGCTCGCGCAGCCGGCGCCAGCGGCGCACAGGCGAGCCGTTCCTGAAGCTCCAACTCGGCGACGTGACCGGCGCCGTGGAGGCCGTGGTCTGGGACTCGGTGGAGACGATCGAGCCGCTCACGGCTCCCGGCACGATCGTGCGCGCCGCCGGGCAGTACACCGTCGACCAGCGCTTCGGCGCCACGCTCACGGTGCGCGCGGTGAGCGAGGTGGCCGACGGCGAGTACGACCTGGCCGACCTGATGGAGGGCCCCGTCATCCCCTACGAGCGGCTGGCGCGCGACCTGAGCGAGCTGATCGAGACGGTGCAGCGGCCGCACCTGCGCGAGCTGCTGCTGCGGCTGCTCGACCCGGAGACCGAGGTCGGCCGGCGCTGGCACCAGGCGCCCGCTGCCAAGCACTACCACCAGGCCTATCGTCACGGGCTGCTCGAGCACTGCCTGTCGGTGGCGCAGGGAGTGGGCGCGCTCGCCACCACGTTCCCGGGCATCGACCGCGACATGGCGGTCACGGGCGCCCTGCTCCACGACATCGGCAAGGTCGGCGCCTACACGTGGAAGGGCGCCGCGATCGAGCTCACCGACTCCGGCAAGCTGATCGGCGAGATCCCGCTCGGCTACTACGCCGTGCGGCGCGCGGTCGAGCGGATCGAGGGCTTCCCGCAGGCGGACGCGCAGGCGCTGCTGCACATCATCCTGAGCCACCACGGCAAGCTCGAGCACGGCAGCCCCGTGGTCCCGTGCACGCGCGAGGCGACGCTCGTGCACTTCATCGACAACCTCGGCGGCAACCTCGGCAGCTTCGACCGCATCCAGAAGGCGCTCGCCGAGGGCGCCCGGTGGTCGGAGTTCGACCGGGGCATCTCGACCTCGGCGTACTTCGCGCCGCCGGAGGGCGGGGAGCGGCGCGAGGCGGCTTGACGTCGCCGTTCTCCGCCGGCGGCGCGGCGCTGGGGAGCGTTTACGGCGGGCAACCAGGGGTGGTCCGGAGGGTGATGTCGCTTTGTGGGTGCTATAGCACCCATGAGTCGACATCACCTCGCTCCGAGCCGCCCTGGTTGCCAGTCGTGAGCGCTCGCGGAACACGACCGTCACGAGGCGACCGCCACGCCCTCCACCTCGCTCGGATCGTGCGCGTACAGCCACTCGACCGCCTTGAACGACCAGTCCGTCGAGCCCTTCGCCATCTCCGCATCGCGGGCGCGCTGCTCCGGCCCGTCCGGCAGGTGGAAGCGCGTCTTGTTGGCGGTCGACATCGCCTGGAGTCGTGACGCGCGCGTGATGCGCGCGGACTCGTACAGGCGCAGGCACTCCTCCACGGGCTCCGGGCGCAGCAGGCACGCGGTCAGCGTCGCGCCGTCCTCCAGCGCCTGCGCCGCGCCCTGCGCCATGAACGGCAGCATCGGGTGGCAGGCGTCGCCGAGCAGCGTCGCGCGGCCGTCCGACCAGCGCGGCAGCGGCGCGCGATCGAACAGCGCCCACACGTAGGTCTCGTCGACCTCCGAGAGAATGCCGCGCACCTGCGGGTGCCAGCCCTCGAAGGCGGCCAGGGCGTCCGCGATGTCGCCGCGGTCGGTCCACGACTCCCGCGCCCACGCGTCCTGCTCGACGACCGCCACGAAGTTCACGAGCCGCCCCGCCTGCACGAAGTAGTGGACGAAGTGCCCGTCCGGGCCCATCCACACCTGCGCAGTCACCTCGAGGTCGAGGTGGCGCAGCCGCTCCGCCGGCACGAGCCCGCGCCACGCGACGCAGCCGGTGAAGTGCGGCTCCGCCGGGCCGAACAGCCGCTCGCGGACCGCTGAGTGGATGCCGTCGGCGCCCACCACCACGTCTGCCTCGGCGGTCGCGCCGTTCCCGAACCTCGCCTCCACGCGGTCGCCGCGCTCGGCGAGCCCGACGAAGCGGTGCCCGAGGTGGAGGCGCTCGGGCGGGAACGCGCGCACGAGCGCCGCCAGCAGGTCGGCGCGGTGGATCTGGAGATGCGGGTAGCCGAACGCGTCGATGATCGCGTCACCGAGCGGCGTGCGAACGAGCGTGCAGCCGTCGTCCCAGCGGCGCTGGTGGAAGGCGAGCGGGCGCACGCCCATGCGCTCGAGCTCGCCGGCCAGGCCGAGGCCGTGCAGCACCCGCGCGGCGTTCGGGCTCACCTGGATGCCCGCGCCCACCTCGCTGAGCGCCCGCGCGCGCTCGAAGACGTGCACCTCGAAGCCGGCCCGATGGAGCGACACGGCCGCCGTCATCCCGCCGAGGCCACCGCCGACGATCGCTACCGAGCGCACGTCGGGAAGACGTGCGCCCGGCCCGTTTTCTTCCCTCCCCTACTCGCGCCCGAACAGGCGCCTGAAGAACCGCACGATCGACCGCAGCAGCGCGCCGAAGACGAGCCGCAGGCCGCCCACCGGCTTCGCCGGCTGGGGGGGCGGGGCCGGTGGGGCCGGCGGCCTCGCCGGCGGCGCCGACGGGGCGGCCTCGCCGGTCGCCGACTCGCCGGTCGCCGACTCGCCGGTTGCGCCCTCGCGCGCCTGCGCCGTCTCCGGCTCGGCCGGAGTCTCGAGCTGCGTGCGAATGCAGTCGGCGAAGCGCCCGACCAGCTGCGACGAGACGTCCGCGACCATGCCGCGCCCGTACTGGGCGGCGGGGCCGCTGAGCGCGAGGTCGGTGACGATGTCGATGCGCGTCCCCCCGTCCACCGCGGCCATGCTCGACTCCACCGTCGCGCGCGCCTGGCCGCGGCCGCGCAGCTCGCGGCCCTTGGCGGACAGCGTGACCTTCTTCGCCTCCTCGTCGACGTCCTCGCGCTTGATGTCGGTGTCGAACGTGAGCGAGATCGGCCCGAGCTTGACGCTCATCTTGGCCTTCCAGGTCGAGTCGTCCACGACCTCCGTCAGCTCCGCGCCCGGCATGCAGGGCACCACGCGCGGGACGTCGAGCAGGAGGTCCCAGGCCTGGTCCGGTCCCGCCGGGACCTCGAAGGAGTTCTCGAGTTTCATGGGGCCGGATAGTCGCACCATTCGTCCCCGTCCGGCCCTAAGACTCGAGCACCTCCTTCAGCGCCGCGACGCGCTCGCGCCGGTAGGCCTTCATCCGCTCCGCCTGCTGCGCGTCGGCGAGGCGCTCGTGCTCCAGCGCCACCATGCTCCTGCCGTCGTCCTTGCCGGTGAAGCCCACGACGACCCTCGTCGTGCCGTCCTCCCAGTCGAACCGCGCCGTCCTCGGCCTCGTGGCGGTGCGCCCGCGCAGCTCGGCGCCCGGCAGCCAGCGCTCGCGCTGAGCCTCGTCGAGGAAGGCGTCGTACAGCCGCTCGACCGGGACCGCGACGGTCTTCGAGGCGGTCACGGAGAAGCCGTCCGGCCGCTCGCCGACGGCCCGCATCGAGCGGGCGCGCTCGTAGCCCGACCGTGACCGACTGCGCGTCCCAGCCCGCGACCCCCTGCTCCTCGGACAGCCAGCGTGCGATCTCGGCGTGCCGCCGCTCGCTCGCGCCCCACTCGTCGAGCAGGTCGAACCACTCCTCCCAACCGCGGCCGGTGCGGCGCCGGATCGCGTCGTCCGACATCGTCAGCGTGGGGCCGTCGCCCGCCTTCGGCTCCTCCACGCCGAGCAGCGCCGAGCGCGCCGCCGTGTAGCCTCTCGCCCGTCTTGTCCATCCGCGTGCGGACGAGACGCTTTCTGCCGGCGGCGTGAGCGCCGGAACCGGGGGTTGGGCGCGGGACTCCGCCCTGCGGCGACCTTACCGGCCGCGGCGCCGCAGGGCGGCCTTCGCCGCCCAGTATCCGCACATGCCGTGCACGCCGCCGCCGGGCGGCGTCGAGGACGAGCAGAGGAACACGTCCGGCAGCGGAGTGGAGTACGGGACCGGGCGCGCGACAGGGCGCGTGAACAGCTGCCGCCAGTCCTGCACGCCGGCGATGATGTCGCCGCCCACGTAGTTCGCGTTGCGCCGCTCGACCTCCGCGCTGTCCATCGCCGAGCGCGCCGCGACGAGGTCGCGGAAGCCGGGGGCGAACCGCTCGACCTGCGCCTCGACCGCGTCGGTCATGTCGCGCGTGGAGCCGTTCGGCACGTGGCAGTAGGCCCACGCCGTGTGCTTGCCGGCGGGCGCGCGGGTGGGGTCGAAGCGGCTCGCCTGCACCAGCAGCACGAACGGCCGCTCGGGGTGCTCCCCGCGGGTGACCGCGGCCTCGCCGGCCTCGATCTCCTCGAGCGTGCCGCCGAGGTGGACGGTGGCGCCGCGCGCGGCCTCGGGCGCGGTCCACGGGATCGGCCCGTCGAGCGCCCAGTCGAGCTTGAAGACGCCCGGGCCGTAGCGGTAGCGGCCGAGGCGGCGCCGGTAGAGCTCCGGCAGCCGCTCGCCGGCTATCCGCAGCAGCCCGCGCGGCGCCACGTCGAGGAGGGCTAGCCGGCCGCGCACCGCGTCGTCGTCCAGCGAGCTCACGCGGTGCCCGGTCTCGATCGTCCCGCCCAGCGAGCGCAGATGCGACGCCATCGCGTCCGCCACCCGCTGCGAGCCGCCGCGCGCGACCGGCCAGCCGACGGCGTGCGCGCCCAGCGCGAGCACGATGCCGAACGCGGCGCTCACCGGCGCCGACAGCGGCAGGAACGAGTGCGCGGCGCAGCCGGCGAGCAGCGCCCGGGCGCGCTCGCCCTCGAAGCGCGAGCGCGCGAGCCCGCCGGCCGAGCGCACCGCGTCGAGGCCGAAGCGGGCGAGCGCCAGCGGATGGCGCGGCGGGCGCGGCGGCGCGAGCACGCCGGCGAAGAGGGCGTCGGCGTCGCGTACCAGCGGCTCGAACGTGCGCCGGTAGGCGCGCTCGTCCGGCCCGAGCCCGGCCGCGGTCGCGGCGACCGAGCGCTCGAGGATCACCGCCGTGCCGTCGTCGAGCGGGTGCGCGAGCGGCGCATCCGGGTGGACCGGCTCGAACCCGTGCTCCGCGAGCGGCAGGCTCCGCAGGAACGGCGAGGCGAGCGCCAGCGATTGCACCGTCGAGCAGGTGTCGTGCACGAAGCCCGGCAGCGTCAGCTCGGCGGAGCGGCAGCCGCCGCCGAACGTCTCCTCGGCCTCGAGGACCGTCGTCGCCAGGCCGGCCCGCGCGAGCACGATCGCGGCCGCGAGCCCGTTCGGGCCCGACCCGACGACCACGGCCTCGTCAGGCAAGCGCGCGGTCGCGCCGGAAGAGGCGCTTGGCGAGCCGGGCGGGCGCACCGGCCCGGTACAGGCTCGAGCGGATCGCGGCGCTGTGCCGGACGTTGCCGCACCTCGACCACTGGCGCCTGCGGTCCACGCACACGACCTCCGTCTCCACCTCGCAGTCCTGCGCGAAGTTCGCCGCCAGCCGGGCGAGCGTGTGCTGCCAGAAGCCGTCCTCCTTGCGGTGGCCGCCGAGGGTCAGGCCGAGCTCGTAGATCGGGTCGCTGGCCCTCATGAGCACCTGCGCCTGCGCCACCGTCTCGCCCTCGCGCTCGGTCGCGCTGAAGGTGATCCAGCCGGCGAACATGTGGCCCTCGGGGGTCATCAGAGTGAACGACTCCTCGTCGGCATAGAGAACCATCACCCCGGTGGAGAGCGTCATCCGCCCCGGCAGGTCCATGTTCAGCAGGGCGACCTCGCCCGGCGCGATGCCCGTCAGCGGGGCGTAGAAGCGGTTGCCGTCGGGCCAGAACTCGGGGAAGCGCTCCTTCCAGGTGGCGACCAGCTCGTACGCCGACACGCGGTCCGCCGGCAGGCGCACGCGGTAGGTCTTCTGCCACATCCGGCCGAAGCCCTGGATCGGCGAGGTGAGCCGGCGCCCCTCGACGTTCAGGTTGAGCGCGCCGTCCGGCGCCTCGGCGGCGCCAAGCCGCGCGACCGGTCCCGCCCAGGTGTCCTTGCGATCGGAGCTCATGTCGCCGCCCCCAGCGCGTCGTCCTCGCTGTCGTGGATCGACACGGCCTCGTCGAGCCGCGTCAGCTCGAAGATCTGGCGGTAGTGCTCGGACAGCCCGTACGCGAACACGCGCTGACGCTGACGCTGCGCGCGCACCAGCAGCGTGACGAGCAGCCCGATGCCACCGCTGTTCATGTAGTCGAGGCCGGTGAAGCTGAGCACGATCGCCCGCACGCCCGGTCCGTCGGCGCGCGAGTAGGCGTCCATCAGCACGTCCTCGCTCGCGGCGGTGATGTCGCCGATGATCTCGATCACGCGCGCGTACTCGGAGGGCTCGCGCACCTCGAAGCTTGTCGCCGCTTCAGGCATGGTTGGTCCTTTCCGTGCCGCTCATGGCGCCGCTCTCGTCGTCCGCGATCGTCATGAAGTCGGCCAGCCGCGTGATCTCGAAGATCTCGCGATAGTGGTCTGACAAGCCGTATGCCGTGATCGAGATCCCGCGCGCCCGTGCCTGGGCGAGGAGACCGACGATCAGGGCGATGCCCGTGCTGTTGATGTAGTCCGCACGGGAGAAGTTCAGGACCACCTGGCGCCCTCCGCGCGTGCCCTCCTCGAACGCGCTCTGCAGGGCCGCCTCCGCCGACGAGTCGATGTCTCCGGCCAAATCGAGGATCGCCGCTCCGCCGTGCTCGCGCACGGTCACCTCGAGCTCACGCGTCGTCATCGTGCCCTCCTTGCAGGTGAAGCACGAGCTCGACCGTGCGCCGGCCGCCCTCGCCCGTCACCCTCGCCTCGTCGACCATCCTCTCGATCAGGAACAGGCCCCAGCCGCGCGGCGTCTGGCGCCCCTCGAGCTTCGCCTCGAGGTCGGGCTGGTCCGCGGGCGCCAGCGCCCCTGCGCCGCCGAGGTCCGTGACCTGCACGCGGAGGCTGCCCGCCGACTCCAGCACGCGGACCGAGACCGGCCGGCCGGGCCGGTACTCGTTGCCGTGCTCCATCGCGTTCATCGTCGCCTCGCCGACGGCAGTCTTGAGCCGCTCCAGCCGCTGCGGGGCGAGGCCGAGCTGCGCGACCGCGCGCTCCACGCGCTCGATCGCCTGCCGCTCGTTCCCGGGCTCGCTGGGGAGCTCGAAGTCGGCGAGGACCGTGCCGTTCATTGCGCCGGCGACCATCGCGCCGCCGGCCGATCGCTCGAGTGTGACCATCGTGATGTCGTCCTCCTGCTCCGCGTCCGGCCCGGTGAACGCCTCCAGATCGGCGATCACTCGATCGATCAGCGCCTGGCCGCCGGGGTTGTCCCCGACGGTCTCCTTCAGGCGCGGGAAGCCGAACATCTCGCGGTCCGGGTCGTGCGCCTCGACCACCCCGTCGGAGTGGAGCAGGACGCTGTCGCCCGGTTCGAGCACCGTTTCCTTCTCCTCGTACTCCATGCCCGGCATGAGGCCGAGCGGCATCCCGCGGGCGCGGAGCTCCACCACGCCCTCGGACGTCTTGACATACGGAAGGTCGTGACCGGCGTTGGCGAACCGGAGGAGGCCGCTGGCCGGCTCGAGCACGCCGTACAGGCAGGTGACGAACATCTTCGCCGGCATGTCCGGGCAGAGGTGCTCGTTCACGCGCTCCAGCACGGCGCCCGGCTCCATCAGCCGCTGCGCGGAGGCGCGCAGCACGCTGCGGGTGGCCGACATGACGAGCGCGGCGGGCACGCCCTTGTCGGTCACGTCTCCGACGACGAAGGCCACACGGCCGTCGGGCAGCGGGATCACGTCGTAGAAGTCGCCGCCCACCTCGCGCGCCGGGCGGTAGTACGCGGCCACCTGCCAGCCGGGGAGCGCGGGCAGCTCCTTGGGCAGGAAGTTCTGCTGGATCAGGCGCGCGACCTCGAGCTCCTGCTCGAACCGCTGGCGGGTCGCGGCCTCGGCCTCCTGCTCGCGGACGAGCTGGCCGACCCGCAGCGCCGGCGCGGCCTGGGCCGCGAGGTTGTCGAGCAGCTTGCGGTCGTCTGAGGAGTAGTCCTGCTCGGACAGCCGCGGACCGAGGTTCAGCACTCCGATCAGCTCGCCCTGGCTCACAAGCGGGACCGCCAGCTTCACTCCTGCCGCCTTCAACTCACGCAGCGCGGGCGAGTCGAGATCGAGCGTGTCGATGTCCACGGCGCCGGTCGCGGCCTGGAAGTAGGCGAGCAGCGGGTCGTTGGGGGAGATCTCGACCGGTGCCTGCTCGACGGTCGCGCCGGCGTGCGGCGCTTCGGCCTCGGGCGCCTCGCCGGCGCGGCCGCGCCGGAGGAACCTGCGCCGGAAGGGTCTCGTCAGGGCCGTCATGCGAGCTCCTTTCTACGCCCGCGGCGTCCGGAAAGCGTTACGAAGCCGTGCGCGAGGCCGTACACGGCGACCGGCGCGGCCTTGCCGCGCAGGGCGATGGCCCCGCGGGGCGCAAGGCGGGTACGGTCGCGCTCGAGCAGCAGACGGGTCGCCTCGGTCAGGAGCAGCGGCTCGCCGAGCTCGCGGGTCGCGTCCTGCACTCGCGCGGCGACGTTCACGGGGTCGCCGATCACGCCCAGCTCGGTCATGCCCCCGCCGCCGATCGTCCCGACGAGCACGAGGCCCGAGTTGAGGCCGATCCCGATCCGGCAGTGGCCGCCGACGGCCGCCAGCAGCTCCACACCGGCCGCCACGGCGCGGTCGGCGTGGTCCGGCGTTCGGAAGACCGCGAGCAGCCCGTCCCCGAGCAGCTTGTTGACCTCGCCGCCGTTCCGGGTGACCACCGGCACCGCGATCTCGAAGAACCCGCTCAGATGGTCGGCCGCCTCGCGCGCCGTCGCTCGGTCGGCGTAGGCCGTGAAGCCGCGGATGTCGGCGAAGAGGACCGTGACCATGGCCCACTCGGGCTCCATGCGCTCGGTCACGCGGGGCGCTCCGGGATCCATAGCGACAGGTGCGCGGGCTGGACGGTCTCGCTCACCACGGCCCGCAGCTCCAGCTGGACCGCCTCCATCTCCACCTCGTCGCGCAGGCGGGCGGTGAAGTCGGCGAGCGTCCGATGGGCGTCGTACCTGCCGCGGTAGAAGCGACGGTCGACGAACGCCTGGATGCGCGACCGCACCGGCCGGAACAGGCCGGCGACCGCGAGCGTCGACGCCGCGACCGCCAGGTCCGACGACGGGCTCAGCACCAACTGCCACATCAGCACCGTGCCGAGGTACACGAACGCGAGCGTCGCCGTGAGCGCGCCGTAGACCAGCGTGCGGTTGATGACCACGTCGATCTCGTAGAGGCGGTAGCGGCGGATCGCCACGCCGGTCGTGACGGCCAGGCTCAGGACCCCCGCCAGGATCAGCGTGTTCGAGAGCGCGCCGTCCCACACGTCGTACGCGGGAATGCCAACCACGAAGGCCGCGACGGCCAGCGCGCCGGCCCATACGAGCCACTTGATCTGCTGCCGCTCCTCCGGTGCGGCGCGGCGGAACCGTGCGTACAGGGAGATTGGCGAGCCGACGAGCGCAACGGCCAGCAGGACGATGGAGAGGCCGAGCACGAAGGCGATCACGAGGTCGTTGTCCACCGCGTACGGGTTCTCGACCCCCGGGAAGTCGTCGAGGTGACCCGGTGCGAACCCCATGGCGAGGAACAGGCAGACGATGCCCGTCGCCGCCGACCACGCGACCGGCTGCCACCGCGGGGTCAGGAGGCGCCCGTCCGGGAACAGGAGCAGCAGGAACGTGAGCGGCACCAGCACGACCGGTATCCAGCTCAGGCTCTCGAACCACGCGGCCGCTTCGCCGAGCGACCTCGAGCCGCCCTCTCCCTCCAGCCAGTACCGGGCATAGCCGTCGGCCAGCGTCGCGAGCCCGTACACGCACGCGGTGCCGCAGAAGATCCAGCCGATCGGATTGCGTGGCTGGCTCGAGACCACGAGGGTGCCGACGACGGAGAAGACGACGATGATCGCCAGCGGAATCACGCGGTTTGTGGGGCCCACGCCGGCCGCGAGATAGAAGCCCATTCCGCCCGCGAAGAGGAGCAGCGCGACGGCGCCCAGGCCCCAGGCGGCCCGCGCCCTCATCGCGTCTCCCGCAGCCAGAGCGACACGTGCGCGGGCTGCATGGCCTCCGACACCATCGCGCGCAGCTCGCCGCTCAGCGCATCGAGCTCGACCTCGTCGCGGAGGCGGGCGCCGAACCGCTCGAGCATGTGCCGGGCGTCGTACCTGCGCCGGAAGAAGCGCCGGTCGACGGCCTCCTGGATCCGCCGGCGCACCGGACGGAAGAGCGCCGCCACCGCCAGCGTCGAGGCCGCGACCGCCAGGTCTGACGACGGGCTCAGCACCAGCTGCCACAGCAGCACCGTGCCGAGGTACACGACCGCGAGCGTCGCCGTAAGCGCCGCGTACACCAGCGCCCGGTTGATCACCACGTCGATGTCGTACAGGCGGTAGCGCAGCATGGCGATTCCCACGCCGACCGCGAGCGCCAAGAGGCCGAGCAGGACCCCGATCCAGCCGGCGCCCTCGCCGAGCCACCCCGACAGCACGTCCCCGCCGACCGCGAAGAGCACCAGGACACCGCCCGCCGCGGCCACCCACCTCAGCTGCAGCCGCTCGATGCCGTGGGCGCGCCGGTAGCGGACCACGAGCGAGACGAGCGACGCCAGCACCGTACCGGCGACCACGACGAACGAGTACCCGGCGATCGCGCGGAGGCCCAGGCCCTCGACGCCGAACGGATTGACGATCCAGGGCCAGTCTGCGGTATCGAGCCCGCCGGGCGCCAGGGCGGTGCTCATGGTTGCCACGCCTCCCGCGACGGCCGCCGTCCACCCGACCACGCGCCAGTGAGGGGTCGGCGGCGCGCCGGTGGGGAACAGCAGCGGGGTGAGGCTGAGCAGGAGAACGAAAGACGGCAGGAACGCCCAGGCCGAGAACCAGGCCAGGTAGTCGACCGCGGCCGGCGGGGTCGGATCACCGAACGCCATGTGCCAGACGAGCTCGCTCGAGAGGACGGCGAACATCCACATCAGCGCCCCCGTGCCGATCAGCCATCCGATCGGGTTGCGAGGACGCCTCGCGGCGACCACGCCGCCCACCAGCGCGAAGCCCGAGAACACGAACGCGGTCAGGGCCGCGTACGGCACCTGGCCCGTCTGCGGCTTGTCGTGCACGGTCGGTCCGGTGGGACTCGCATTCGCCGGACCGGCGGAGTTCGGATCGGCGACGGCGACGACCACGGCCGCGATCGCCACCGCAAACGTCAGTCCGCACAGCGCCCACGCGAGCCGCGCCCTCACGGGCGCTCCCTCAGCCTGGATCCATCGGGACTGGCGAGCATTTCCGCGCCGGAGGCCGAGCCAGGCGCCGACGGCGAACGGAGCGAGGGTGAACCCTCGCGAGTGAGCCGGTGGCGCGTGGCGACGGCATTCCGGCGTGGAAATGCCGTCGGGCTCGGTGGATCCAGGCGAAGCCAGAGGGTCACGTGCGCGGGCTGCATCGACTCCGCGACCACGCCCTTCAGTGCGCGGCCCACCGCCTCGAGGTCCACCTCGTCCCGCAGGCGCGAGCCGAAGCCCTCGAGCGTGCGCGCGGCGTCGTAGCGCCGACGGTAGAAGCGCCGGTCCACGGCCTCCTGGATCCGCGAGCGCGCAGGGCGGAACAGTGCGGCCACCGCCAGCGTCGACGCCGCGACCGCCAGGTCCGACGACGGGCTCAGCACCAGCTGCCACAGCAGCACCGTGCCCAGGTACACGACCGCGAGCGTCGCCGTGAGCGCGCCGTAGACGAGCGTGCGGTTGACGACCGTATCGATGTCGTAGAGGCGGTGCCGGAGGACCGCGTACCCGATGGACACGGGCAGCGCTGCGAGTGCGACCTGGGAGATGACCGTCACCACGGTGCCGCCGACGGAGTCCTCGTCGAAGACGTCCTGGTTGAAGAAGAGGGTGACGATGTAGACGGCGAGGAACAGCGCGCCGCCGAACGCGACCCACCGCAGTTGGACGCGATCGTGCGCATCCGATCTCCGGTAGCGCACGATCAGCGCACCCACCCCGCCGATGAAGCTCAGGGCGACGAGCGCGAAGGCGACAGTTAGCCACTGGAGCACCTCCGACCCGACCGGATTCGTAGTGCCCGCCTCGCCCTGCACCTCGCCGGGGACCACGGTCATCCCTACCCACGCCACCGCGATCAGCACGAGCGTGGCGCGCGAGAACCAGCGCCAGCGCGGCGACGGCAGGTCGCCGTCCGGCAGGCGCAGGGGGAGCTGGATCCCGAGCAGGCCGAGGGCCGGGACCCATGCGCTGCTGGGGACACTGATCCATTCCGCGAGGTCCTTCGGGAGCGTCCCGGTCCGCAGCGCCCATACGCTGACGATGGTGGAGGCGACCACGACGGCGAACAGCAGCCCGATCGTGGCCATGAGCCAGCCCACCAGGTTCTCGGGGCGGCGCCGGGCGATCAGCGCGCCGACGAACGAGAACGCGAAGATCGGGACGAGGAACGAGAGCGTGGTCGCGACCTCGTCCGCGTCGTCGTGCGGAATCGCGAGCCCGGCGACGATCGCGATCACGACGAGCGCGACCGTCGCGACGACAATGCCGGCGGCCAACCACGGCCTCGGCCGGCTCATCGCCCCGCCTCCCGCAGCCAGAGCGAGACGTGCGCCGGATGCACCGTCTCGACCACCACGTCGCGCAGGTCGACCGCGAGCGCGTCCAGCTCCACCTGGTCGCGCAGCCGCGCGCCGAAGCGCTCGAGGATCCGCGCGGCGTCGTAGCGGCGGCGGTAGAAGCGACGGTCCACGGTCTCCTGGATCCGCGAGCGCGCGGGACGGAACAGCGCCGCAACCGCCAGCGTCGACGCCGCCACCGCGAGATCCGACGACGGGCTCAGCACCAGCTGCCACAGCAGCACCGTGCCGAGGTACACGATTGCGAGCGTCGCCGTGAGCGCGCCGTAGACGAGCGTGCGGTTGACCACCACGTCGATGTCCCAGAGGCGGTACTTGAGGATCGCGACCGCGGCCGAGGCCGGGATGAGCGGGAACAGCAGGACGCCGTAGGCGTGGTCGAGCACGAAGAGGCTGACCAGGAAGCAGAACGCGACGAAGGCGACCGTGCAGACGAAAACCTTCACCTGCTGGCGCTGCTCGCCTCGCGAGCGCCTCAGACGCAGGACGAGGGAGACCCCCGCCGCGACGAGCGGCGCCAGGCCGACCATCAGGAGAACGCGGAAGGCGACCGAGGCCACGTCGTCGACCGGACCGTGGAACAGCGGATCGGCCGGGATGTCGATGCCCGCCCGGTCGTCGAACTCGTAGCTCGACTCGAAGATCCCGCTCACGAAGAGCCCCAGATAGGTCGCCGCCGCGAGGCCGACGACCCAACGCCAGCGCGCGTTGAGCGGGCGGCCGTTCGGGAACAGCAGGAGACCGACGACGACCAGCCCGAACGCCGCGCGCCACCAGTGCGCGGCGATCGACGCCGCGACGTCGCCCCCGGGCAGAGAGCCGGGGTGCGACACGAGGCTGCGGTACGCGTACTCGTAGGCGGCGAAGTCGACGGCGGCGATGAGGCCGAAGCCCAGGAACAGCCAGCCGATGGGGTTGCTCCGGCGCCGCGAGGCGATGAGCGCGCCGACGAGGGCAAAGGACGCAGCGATCGGGATCAGCCACACGTCGTACACGGACTCCACGCCCAACGCGAGCCCGAGTGCGAGCAGGCCCAGGCTGAGCACGGCCGCCCCCCAGGCGAGACTGGCTGCCGCGCGCTCGCTCACCGCGCCTCCCGCAGCCAGAGCGACACGTGCGCCGGATGCACCGTCTCGACCACCACGTCGCGCAGGTCGACCGCGAGCGCGTCCAGCTCCACCTGGTCGCGCAGCCGCGCGCCGAAGCGCTCGAGGATCCGCGCGGCGTCGTAGCGGCGGCGGTAGAAGCGGCGGTCCACGGCACCCTGGATCCGCCCCCGGGCGGGGCGGGACAGCGCCGCAACCGCCAGCGTCGACGCCGCCACCGCGAGATCCGACGACGGGCTCAGCACCAGCTGGAGGAGGAGCACGATCGCGACGTACGCCGCCGCAAGGGTGGCCGTCAGCGCGCCGTAGACGAGCGCGCGGTTGATCACCACGTCCAGGTCGTAGAGGCGGTAGCGGAGCATCGCGACCACGACCGC
>DASXAA010000061.1:0-15687 GCA_036407035.1 Thermoleophilaceae bacterium | reverse complement strand
CAGCTCGTGCCGATCATCCTGCTCGGCGAGCGCAAGATCCTCGGCCGCTTCCAGTCGCGCATCGGGCCGAACCGGGTCGGCCCGTACGGGATGCTGCAGCCCGCCGCGGATGTGCTGAAGCTGCTCTCGAAGGAGGCCTTCACGCCGCAGACCGGCGTGCCGTGGATGATGGCCATCGCGCCGGTGATCTCGGTGCTCACGGCCGTCGCGACGATGGCCGTGATCCCGTTCGGCCCCTACGACGCCTGGGGCGGCGGCTTCGGCCTCTACGGCATGGACGTGCCGATCGCCCTGCTCTACGTGTTCGCCTTCGGCTCGCTCGCGTTCTACGGCCTGATGCTGGGCGGCTGGGCGTCCGGCTCGAAGTACTCGTTCCTGGGCGCCATGCGCGCCGCGGCTCAGCTGATCTCGTTCGAGGTCGCGCTCGGGCTGTCGCTGCTCGGCGTGGCGATGACCGCGGGATCGCTCTCGCTCGTCGACATCGTCGAGGCCCAGGGCAGCATGTGGTACGTCGTTCCGCAGTTTGTCGGCTTCTGCGTGTTCCTCGTGGCGGGGTTCGCGGAGTCCGGCCGGGCGCCGTTCGACCTGCCGGAGGGCGACGCCGAGATCGTCGGCGGCTACAACACCGAGTTCGGCGGCATGCGCTTCGGCTCGTTCTTCATGGCCGAGTACATGGAGGTGCTCGTCATCTCCGCGATCGCCGCCACCTGCTTCTTCGGCGGCTGGCACGGCCCCGGGCCGATCGCGCTCGCGCCGCTGTGGATGCTGCTGAAGATCCTCTTCGGCGCGTTCTTCTTCATCTGGGTGCGCGCGTCGATGCCGCGGCTGCGCTACGACCAGCTGATGTCGTTCGGCTGGAAGGTCCTGCTCCCGCTCGCGACCCTGAACGTGCTCGTGACCGCGGTCGTGCTGGTGGCAACGTGACGACCGACTGGCGCAGTGCCGCGCGCGAGGTGGAACGCGGACCGGAGCCCGGCGGCGCCGGCGCCGTGTACCGCGTGTTCGGCGCGACGCTCAAGGGGCTGAAGACCACGTTCGGCCGCGTGGTCGAGGGCCACCAGGTGATCCAGTACCCGGAGGAGAAGACGCCGGTGTACCCGCGCTTCCGCGGCCGGCACAAGCTCCACCGCTTCGAGGACACGGAGCTCGAGAAGTGCGTCGGCTGCTCGCTCTGCGCGGCGGCCTGCCCGGCCGAGTGCATCCGCGTCGTGGCCGCCGAGAACACGCCCGAGCACCAGGTGTCCGCGGGCGAGCGCTACGCGGCCGTCTACGAGATCAACATGGCGCGCTGCATCTTCTGCGGCTACTGCGAGGTCGCCTGCCCGTTCGACGCGATCACGATGGGCAACGACTACGAGCTCGCCGACTACAGCCGCAGCGACCTCATCTTCACCAAGGAGATGCTGCTGGCCGACCCGCCCGAGCACACGCCGCTCCGGCGCGAGGGGGAGTAGCCGCCGTGTGGTTCGAGGACCTCATGTTCTTCCTTGCGGCGATCGGAGCGCTGGCGGGCGCGCTCGGAGTCGTCGTCCTGCGCAACCCCTTCTACAGCGTGCTCGCGCTGGTCGGCCACCTGATCGCTCTCGCCGTCCTGTTCCTGCTGCTCCAGGCCGAGTTCCTCGCCGCGGCGCAGGTCGTCGTCTACGCCGGCGCCGTCATGGTGCTGTACGTCTTCGTGGTCGCCTACATCGGCGGCAGCGACGAGCCGCTGCGCCCGGAGGGCGGCGCCGTCGCCGCGTTCGGGCCGATCTTCGCTGTGGCGCTCGGGATCGAGCTCGTGATCGCGTTCGCGGCCAGCGGCCTGCAGGCGCTCGACAGCCAGGGCGCCGACGTCGGCGCGGCGTTCGGGTCGCCCGGCCAGATCGGCTCGCTGCTGCTCCAGCAGTACCTCGTCCCGTTCGAGGCGGCGTCGTACCTGCTGCTGGTCGCGGCGGTGGGAGCGGTGGTGCTGGCGCGGCGGCGGCGCGGGCTCGAGGAGGAGGACGACGACGACGAGCGGCGGCGCGAGGCGCCGGTCGAGACCCTGGAAGTGCGGGTCTGAACGGTGGACGTCGTCTGGTTCCTCATCCTCTCGGCGTTCATCTTCTGCATCGGCGCGGCCGGGGTGCTCACCCGCCGCAACCCGCTCGTGATCCTGCTCTGCCTCGAGTTGATGCTGAACGCCGGCAACCTGTCGCTGATCGCGTTCGCGCGCATGTGGGGCGACGGCGGCGGCCAGGTGTTCGCTCTGATCGTGATGGTGATTGCGGCGTGCGAGGTCGTGATCGGCCTCGGGATCATCGTCGCGATGTACCGCGCACGGCTCCCCATCGACGTCGATGAGATGTCGGAGCTGCGCGGGTGAGCGCCACCGACTACGGCTGGCTGATCCTCGCCTTCCCCGTCGCCGGGCTGCTCGTCATCTCCCTCGGCTGGCGCGTCCTCCCGGGCCGCCTGCCCGGCTGGATCGCCAGCGCGATGATCGGCCTCTCGTTCCTCGCCGGCATCGGCGCGTTCGTCCAGATCCAGGACCTCCCGTCGGACGAGCGCGCCGTCGTGGCCAGCGCGTTCACGTACGCCTCCACCGGCGACTTCAAGGTCGACCTGTCGATCCTGGTCGATCCGCTGTCGGTGTTCATGTGCCTCGTGGTCAGCGGCGTGTCGTTCCTGATCCACGTGTACTCGGTCGCCTACATGACCTCCGACCGCGGCTACTCGCGATACTTCGCCTACCTCAACTACTTCGTCTTCTCGATGCTGCTGCTGGTCCTGGCGGCGAACTTCGTGATCCTGATCATCGGCTGGGCGTTCGTGGGCGCGGCCTCGTATCTGCTGATCTCTTTCTGGTACCGGCGCGGCACGGCGACCCACGCCGGCATCAAGGCGTTCGTCATGAACGTGATCGGCGACGTGGGCCTCGTGATCGCGGCCTTCCTGCTGCTCGACAAGACCGGCTCGCTCGACTACTCGGGCGTGTTCGGCGCCGTGGACCACGCCTTCAGCCGCAACGACACGACGCTCGTGATCGCGTGCCTCCTGATCCTCGTGGGCGCGTTCGCGAAGTCCGCGCAGCTGCCGCTCCACACATGGCTCCCGGACGCGATGGAGGGCCCGACCCCGGTCTCCGCCCTGATCCACGCCGCGACGATGGTCACCGCCGGCGTGTACCTGATCGCGCGCATGTACCCGCTGTTCGAGCAGGCGCCGACCGCGGCCGACATCAGCGCGATCATCGGCACGGCCACGCTCGTGTTCGCCGCCACGGTCGCGCTCGTCGTGACCGATCTGAAGCGGGTGATCGCCTACAGCACGATCAGCCAGATCGGCTACATGGTGCTGGGCGTGTCCGTGGCCGCGTACGGCGCCGGGCTCTTCCACCTGATGACGCATGCCTTCTTCAAGGCGCTCCTGTTCATGGGCGCGGGCTCGGTGATCAGCGCGATGGGCGGGGTCCAGGACCTGGATCGCATGGGCGGCTTCCGCAAGTCGATGCCGTTCACGTTCGTCGCGTTCCTGGTCGGGGCCTGCGCGCTGGCGGGCCTGCCGCTCTTCTCGGGCTGGTTCTCGAAGGACGAGGTCCTCGCGTTCACGCTCAACCGCGGCGGCGGGTACGTGGTGCTCGGGATCTTCGGCTACCTCGGCGCGCTCCTGACCGCCTTCTACGCGTTCCGGATGGTGTTCCGCGTGTTCTTCGGCGACCCCGTGCCCGAGGCGCGCGAGCTCGAGGGCGGGCATATCGCCCACCACGACCCGGCCAACCCGATGTCGGGCGAGTCCGAGGACGTGGACGTCGGCTTCCCCGGGGAGGAGCACCACATCGCCGAGCGCGACTGGCCGATGAAGGTCGCGATGGGCGTGCTGGCGGTGCTGGCCGTGATCGGCGGCTACCTCCAGGTCCCTGGCGTGGACGACGCGGTCTCGAAGTTCCTCGACCCCACCTTCGAGAGCTCGCGCTTCATCGACGACGCGCCGTCGACCGCGGCGCAGTGGGTCGGCCTGGCCATGGGCGGCGTGGTCGCGATCACCGGCGTGACCGTCGCCTTCGTCGCCTACCGGCGCCGGCGCGGGGTCACGCTCGAGCTGCGCGACCGCTTCCCGCGCCTCCACAACTTCCTGCTGCACAAGTGGTACTTCGACGAGCTCTACGACGCCGTCTTCGTGCGCCCCGCGGCCACGCTCGGCAAGATCGGCCGCACGGTCGTTGAGGCCGACTTCGTGCAGGGGACGATCGTCGGCGGCGCCACCAGGATTGTCGGCGCCGGCACCTCGTTCGCGCGCGCGATCCAGACCGGCTACGTGCGCGCATACGCGCTGCTCCTGCTGCTCGGCGTGGGCGGCCTCGCCCTCTACTTCCTGATCGCGAGCAGCTAATGACGATCCACCTCTCGATCATCCTGTTCATGCCGCTCGCGGCGGGCGTGATCGGCGCGTTCCTGCCCGGGCGCTCGGGGCGCTGGCTGGTGCTGGCGGCGACGGTCGGCGTGCTCGCCTACGTGATCGTGATGCTCGCGGACTTCGACCGCGGCAGGGCCGGGCTCCAGTACGTGACGAACGACAGGTGGATCCCCGAGCTCGGCATCCGCTACCAGCTCGGTGTGGACGGGCTCAACCTGTTCATGCTCGCCCTGACCGCGATCTCCTGGGTGCCGTGCACGCTGTGGGCGTGCTTCCGCGAGCTCGACCGCCAGCGGCTCTTCCTCTTCAACCTCGCGCTCGCCGAGACCGCTGTGATGGGCGCGTTCATGGCCCAGGACCTCGCGCTGTTCATCGTCTTCTTCGACCTGATGCTGGTGCCGTTCTACTTCCTGATCGGCGGCTGGGGGACGGGCGAGCGGGTGCGCGCCACGACCAAGTTCGTGATCTACACGCTGTCCGGGTCGCTCCTGATGCTGGCCGGCGCGGTGGCGCTCGGCGTGCTCGCCACGCCGGACGGCGGGCAGATCTCGTTCTCGCTCGCGGTGCTCCAGGAGCGCGGCGTGCCCGACGGCACGCAGAACTGGATCGTGCTCCTGTTCGCGGTCGCGTTCTTCGTCAAGGCGCCGCTGTTCCCGCTGCACGGCTGGATCCCGGAGACCTACCGCTCCACCCCGATCCCCGTGCTCGCGCTGCTCTCCGGGGTGCTGTCGAAGGTGGGCGTCTACGGCTTCCTGCGGATCGTGCTGCCCGTCATGCCCGACGGCTCGTTGCACTGGCAGGAGCTGTTCATCGTGATCGCGGTCTTCTCGATCCTCTACGGCTCGGTGCTGGCGTTCTCGCAGGACAACGTGCGCATGGTCGTCGCGTACTCCTCGATCGCGCAGCTCGGGTTCATCACGCTGGGCATATTCGCGTTCGAGCAGAAGGGCGCCCAGGGGGCGGTGCTGCAGATGCTGAACCACGGGCTTGTCGTGGTGCCTCTGTTCCTGATCATCGGCGCGATCGCGGCGCGCGCCCGCGGCTCGGAGTCGGTGCTCGAGCTCGGCGGGATGGCGTTCCGCGCGCCGGTGCTCGCCGCGCTGTTCCTGCTCGCCACGTTCGCGACGCTCGCGATGCCCGGCTCGTCCAACTTCGTCGGCGAGATCCTTATCCTGTTCGGGACCTTCGAGGACAAGCTCGTCTACGGCCTGGTGGCGAGCGTCGGCGTGATCCTCGCGGCGGTGTACATGATCCGCGTCTTCCAGCGGACGATGCACAACCGCGTCGGGCCCGCCGTCGAGTCACATGACCTCGGCGGCCTCGACCTGGCGACGATCGCGCCGCTCGTGGCCCTGATCGTGGCGCTCGGCGTCTACCCGCAGTTCGTCGTCAGCCGCACCGACGCCGCGACGACCGCGAAGATCCAGCCGGCGCGGCAGGCGGCCGCCGCCGGGCAGACGGCGGCGCGGGCGGAGGCGCCATGAGCCTCGCCGACGTCACCGCCCCGGTGATCGACTACAAGGCGATCTCGCCGCTGCTGGCCACGCTCGGCGGCTCGATCGTCGTGCTGATGGTCGGTCTCTTCCGCGGCCCGCTCGTGCGCCGCGTGCTCGTGCCCGCGCTCACGGCGGTCTCGCTGCTGACAGCCATCGGCCTCGTGATCTGGGTCTGGCGGCGGGGCGACATCGCGCCGGTCATCAGGGGCTCGCTCGAGGTGGACTCGCTCGCGCTCGGGATCACCGTGCTCTGCTGCGTGGCGGGCCTCGTCGCGGTGGCGCTCTCCTGGCGCGACAACGCGGTCCGCGAGGCCGGCGCCGGCGAGTACCACTCGCTGCTGCTCGGGTCGGTCAGCGGCATGATCGTGCTGGCCGAGGCGTCGAACCTGGTCACGCTGTTCGTGGGCATCGAGCTGCTGTCGATCCCGCTGTACGTGCTGTGCGCGACCGAGCTGCGCCGGCGCACGTCGCTCGAGGCCGGGCTGAAGTACCTCGTGATCGGCTCGGTCGGATCGGCCACGCTGCTGTACGGCCTGGCGCTCGTCTACGGCGCCACCGGGCAGACCGGCTTCGCGCAGATCTCCGACGCCCTCGGCGACACCGTTCCGCTCGGCGACCCGCTGCTGTTGACCGGCGTCGCGCTCGTGGCGACCGGGCTGGCGTTCAAGGCCTCTGTCGCCCCGTTCCACCAGTGGACGCCCGACGTGTACCAGGGCGCGCCCACGCCGATCACCACGTTCATGGCGGTCGCGACCAAGGCCGCCGCCTTCGCGATCTTCCTGCGCATCTTCGACCACGCGCTCGGCCTCCTGCAGCTCGACTGGGGGCCGGCGCTGTCGGCGCTCGCCGTCATCTCGATCGTGATCGGGAACGTGGGCGCGATCCCGCAGCGCTCGCTCAAGCGGATGCTCGCCTGGTCGAGCGTCGCCCAGGCCGGCTACCTGCTGACCGGCGTGGTGGTGGGCACCAGGCTCGGCCTCCAGGCCACCGCGTTCTACCTCGCGGTGTACCTGATCATGAACGTGGCCGCGTTCGCGGTGGTGGTCGCGCGCGAGCGGGTCTCGAACCGCGGCGACGACATCTCCGCCCTCGAGAACCTGGGCCAGGAGCAGCCGTGGCTCGCCTGGCCGATGACGATCGCGATGCTCTCGCTCGCCGGCTTCCCGCCCACCGCCGGCTTCATCGGCAAGTTCTATCTGATCGACGCCTCCGTCTCGGGCGACTACACCTGGCTCGGTATCGCGATCGTGGTCGGCTCGGTGATCTCGCTCGCGTACTACCTGCGCGTGATCGCGGCGATGTGGATGGGCCGCTATGAGATCGAGCTGCCGACCGTGCCGCGCCGTACGGTCAAGCCGGCGTCCGGCTGGTCGCCAGAGGCCGACGCCCTCGCCCAGCCGGAGGTGCTGGTCGTCGCGGTCGTTTTCGCGGCCCTGACGCTGATCGTGGGCATCTGGCCGGATCCGCTCTTCGACGCGGCCCGCGACGTGGGCACCGCGCTGTCGAACCTGAGCTGAGCCGCAGCCGGCCGGTTAGGCTGGGCGCCACTGGACTCGAGGAGGGGTGGATGAGCGACAGCCTGGCCAGGATCCTGACCGACACCGCGGCGACCCACGGTGACCACGTGGCCTTCAAGCTCGACGACGTCGAGCTGACCTACTCGATGCTCGACGGCGCGAGCGCGCACATGGCCGGGCTGCTGCGGTCGAAGGGGGTGCGGCCGGGCGACAGGGTCGGGCTGATGCTGCCGAACGTCCCCTACTTCCCCGTCATCTACTACGGCATCCTGCGGGCCGGCGGCGTGGTGGTGCCGATGAACGTGCTGCTGAAGGGACGCGAAGTGCGCTTCTACCTCGAGGACCCGGGCGCCAAGCTGCTATTCGCCTGGCACGGGTTCGCGGAGGCCGCCGAGGCCGGCGCGGCCGAGGCGGGCGCCGAGTGCGTGCTGGTGGAGCCCGGCTCGTTCGAGCGGGCGGTCGGAGAGAGCGAGCCGTTCACCGAGCTGGCGGAACGCGCCGCGGACGACACCGCCGTCGTGCTCTACACCTCCGGCACGACCGGCACGCCGAAGGGCGCCGAGCTGACGCACGCGAACCTCTACCGGAACTGCTCCGCCACGTCTCGGACGCTCGCCGGGTTCACGGCCGGCGACGTGCTCCTCGGCGCGCTGCCGCTCTTCCACTCGTTCGGGCAGACGTGCACGATGAACAGCGCGGTCGTGACCGGCGCGACCGTGACGATGCTGCCCCGCTTCGAACCGGAGAAGGCGCTCGAGATCATCGAACGCGACCGCGTGACGGTGTTCCAGGGCGTGCCGACGATGTACAACGCGATGCTGCACGCGGAGTCGGCCGACAGCGCCGACACCTCCACCCTGCGCCTCTGCATGTCGGGCGGCGCGGCGCTGCCGGCCGAGCTGATGCGCGCGTTCGAGGAGAAGTTCGGCTGCGTCATCCTCGAGGGCTACGGGCTGTCGGAGACCTCGCCGGTGGCGTCGTTCAACCACCCCGACCGCGACCGCAAGCCGTGCTCGATCGGCACCCCGATCGAGGGCGTGGATATGAAGCTGGTGGACGACGACGGACGCGACGTCCCGCAGGGCGAGGTCGGCGAGATCGTCATCCGCGGCCACAACATCATGAAGGGCTACTGGGAGCGGCCCGAGGCCACGGCGGAGGCGATAACCGGCGACGGCTGGTTCCACTCGGGCGACATGGCCCGCGTGGACGAGGACGGCTACTTCTTCATCGTGGACCGCAAGAAGGACCTGATCATCCGCGGCGGCTACAACGTCTACCCGCGCGAGGTCGAGGAGGTGCTGTACGAGCATCCGGCGGTGCAGGAGGCCGCCGTGGTCGGCGTGCCGGACGAGCACCTGGGCGAGGAGGTCGGCGCGGCGGTGACGCTGAAGAAGGGCGAGCACGTGACCGAGGAGGAGCTGCGCGCGTACGTCAAGGAGCAGGTGGCGAGCTACAAGTACCCGCGCAGGATCTGGTTCGTCGACGAGCTGCCGAAGGGCCCGACGGGCAAGATCCTGAAGCGGGAGATCGAGGCGCCGGAGCGGGCCGCGGCGGGGTAGCGGGGCGCAAGACCGCGGCCCCCGACCGCCGCTGCGAGATCTCGCGAACTTTGGCGAGTTGTGGCCCCGATAGGGGGCCAAAGTCGCCAAAGTCCTGCCGGAGGAGTTACCTGGCCGCTCGGACCACCCTGGTTGCCCGCGCGAGCGCGCCGGCTGATCGTCGAGCTGCACGCCGAGGCGATCCGGGCGCTGATGCGGGCCACCGGGTGGCGCGCTGCTGCGCGGCGACTGCCGGGAGATCCGGCGGCTGAGCGCCGGGTGATGGTCGCGAAGCCGCCGCCCGTGCGGGTGTTCAACGTTCCGGGAGTAATAGTCCCGCTTTGTCGAACACCCCCACCCTGGGGGCCAATGAATCAGCCGTCGCCGGCCGCCGTGGAGGCAAGCGGCGCGGCCGCCACCTACTCCACCGGAATCCCGTGCCGCATCGTGTTCTCCGTCACCACGCGCGGCTCCACGAACTGCAGCAGGTAGTCCGGGCCGCCCGCCTTCGAGCCGATCCCCGAGCGGCGGTTGCCGCCGAACGGCTGGCGGCCCACCATCGCTCCGGTGATGCCGCGGTTCACGTACAGGTTGCCCACCGGCGAGCGGCGGGCGACGTACTCGACCGTGTGCGGGCTGCGTGAGAACAGCCCGCCGGTGAGCGCGAACGGCAGCGAGTCGATCACGTCGCAGGCGGCCTTCACGCTCGGCACGGCCGTGACCGCCAACAGCGGGCCGAAGACCTCCTCGCGGACCACCGGCGAGTCGTCGGGCAGGTCGACCGCGAGCGCCGGCGGGCAGAACCAGCCCTCGTCCGGCACCTCGTCCACGCGCGCGGCGATCCGCCCCTGCTCCTCGGCCAGCCGCCCGTAGCGCAGCACCCGCTCCTGCGCGTCCCGCTCGATCACCGGCGGTACCTCGGTCGCGAAGCTCTCGGCCTGGCCCACCTCGAGCACACCGACCGCGCCGGCCAGGCGCTCGACCAGCGTGTCCGCCACCGCCTCGTGCACCAGCACCCGCGCCGCCGCCGAGCACTTCTGCCCCGCGTACCCGAACGCCGAGTACACGAGCTCCGGCACGACCTGGTCGAGGTCGGCGTCCGAGTCGACGATCACGCAGTTCTTGCCGCCCATCTCCGAGACCACGCGCTTCACGTGCCGCTGCTCGTCGGGCGTCTCGGCCGAGGCCCGGACGATCTCGAGCCCGACGGCGCTCGACCCCGTGAACGCGATCACGTGCACGCCGGGGTCGCGCACCAGCGCCGCGCCCGCCTCGCCGTAGCCGGGCAGCAGCGCGAGCGCGTCGCGCGGCACGCCGCCCTCGTGGAGCGCCTCCACGAGCCCCAGCGCGCTCGCCGGCGACTGCTCGGCCGGCTTCAGCACCACGGCGTTCCCGGCAGCGAGCCCGGCGGCGGTCATCCCGCAGGGGATCGCGAGCGGGAAGTTCCATGGGGCGATCACCGCTGTGACCCCGCGCGGCGCGTAGCGCATGGTGTTGCGCTCGCCGGGCACCTGCACGAGGTCGCGGCCGCGGTCGAGCTCCACCGCCTCGCGCGCGTAGTACTCGAGGAAGTCGATCGCCTCGCACACGTCGCCGTCGGCCTCGGCCCACGGCTTGGCGCACTCGCGCACCTGGAGAGCGGCCAGCTCGAGGCGGCGCTCGCGCAGGCGCGCGGCCGCCGTCCGCAGGGACGCGGCGCGCTCGGCCGCCGGGCGGGCGCCCCAGTCGCTGAAGCCGCGCGCAGCGGCCTCCACGGCGATGCGGGCGTCGTCCGCGCTCGCCACGCCCGCCTCCGCCACCAGGCGCGAGGGCGTGCCCGGGTCGGTCGAGTCGAGCCCGCTCGCCGCGCCGCGGTCGCCGCCGATCATGACCGGCACCGACAGCGGCAGCCGGGCGTCCAGCTCCCCCAGGGCGGCCTTCAGCGAGTCGCGCGCCGCGGCGCGCCGCAGCTCGAGCACGGGCTCGTTGGCGAAGTCCGCCGGCGGTGCGGCCGCGGTTGTCACGGCGCGGCCAGCAGCTCCTCGATCGGCACGCCGCTGTGCTGCTGGCCGAGGAAAGAGTCGTTGGCGGTGTTCTCGAGCAGCCGCCGCACCAGGTACGCCATGCCCGCCACCAGGTCGCCGACCGGGCAGTACACGCGCACGCGCATCCCGTGCTCCACGAGCGCGTCGGCCAGCTCGTCGCCGAGGCCGCGCAGCACCTGGAGCTCGATGTCGCCGTCCTCGCCGCCGGCGGCGCGGTTGTAGGCGATCGCGTGCGCCACCGAGCGCAGGTTGTGCGAGGCGATCGTGGGACGCAGCAGCGGACGGGCGTCGATCAGGCGGCGGGTGAGCTCCTCGAAGTTGCGGTCGCAGTCGGCCTTGACCTCGAACACGGGCGGGCTCCAGCCGTGCTGGCGCGCCGCCACCACCTCGTGATCCCAGTAGGCGCCCTTGACGAGCCGCACGACGAGCGGCGGCGTGCGGGGCGAGGAGCGCGCCCACTCGATGACCCGGTCGAGCTGCTCGGGCGACTCGCGCAGGTAAGCCTGGAGCACGATCCCGGCCGAGGGCCCGTCGCGGAACTCGTCCTCGTCGAGCAGCTCGAACACGAGCTCCATCGTGGCCTCGAGCGTATCCACCGACTCCATGTCGATATGCAGGTGCGCCCCGGTCTCCCGCGCGCGCACGAGCAGGGGCCGCATGCGGCGCGCGGCGTCGTCGCGGCCGCGCTCCGGGGCCTCCGGCCGCAGCAGCGGCGTCAGCGCCGAGACCTTGACCGAGAGGTTCATGCGCGGCAGCGGGCCGATCGAGTCGTGCTCGAGCAGCGGCCGCGGCGGCCACCGCGGCACCTCCGGCGCCAGCGAGTCGAGCGCGTCGAGGCAGCGCGCCGCGTAGCGGTCGGCCTCCGGCTGGGTCACGGTGGCCTCGCCGAGCAGGTCGACCGAGACCGCCTCGCCGCCATCCCACAGTGAGCGGAGCTTGCCGCGGGCGGCCTTCGGCGACTCCCCCACGATGAAGCGGTGCGCCATGCGCCGCACGCCCGCCGCGGCGGCCGCGCCGAGCGCCGTGCGGCCCGCCTTGGTGCCCGACATCTTCATCGCCGCCGCGACCGGGGGCGTCCGCTCCTCCACCTCGTCGAGGTAGTCGGTGAGGTGCTGGGCGAGGTCGTCGAGGGAGCGCGTAGCCGGGGTGACGTCCACGAGCCGGAAGAGCGCCGCCCGCAGCTCCTGGTCCTGGGCCGCCAGGTCCATGGCCCGCTGATCGAGCGCCTTCAGCGGCCCCCGCTGCCGCGGAAAAGCGGCGTAGAGGGAGCGGCCGACCCGCTGAACCTCCTCGTCGACGCCGGTCGTCTCGACCACGCTGCAACAGTACCGCCGGGTTAGCATCGAGCGGCCGGCGGGGTAATAGCCCTCCGTGCCGCCGAAGCTCGTCCTGGGCCCGCTCCTGCGCTACGTCGGGGAGACCGAGGCGACCCTATGGGTCGAGACCGACTCGCCCTGCGAGGTCGAGGTGCTCGGCGCCACCGAGCGCACCTTCCAGGTGGAAGGCCACCACTACGGCCTCGTCAAGCCCCAGGGGCTCGAGCCGGGCGCCTGGCACGAGTACGAGGTGCGCCTCGACGGCGAGCTCGCCTGGCCCGAGCCGGACTCGCCGTTCCCGCGGAGCCGCTTCCGCACCTACCCCAAGGACGACCCGACCGAGGTCCTGTTCGGCTCCTGCCGCGTGACCGCGCCGCACCACCCGCCCTACACGCTCACCCAGGACGAGGACCCGCGCGGCTTCGAGACCGACGCCCTCTACGCCCTCGCGCGCGAGATCCTCGACAACGGCCGCGACCTGCCCGACCTGCTGCTGATGCTCGGCGACCAGATGTACGCGGACGAGGTGTCGCCGGCGACCGAGGTCTTCCTCGAGTCGCGGCGCAACCCGGACGACCGCCCCGGCGACCAGGTGTACGACTTCGAGGAATACACGCACCTGTACCGCGAGGCCTGGGGCGAGCCGACGATCCGCTGGCTCCTCTCCACGGTCTCGACGGCGATGGTCTTCGACGACCACGACATCCACGACGACTGGAACATCTCCGCGGCGTGGCTCGAGGACGCCCGCGCGACCGGCTGGTGGGAGGAGCACATCGTGGCCGGGCTGGCGTCGTACTGGATCTACCAGCATCTCGGGAACCTGCCGCCGGACGAGCACAGCGAGGACGAGCTGCTCGAGCGCGTGAGGCAGGCGGACGACGCCTGGCCGCTGCTGGCCGAGTTCGCAGCGCAGGCGGACCGCGACACGTCCGGCTCGTGCTGGAGCTATTGCCGCGACGTCGGCAGCACGCGGCTGATCGTGATCGACTCGCGCGCCGGCCGCGTGCTCGACGAGGGCGGCCGCTCGATGGTCGACGCCGGCGAGTGGGACTTCATCGAGGAGCACGCGCAGGGCGGCTTCGACCACCTGCTGATCGCCACCTCGCTGCCGTTCCTGCTGGCGCCGGCCATGCACAACGCGGAGGCGTGGAGCGAGGCGGTCTGCGCCGGGGCCTGGGGACCTGTCGCCGCGCGCCTCGGCGAGAAGCTGCGCCGGTCCGTCGACCTGGAGCACTGGGCCGCGTTCGGCACGTCCTTCGAAGCGCTGGCAGAGCTCCAGCGGTCAGTGGCCGCCGGCGAGCGCGGCGAGCCGCCCGCGACGGTGGTCACGCTCTCGGGCGACGTGCACCACTCCTACCTCTTCGAGGCCCGGTTCCCGCCGGATGCCGGAGTGCGAAGCGCAATCTGGCAGGCCACCTGCTCGCCGTTCCGCAATCCGCTCTCGAAGAAGGAGCGCAGGCAGGTGAAGCTCGCCTCCACGCGGCCGGCCGAGTGGATCACGCGTGCGCTGGCGCGCGCCGCCGGCGTGCCGGAGCCGCCGCTCAGCTGGACGAACGCGGCCGACGGCGCGGTGTTCGACAACATCCTGGGCGGCCTCAGGATCGACGGCCGCCGGCTGGACCTCCGGATCGAGAAGGCCCTGCCCAGCCAGCGCCTCGAGCCCGTGCTCGAGCGCCGGCTCGCCTGACGCGACCCGCCGGGCACGGTTGTATCGTGGCCGCCCGCCCCATGGACTACCCGGTCGAGACCTTCACCGACGACGAGCGCGCGCTTCTGGCGCCGCACTTCACGAACCTCGACCGGCCCGTGTTCGCGCTCGTGAACCTGCCGGAGACGGTCAAGGGCGCGATGTTCGCCCGCTACTCGCGCTACCAGGGCACGCTGCGCCGCCTCTACCTGGACGAGTTCGCCACCGGCGAGCCGCGCGAGCCCTTCGACGGCGAGGAGGGCGAGCGCGCACGCAAGCTCTACGAGCGCATCTTCCTCGGCTACGGCGACGACTCCGTGGCCCAGCTGGGCGGCGCGCACGTCGCCTGCGAGTGGGTCTCGAACGTGATGACGAAGGTGCTCCAGCGCGGCCGGCTGGCCGCCTACCTCGAGCAGTCCACGCGCTACATGCCGTACGACGCGCCGATGCCCGGCGGCGGCTACCGCTACTGGCGCCACGCCGACCTCGGGCCCGAGTACGAGGCGGCGATGGACTTCCTGTTCGACGCCTACGCCGCCGCACTGCCGCGGGTGGAGGCCTGGGCCGCCGAGCAGTTCCCGCGCGCGGAGGGCGAGCCGGAGGCCGCCCACCTGCGCTCGATCCGGGCAAAGGCGCTCGACCTGCTGCGCGGCCTGCTGCCGGCGGCGTCGCTCTCGCACATGGGCATGTTCGCCACCGGCCAGGCGTACGAGCAGCTGCTGCTGCGGCTGATGGCGTCACCGCTGCCCGAGGCGCGCGACTACGGGCACATGATCCTGTCGGAGCTGAAGGCGGTGATGCCGAGCTTCGTCGCGCGCGTGGAGCGGCCGGACCGCGGCGGCGAGTGGATCGACTACCTCGAGCAGCGCGAGCGGGCCGCCGACCGCTGGGCCGCCCGCCTCGGGCTCGACCGCGCCCGCGGCGGCGAGCAGGCCGGCCCGGCCGTGCGGCTGCTGTCGGTCCGCGGCGAGGAGGACGACCTGCTGGCGGCGCTCCTGTTCGAGTCCGCGGCCTGTCCGGAGGACGAGGCGCGCGCCGCCGTGCGCGCCCTGCCGCCCGACGAGCGCGCGCAGATGCTCGCCGAGCTGGTCGGCGAGCGGCGTAACCGGCGCCACCGGCCGGGGCGCGGCTTCGAGGCGGTCGGCTACCGCTTCGAGGTCGTCTCGGACTACGGCGCCTTTCGCGACCTCCAGCGACACCGGCTGCTCACGGCGCAGTGGCAGGACCTGACCCCGGACCTCGGCGCCGGCGTGCCGGCCGAGCTGGAGCAGGCCGGCGTCGCCGACGCCTACCGCGAGGGGCTCGAGCGCTCGCGCGCCGAGCACGCGCGGCTGGTGGAGGCGGGGCGCGCGGAGATCGCGCCGTACGCGCTCTGCCTCGGCTACCGGATCCGCTACGTGCTCGACATGAACGCCCGCGAGGCGATGCACCTGATCGAGCTGCGCTCGGGCCGCGAGGGGCACCCGAGTTACCGCGCGGTCGCGCACGAGCTGCACGCGCAGATCGCCGAGCGCCACCCGGCCGTCGCGGCCGCGATGGACTACGTCGACCGCTCGTCCGAGCCGCGCCTGGAGCGGATCCTCGCCGAGATGCGGCACGACCGCCGCGCGGCGCTGAGCGGCTGACGCACTCCGGGCGGCGGGGCGAGAGCGCGGCCGCGCGCGGTTTCAGCGCCGCGGCGGCAACGCCCAGAACGCGCGCAGGCGCCCGCCCCAGCCGAGGCCCTGGG
>DASXAA010000060.1:0-12350 GCA_036407035.1 Thermoleophilaceae bacterium | reverse complement strand
TTCTCGTCCGGCATCGGCGGCGGCGGGTTCATGGTGATCCGAACGCGGGACGGGCGGGTGACCACGATCGACGGGCGCGAGGAGTCGCCGGCGGCGATGCGACCCGACTCCTTCTGGGAGAACGGCGCCCCGCTGCCGTTCGACGACGCCCGCTTCAGCGGCATCTCGGCCGGCGTGCCGGGCACGCTGGCCACGTGGCAGCGGGCGCTGAAGCGCTACGGCACCTGGTCGCTGCGGCGAGCGCTGCGGCCGGGCGCCGACGTGGCGCGCGACGGCTTTCGCATCGACGACACCTTCTTCGGGCAGGTGCAGGGCAACCAGGACGTCTTCGACGACGTGCCCTCCACGGCCGCGATCTACCTCGACCCGGACGGCACGCCGCACGACGTGGGCACCGTGCAGCGCAACCCGGACCTGGCGCGCAGCTACGACCGGATCGGGCGGCGAGGTCTGGCGGGCTTCTACAAGGGTGCGATCGCAAGCGCCATGGCCACCGCCGCACAGCACCCGCCGGTGGCCCCGGACGCCGACCACGTCTGGAGGCCCGGCCTGATGACCGTCTCCGACGTCCGGCGCTACCGCGCGATCGAGCGCGACCCGACCCGCGTGCGCTATCGCGGCCTCGACGTGTACGGGATGGGGCCGCCGTCGAGCGGTGGCTCGACCGTGGGCGAGGCGCTCAACATCCTCGAGGGCGTGCACGACCTGAGCGCCGCCGACCGCGACCGGGCGTTCCACTACTACCTCGAGGCGTCGCGCTACGCGTACGCGGACCGGAACGCCTATCTGGCCGACCCGGACTTCTTCGACGTGCCGTTGCGCGGGCTGCTCTCGGACAGCTTCGCGGCGGAGCGGAGGGCGCTGATCAACACCGAGGCCGCGGGCACGAGCCCGGTCACGCCCGGCGATCCCTATGACAATCAGGGTGACGCGAGCGTGGCGGCGCAGGCCGGGGCGACCGTGAGCCACCCGCGGCAGTCGACGACGCATCTCGTGGTATCGGACCGCGCGGGCAACGTCGTGTCGTACACGTTCACGATCGAGTCGATCGGCGGCAACGGCATCGTGGTGCCGGGCTGGGGCTTCCTGCTGAACAACGAGCTGACCGACTTCAACTTCGACTCGCTGACGCACCCGAACCGCGCCGACGGCGACAAGCGGCCGCGCAGCTCGATGAGCCCGACGATCGTGCTGCGACGCGGGCGCCCGTTCCTCGCGGTGGGCTCGCCGGGCGGCTCGACGATCATCACAACCGTGCTGCAGATCCTGATGGACCGGATCGACCTGGGATCGAGCCTGCCGGACGCGATCGCGGCGCCGCGAGCGAGCGAGCGAAACACGCCGACGACCCAGGCCGAGCAGGGCTTCATCGACTCACCGGTGGGCCAGGAGCTGGTGTCCGAGTACGGCCACGTGTTGACGCCGGGCGCCGAGATCGGCGCGGCGACCGGGATCGAGTTCCTGCGCGGCGGACGAGTGCTGGCGGCGGCGGAGCCGGTGCGCCGAGGCTCGGGGACGGCGGGCGTGGAGCGGCCGGGGCGGTAGGGGCGCGCGAATCCGGCAAGCGTCCTACTTAGGTGCCCCAGTGGGGCCCCTGGATAGGACGCTTGAGGAGATTCACCCCGGCGGCACTACCACCGCCGCAGATGCGCACGTGACCAGCGCTCGCCTCAGGTCCTCGGGCTCCACACCGCTCAGGTCCGGGTGGTCCGTGTCGATCGTGGCCGTTCCGGCGTCGTCGATGCCCAGCGACCGCAGCCCCGCGCGGCGGAGCTCCTCCCATAGGTCTCCGTGGGCCGCCAGGAGGGCGTGGCGGGTCAGGCCTTCGCGGCGCGCCAGCGTCTCCAGCTCGCGCGCCTCCTCGAACGGGTCGATCCGGACCTGGGAGTCGCTGCCGATCGCGATCGGCACGCCGGCCTCGAGGTAGGCGGCGAGCGGCGGGCAGCCGTCGCCCAGGTTGCCCTCCGTGGTCGGGCAGCTCACGACCGTCGTCCCGCTTGCGGCGAGCAGCTCGACGTCACGCTCGCTCACGTGGATCGCGTGGACGACCGAGGCCGCCGGGCCGAGGAAGCCGGTCCGCTCGAGCAGCTCGATCGGCGAGCAGCCGTGCTCGGCCCGCACCTCCTCCACCTCGCGCGGCTGCTCCGCCGCGTGGACGTGGCGCACGGCGCCGAGAGAGTCGGACCACGACGCGATCGCTGACAGCCACGACGCCGGCACCGCCCGCGCCGAGTGCGCGGCCACCCCCACGGACACCCCCCCGTCGCCCTCCGCCCAGGCCCGCAGGGCGTCCACGCGCGCCAGGAAGGTCTCGACGTCGGGGTCGCAGAACCGAAGCTGCCGCGGCGCGGCCGCCGCCCCCGGACCCGCCCTGTGGTAGGCCGCGGGCAACAGCACCACCCGCAGCCCCGCGGCCCGCGCGGCCCGCGCCACCGCCTTCGCCATGGCGTTCGGGTCGTCGTAGGGCTCGCCGCCCGGCCGGTGGTGCACGTAGTGGAACTCGCCGAGCGCGCCGTAGCCCGCCGCCGCCATCTCCCGGTACGTCTCGAGGCCGGCCGCCTCGATCGACTCGGGGTCGAGACCGTCGGCCAGCCGGTACATCTCCTCGCGCCAGGTCCAGAAATCGTCACCGGGGGAGCCGGGCCGCTCCGCCCGGCCGCGCAGCCCGCGCTGGAACGCGTGGCTGTGGGCGTTCACCATCGCCGGGACGTGCACGGCGCTCACCCGGCCACCTGCTCCACCAGTCGCAGCAGCAGCTCCGCGCCGAACGCGGCGTCGTCGAGGTCCACCGCCTCCTCCGGCGAATGGCTGACCCCGCTCTCGTTGCGCACGAACACCATCGCCGCCGGCATCGACGCCGCGAGCATCCCCGCGTCGTGGCCGGCGAGGCAGTCGAGCTCCGGGGCGGGCTCGCCGAGCTCCCGGCTCAGCTCGAGGAGGCGCGCCCGCAGCGCCGGGTCGAACTCGCATCCGGGACTGTGCGACTCCGTGGTCAGGGCGATCTCGACCCGCGTGCCGCGCGCAAGGTCGGAGGCCGCGCGCTCCACGCCGGCGCGCCAGCCCTCGACGGCGTCCGCGTCAGGAGAGCGCGCGTCGAGCCACACCGAAGCCCGCGACGGCACGGTGGTCAAGGCGTTCGGCTCGACGAGGATGCGCGACGCGGTGGCCACCAGCTCGCGCGGCGAGCCGGGCGCAGGAGCGCCGGTCGGGGCGGCCGCCGGGGCGCGGGCCGCCGCCGCCGCCGGAGCGCCCTCCCCCGCCAGATCCAGCGCCGCCACGATCAGCCGCGCCGCCGCGGCCAGCGCGTCCCGGCGCTCGGCCACGGGGGTCGTGCCCGCGTGGTCGGCGCGCCCCGCCAGCTCCGCGCGCACCCGCATTCGGGTGGCGAGTCCGCGCACCACCCCGGCCGGGCGGCCGGCGCGCGCCAGGTCGGTCGTCTGGTCGATGTGCAGCTCGAGGAACCCGCGCAGCCGGCCGAGCCACTCGGGCGCGCCGGCGATCCGCTCCGCGTCGACCCCCGCGCCGCCGAGGGCATCCCGCAACAAGACGCCCGAGGCGTCGCGGCGGTCGAGCACCGAGTGGTCCAGGACGCCCGTCAGCGCCCGGCTTCCGAACGTCGGCGTGTTGAAGCGCGCGCCCTCCTCGTCGGCGAACGAGATCACCGCGACAGGCACGGCCGAACGGGCGGCGATCTCGAAGCCGGCCGCCACCCCGAGGGCGCCGTCGAACGCCCCGCCCTCGCGCACGGTGTCGAGGTGCGAGCCGAGCGCCCACCATGGCGGCGGCGCGGCCGGCACAGCCCACAGGTTGCCTCCAGGGTCGCGCCCGACGGCCAGCCCCGCCGAGTCCGCCTGCGCGGAGAACCACTCTGCCGCGGCCGCGTCCTCGGCGGTCCACGCGAGCCGCGTGGTCGCCGGGCCGTTCCGGCCGATCGGGAGCAAGCCCACCAGCCGCTCGCGCAGCGCGCCCCCGTCGATCAGTCGTGCAACCGCCATTCCTCACCCGGTCGCACATAGAGCGGGTAGCCGCCCGCGATCACGGCCAGCACGGGGTTGTGCCCGAACCGGTACGGCACGCGCTCCGCGGGCCCGTCGAGCAGTACGAGGTCGCCGCGCTTGCCCACCTCGATCGAGCCCAGCTCCGACGATCGGCCCAGCACGTAGGCGGCGTTCAGCGTCACCGCCAGCAGCGCCTCGCGCACGCTCCAGCCGTAGCGCCGAACGGCCAGCCCGATCACGAGCGGCAGCGACACCACGGGCGACGTCCCCGGGTTCGCGTCCGTGGCGAGCGCGCACACCGCGCCCGCGTCGGCCAGCGCTCGCCCCGGCGCCACATGCTCGTCGCCGAGGAACTCGGCGCCGGGGAGCAGCACGGCGGCGCACTCGCTCTCCGCCAGCGGGCCGAGGTCGTCGGGGTCGAGGCACGCGAGGTGGTCGACCGAGCGGGCGCCGTGCTCCAGCGCGACCGGCACCGAGCGCATCGTCGAGAACTGCTCGACGTGCGCCCTCAGCGCAAAGCCGTGCTCGGCGGCGAGCGAGCCCATCCGCGCCAGGTGCTCCAGCGAGAACGCCACGCTCTCCACGTAGATGTCGAGCGCCTCGGCCGAGGTCTCGGCCCGCACGCGCGGCACGAGCGAGGCGACCACGTCCATCCACTCGTCCGCGCTCGTCCCCTCCGGCACGGCGTGGGCGAGCAGCGCCGTGGACACCGTGGTCTGCGCCACGTCCTCGCGCAGCTCGCTCGCCAGGCGCAGCGCGCGCAGCTCCTGCTCGGCGGACAGCCCGTACCCCGACTTGCACTCGAACGTCGTCGTGCCGTGAGCCAGCATCTCGCCGGCCAGCCCGCCGGCCTGGTCGAGCACCTCGCCGTCGCCGGCCGCGGCGAACGCGCGCGCCGAGGAGGCGATCCCGCCGCCGCGCCGCGAGATCTCCTCGTACGGCACGCCGGTGACCTTCTGCTCGTACTCCTCCGCGCGCCAGCCCGCGAACGGCAGGTGCGTGTGGCAGTCCACGAGGCCAGGAAGCAGCGCGCAGCCCGAGGCGTCGATCCGAAGCGCGGCCTCGCCGTCGTGCTCCAACGCCGCCACCAGCCCGTCGCGCACCGTCACCGACCCCGGCCACAGCGACATCTCCCCCGCGCGCGAGTGGCGCAGGTACGGAAGCCCCTCCTCCGGCGGGCACAGCACCTGCGCGGCGCCACGCACCGAGACCGAGCCCGGCCCGCTCACAGCATCGGGATGCGCACGCCGCGGTCGCGCGCGACCTCGATCGCCTCCGGGTAGCCGGCGTCCGCGTGGCGCGCCACGCCCATGCCGGGGTCGGCTGTGAGCGTGCGCCGTAGTCGGTCGTCCGCCTGCGCCGACCCGTCCGCCACGCACACCTGCCCGGCGTGGATCGACTTGCCCATCCCGACTCCGCCGCCGTGGTGCACCGACACCCAGCTGGCGCCGCAGGCCGTGTTGACCAGGGCGTTCAGGATCGGCCAGTCCGCGACGGCGTCCGAGCCGTCCCGCATCGACTCCGTCTCGCGCTCCGGCGACGCCACCGAGCCCGCGTCCAGGTGGTCGCGCCCGATCACGATCGGGCCGGCAAGCTCGCCGTTCCGCACCATCTCGTTGAACCGCATGCCCGCCCGGTGCCGCTCGCCGTAGCCGAGCCAGCAGATCCGGGCCGGCAGGCCCTGGAACTTGATCCGCTCGCCGGCCAGCCGCATCCAGCGCGCCACCGGCTCCTGGTCGCCGAACAGGTCGAGCACGGCCCTGTCGGTGCGCGCGATGTCCTCGGGGTCGCCCGACAGCGCCACCCACCTGAACGGTCCCCGACCGCTGCAGAACTGCGGGCGGATGTACGCCGGCACGAACCCGGGATAGTCGAAGGCGCCCTCCAGGCCGTGCTCCGCCGCCAGCCCGCGCAGCGCGTTGCCGTAGTCGAACGCCGCCGCCCCTGCGCGCGCGAGCGCGCGGATCGCGTCCACGTGGGCCACGGCGCTCTCGCCCACGCGCTTCAGGTAGTCGTCCGGGTCCGAGCGACGCAGCACCTCGGCCTGCTCCACGGTCAGTCCCGCCGGCACGTAGCCGTTCAGCGGATCGTGCGCGCTCGTCTGGTCGGTCACGAGGTCCACCGCCACCCCGCGCCGGACCAGCTCCGGGATCACCTCGGCCGCGTTGCCGAGCAGGCCGATCGACAGCGCGCGGCCCGCCGCCCGGGCCTCGTCGAGCCGCGCCAGCGCGTCGTCGAGGTCGGCGGCCCGCTCGTCGAGGTAGCGCGTATCGATGCGACGCTCGATGCGCGTCAGGTCCACCTCCACGCACAGCGCGCAGCCGCCGTTCATCGTCACGGCCAGCGGCTGCGCCCCGCCCATGCCGCCGAGCCCGGCGGTGACCACGAGCCGCCCCGCCAGCGTGCCGCCGAAGTGCTCCTGCGCGGCCGCCGCGAAGGTCTCGTACGTCCCCTGCACGATCCCCTGGCTCCCGATGTAGATCCAGGAGCCGGCGGTCATCTGGCCGTACATCATCAGCCCCGCGCGGTCGAGTTCGTTGAAGTGCTCCCAGGTCGCCCAGCGCGGGACCAGGTTCGAGTTGGCGATCAGCACCCGCGGCGCCATCTCGTGCGTCTCGAACACGGCCACCGGCTTGCCGGACTGCACGAGCAGCGTGTCGCCGTCTGCGAGCCGCTCCAGCTCGCGCACGATCGCGCGGTAGCACTCCTGGTTGCGCGCCGCCTTGCCGATCCCGCCGTACACGATCAGCTCGTCCGGCTTCTCCGCCACGTCCGGGTGGAGGTTGTTCTCGAGCATCCGCAGCGCCGCCTCCTGGTGCCAGCCCCGGCAGCGCATCACGCGGTCACCTCCTCGGCGAGCACGAGCTCGCCCGTCCTGATCGCATCGGCCAGCCGGTCGAGCTCGGCCGCCAGCGAGCGGTCCTCCTCCACGCGCGGCACGTACTCGCGTACGCGCGCGAGCGCGGCCTCGAGCGGCGTCGTGGTGCGCAGCGGCCGGTGGAACTCGATCCCCTGGCAGGCGCAGACCAGCTCGGTGGCGAGCACACGCGCGGCGTTCCGCACGACCGCCCGCGCCTTGAGCGCGGCGAAGGCGCCCATCGAGTTGAAGTCCTCCTGCCCGGCCGAGGTGGGGATCGAGCCGGCGCCCGCCGGGTGTGCCAGCACCTGGCACTCGTTCACGAGCGCGGCGGCCGCGTACTGGGCGATCATCAGCCCGGACCCGAGCCCCGGTTGGGGGGACAGGAACGGCGGCAGCCCGGCGTAGCTCGGCGACAGCAGCGCGTACACCCGCCGCTCGCTGAACGACGCGAGCTCGCAGGCGGCGAGCGCGAGGTGGTCGAGCGGCAGCGACAGCGGCTGCCCGTGGAAGTTCCCGCCGGCGACCACGCCGTCGTCCTCGGGGAACACGAGCGGGTTGTCGGTCACCGCGCCCAGCTCGCGCTCGATCGCGCCGCGCACGTAGCCGAGCGCGTCGGCCACGGCGCCGATCACCTGCGGCGCGCAGCGGAGCGTGTACGGGTCCTGCACGCGGCCGCAGTCGGCGTGGCTGTCCACCACCGCGCTGTCGGCGAGGAGCGCGCGCAGCCGCGCCGCCACCTCGCCCTGGCCGGGCTGCGGGCGGACGGCGTGGAGCCGCTCGTCGAACGGCACGGTCGAGCCCTTGAACGCCTCCAGCGAGAGCGCGACCGCGACCACCGCCGTGTCCACCAGCCGCTCGGCGTCGCGCACCGCGAGCGCCCCGGCCGCCGCCATCAGGTGCGTGCCGTTGATCAGCGCCAGGCCCTCCTTTGCGGTCGGCCTCAGCGGCGCGAGCCCGGCGCGCCGCAGCGCGTCGGCGCCGGGAAGGCGCTCGCCCTCGAGCGTGGCCTCCCCCTCGCCGGCCAGCACGAGCGCGAGGTGGGCGAGCGGGGCCAGGTCGCCGGACGAGCCGACGGAGCCCTGGCTCGGCACCACCGGCAGCAGGTCGCGCTCGAGCAGCGCGAGCACCAGCTCCACGAGCTCCTCGCGGACGCCGGAGTGCCCGCGCGCGAGCGACGCGGCCAGCAGGAACAGCATCGCCCGCACGACCTCGGCGTCGAGCGGCTCGCCCGCGCCGACCGCGTGCGAGCGCAGCAGGTTCAGCTGCAGCCGCTCCGCGTCCTCCGGCGCGATGCGCACCTGGGCGAGGTCGCCGAAGCCGGTGGTCACGCCGTATACGGCGTCGCCGCGCGCGACCGCGCGTTCGACGACGGCGCGCGCGGCGGCGATGCGGCGGCGGTCCGACTCGTCGAGCGCCGGCGGCGGCGCGCCGCGCGCCACCGCCTCGAGCTGCTCGATCTCAAGCGGTTCGGCGATCCCCATCCGCCGTAGTTTCCCTGCTCGGGGGACCGCCGGGGGCGGGCGCGGCCGGCGCGGCCGCGCCCGTCGGTCAGTGGTTCCTAGATCTGCTGGACGTTGACGGCCTTCGGGCCCTTGTCCCCGGGCTCCGCGTCGAACGAGACGCGCGCGCCCTCGGGGAGCGAGCGGTAGCCGTCGCCGACGATGCCGGTGTGATGGACGAACAGGTCCTTACCGGGGTCGTCCGGCGTGATGAAGCCGAACCCCTTGTCGTCGCTGAACCACTTGACGGTTCCGGTTGACATTCCCTACCTCCAACGGTGTCTGTGCTGCGTGCGCGGAGGTGCTTGTAGCGACAACCGGCGGACGGGCACTCACTTAGCCGGCCATTGACTTGCGGCCGGCCCTTTACTGCGCGGAGGCTAGCAGCGCACGGGATCCGGCGCGGTCGAGTACGCTGCCCCCGCCTGGTCTGCGAATCAAGGAGGGGTGCGGCACGTGGACACTCTGATGGAGCGTCCCAACAGCCGGAGCGACGTTGAGCCAGTGCAGCACGAGACCCGTGACCGCGTGATCACGGGGATCGTCACGGGCCTTCCGTTCGTCGCTCTCGGCGTCGTCTGCTGGCAGGTGTGGTCCGATCTGCTCCACTGGAGCGACATAGCCGTGTTCCTGATCATGTACGTGGTCACCGCGCTCGGCGTCACCGTCGGCTTCCATCGCCACCTCACTCACAGAAGCTTCAAGACATACCGTCCGATCCGCGGCCTGCTCGCGGTGCTCGGCTCGGCCGCGATCGAGGGACCGGTGATCTCGTGGGTGGCGGACCACCGCAAGCACCACACCTTCTCCGACCGCGAGGGCGACCCCCACAGCCCACACGTGGGGCACGACGGCGGCTGGCGCGGCGCGCTCACGGGCCTGATGCACGCGCACGTCGGCTGGCTCTTCATCCACACGCAGCGCGGCCTCAAGCGCCGCTACGCGCGCGACCTCCTCGCCGACCCGGTGATCACGTTCGTCGACCGCACGTTCCTCGTGTGGGCGATCGGGGGCCTCGGGGCGGCGTTCGTGCTCGGCTGGATCATCGGCGGCACCGTCGTCGCCGGGCTCACCGGCCTGCTGTGGGGCGGCGGCGTGCGGATGCTGTGCGTGCACCACGTGACCTACAGCATCAACTCGCTCTGCCACTTCTTCGGGCGGCGGCCGTACGACACGGACGACGAGTCGCGCAACCTGCTCTGGCTGGCGCTGCCGACGATGGGCGAGTCGTGGCACAACAACCACCACGCGTTCCCGACCTCGGCGCTGCACGGCCTCAAGCCCTGGCAGATCGACGTCTCGGGCCTGGTTATCCGCGGGCTCGAGGCAGTCGGTCTCGCGTGGGACGTCGTGCGCGTCGACCCGGCGCGACAGGCCGGCAAGGCCGCGGTCCCCGACGCCGCCTGAGATGTTCGCCAGCGCCAAGGCGCTCCGCACCGAGCTCGAGCGGGCGCTGCCCGAGCGCCCGTTCACCGTCGAGCTCTGGGACGGCAGCCGCCTGCCCGCCACGAACGGCGGCGGGCCCACGTTCCGGGTCCGCTCGCCCGCCGCGCTCGCGCACGCGCTGCGCGCGCCCGGCCAGCTCGGGGTCGGACGCGCCTACGTCGCGGGCGAGATCGACGTGGACGACCTCGACGCCGCGATCGACATGATCGGCCGCTGGCAGCCGCCGCCGCTCGAGCGCGGCGAGCGAGCCCGGCTCGCGCTGGCGGCGCTGCGGGCCACGGGCCTCCAGAGGCCGCCCGCGGTCCCCGCCTCGGAGCTGCGCCCGCGCGGGCGGCGCCACAGCGTGGAGCGCGACAAGCGCTCGGTCCGCCATCACTACGACCTGCCGCCCGAGTTCTTCGCGCTGTTCCTCGACGAGTCGATGACCTACAGCTGCGCGATCTTCTCGCGCGGAGCGCGGACGCTCGAGGAGGCGCAGGAGACGAAGCTCGAGCTCGTGTGCACGAAGCTCGGGCTGGAGCCCGGCCGGCGGGTCCTCGACGTCGGCTGCGGCTGGGGCAGCTTCGCCATCCACGCGGCGAGCCGCCACGGCGCCAACGTCGTCGGCATCACCCTCTCGCCGCCGCAGGCGGAGCGCGCGCGGCGCAAGGCCGCCGAGCTCGGCCTCGAGGACCGCGTGGAGTTCCGCGTGGCCGACTACCGCGAGCTGCGCGACGAGCCGTTCGACGCGATCGCCAGCATCGGGATGGTCGAGCACGTGGGCTCGAGCCAGATCGACCTGTACGCGAAGCAGCTCGGCCGCATGCTGCGTCCGGGCGGGAAGCTGCTGAACCACGGCATCACGCGGCTGCGCCACGGCGAGGCCGAGGCGGGCCCGTTCTCCGAGCGCTACGTGTTCCCCGACGCCGCCCCGCTGCACCTCTCGCGCATCCAGTTCGCGCTCGAGGGCGCCGGCTTCGTCACCGACCACGTGGAGGGCTTCCAGGGCGACTACGCGGAGACGCTCACCCACTGGATGAAGCGGTTCGACGACCGCCTCCCCGAGGCCGAGCGGCTGGCCGGCGCGGAGCGCGTGCGCGTGTGGCGGCTCTATCTGCGCGCGGCGCGCAACGGCTTCCGCAGCGGCTTCACCTCGGTGTACCAGGTGCTCGCGCACCGGCCCGAGGCGTAGCCGGCGACCTCAGCCGAGGCGCGCCTTCACCGCGGCGAGGTCGAAGTCGCCGGCGTCGGTGCCGAGCCCGCCCGCGACGAACGCCGCAGTGGCGCAGCCCAGCCTGGCGGCGTCGCGGTGGACGCGCCCGAGCGCGAGGCCGCGCAGGAAACCGGCGGAGAAGGCGTCGCCGCAGCCGGTGGTGTCCACGACCTCGACCGCCAGCGCCGGCGCGGCCGCGTCGCCCTCGGCGTCGACCACGACCGCGCCCTCGGCGCCGCGGGTGGCCGCGACGCAGCCCACGCCGCGCTCGATCAGGGCGCGGCAGCCCTGGATCAGGTCGGTCATGCCGGTCAGGCCGAGCACCTGCTCCTCGTTCGGCAGCAGGTAGTCGAGCTCCGGAAGGGCCGGGGCGATCCACTCGAGCAGGCCGGGATCGCCAGGCGCCAGCATGTCGGCCGAGGTCGTGGCGCCGGCCGCGCGGGCGTGACGGAGGATGCGGGCGGCGGCCTCGCCGCCCATGAACTCCGGCCCGCCGAGGTGGAGGTGCGTGGCCTCGGCGACCGCCTCCCAGTCCACGTCGTCCGGGCCGTAGCCGCCGTTGGCGCCGATCAGGTGGAACGCCGGCCGGTCGCCGTTCGGGCGGATCGGCAGGACGCTGGCCGAGGTGGGCACCCCGGGCCGGCGCACCAGCATCGAAGTGTCCACGCCGCAGCGCCCGAGGAGCGCGAGGAGCATCTCGCCGGTCGCGTCGTCGCCGACGGCGCCGGCGCTGCGCACGCTCGCGCCGAGCTTCGCGAGCACAACCGCGGTGCCGCCGGCCGTGCCGGCCGGGGTCATGCGGATCTGCTCCACGAGCTGGCCGGCGCTCCCGTCCGGCAGCCCCTCGACCGGGCGCACGAGCACGTCGAGCACGTGCACCCCCATCGTCACGACCTTCACGGGTTCCTCGGCTTGGTCGTCCCGTAGCCGCGCTCGAGCGCCGCGGCGATCACGGCGGCGCGCTGGCGCTCGTCGAGCGTGCGCGGCGGGGCGATGGCCGCCGCGCGCCAGTAGACCGTGCACGCCCATTCGAGCAGCAGCGAGCTCTCCACGGCCTGCTCGACGTCCGCCGCGTACACGATCGCGCCGTGGTTGGCCATCAGCGCGGCCGTGCGCCCCTCGAGCGCGGCGAGCACGGACTCGGCCAGCTCGGGCGTGCCGAACGTCGCGTAGGGCGCCACCCGCACGGTCCCGCCGAGCGGCAGCATCTGGTAGTGGACGCACGGCAGCTCGTCGAGCACGCACGACAGCGCCGTGGCCATCGGCGCGTGCGTGTGCACCACCGCGCCGGCGTCGTAGCGGCGGTACACGCCGAGGTGAAGCCCGAGCTCGGAGGTCGGCTCGAGCTCGCCCTC
>DASXAA010000059.1:0-3642 GCA_036407035.1 Thermoleophilaceae bacterium | reverse complement strand
CGACGGGGTTGGTCGAGATCAGGCGGAGCGGACGGTCCACGTCGGATTCCTTTCGCCTGCGGTCGGGTTCTCCTTCCCGCGCCGTGCGACGCGAATCGGAGCGAACGGCGCTGCCTGCTCGATCGTGACCTCGTCGCTGCGTCGCAGCTCGAGCAGTGCGAGAAACGCGACCGCCTGCTCGACGCGCTCGAGGCCACGCACCTCGGCGTCGAAGTCGAACCGGCGCCGGCGGTCGAGCAGCGCGCGGAACCGGGCGAGGAACTGCGACACGGGCGGGAAGCGGAGCGCCATGTGGTCGAGCGACACGGCGGGCGGCTCGGCCGCGAGCGCCCGGAGCGCCACCGCGAGCTGCGCCGGGTCCTGCGGAGCGAGCGGGCGCTCCACGCGCGGCGCGAGCGGCGCCGGCCCGAGCCGGAAGTAGCGGTCGCGCTCGCCCTCGAGCCGCTCGGCCAACCACCCGGCCGCCTCCTTCATCCTCCGGTACTCGGCCAGCCGGCGGGCCAGCTCCTCGGCGGCCTCCTCGGGCGCCAGCTCGGCCAGCTCGGCCTCCTCGTCCGGGAACAGGCCGCGCGCCTTCAGCTCCAGCAGCGCGGCTACAAGCACGAGGAACTCGCCGCAGGCGTCGAGGTCGAGCTCGCCCCGCTCGGCCAGCCGCTCCGCGAACGCGACGACCACGCCGGCCACGTCCACCTCGGCCAGCCCCAGCTCCTCCTTCAGGACGAGCGTGAGCAGCAGGTCGAACGGGCCCGCGAAGGCGTCGAGATCCAGCTCGAGCTCCCGCACGACCATCGACCGGGAGCGTAGCGCTAGGGCCGGACGCGCCCCCGCGGCACGGCCATCCGCGGCCCGGTCGGGACGGGACGGCGCGGCCTCATCGAGCTCTCGGTCGGCTTCCGGATGAACTGCCACCACACGAAGAAGGCCGTCGAGAGGAGGAAGATGATGAGCGAGACCCAGAAGTTCAGCCGCATCCCCGCGATGTGGTGCGACGGGTCGATGCGGAGCAACTCCTCGAACGTGCGACCGAACGTGTAGTAGCTCACGTACAGCGCGAACAGTGCCGGCCGGCGGAGCTTGAAGCGGCTGTCGACCCAGAGCAGCATCCCGACGCCGGCCAGGTCGTAGACGAACTCGTACAGGAAGGTCGGGTGGTACGTGGCCTGGGCGAGGTGGTCGGTCGGCCGGTGCTCGGGGTCGATCTTAAGCCCCCACGGCAGCGTGGTCGGCTTGCCGTAGAGCTCCTGGTTCCACCAGTTGCCCCAGCGCCCGATCGCCTGCGCGAGCAGCAGACCGGGCGCGACCGCGTCCATGAACAGCCGCACGCTGTTGCCGGAGCGTCGGACCACCCAAGCGCCGACAAGCGTCCCGAGGAGGATCCCGCCCCACACGCCGAGGCCGCCCTGCCAGACGGCGAAGGGCCCCCACCACGCGTCCGGAAGCTCGCTCGAGCTCGTGATGTCGTGGTAGATGCGGGCGCCCACGATCCCGGCCGCAACGCCCCAGATGGCGACGCGGAACACGAGATCCCAGTCGCCGCCCCACTTGGTCCAGCGGTACCCCGTGAGCCAGACGCACGCGACGATGCCGGCGAGCAGCATCAGCCCATACATGTGGATCGTCAGCGGCCCGAGGCCGATCGTGCCGGAATGGGGCGACGGGATGTACGCGAGGAGGCCGGTCATGCGCGCGTGCGCATTGTGCCCTCACGCGCGGCGTGGGCGCCAGAGAAGCTAGAGAAGGATCTGGAGGGCGAGATGTTCCGGGCAGCCGCGGCGGAGGAGGTCGATCGCCGCGTGGAGGTCGACATCGGGCCGCGTGGCCAGCAGTGCCGCGCCCTCGGGCCCGTAGCCGGCGATGGAGAGCGCCTCCGCGCGCCACCGCTCGACCGCGGTCACTTCGCTCGTCGTCTCGGCTGCGTTCATCACATCTGGAATTCGCCCGCCGGCGCCGAACGGATTGCTTCAGCGAAGCGAGCGGGCGATGCGCAGCGCTTGTGACTTGCTGAGCCGACCCTCGATCCGGAGCGTGAGATCTCCGCGCTGCCACAGCAGGACGTTGCCCGCGTAGCGCGGCGGCAGCGACGGGATGTACACGACGTGCTCGGCGCCGGACAGCCAGAACCCCTGCTCACCGTCGACCAGGACCGGCTCCACGTGGCTGGCCGGACCCATGTACTTCTTCATGATCCCGGGGTCCCGGCCGAAGCGGAACTGGGTGAGCAGGACGGGCGGCGACGTGCCGACGATCGTCGAGACGAAGTCGCCGCGGAGGTAGAACTGCCGCGGCGTCGCGCTCGGCGGCACGAGCGGCGCGAAGCTCACCGTGCGCCGGACGAGCGCCTCGCTCGCCGGCGTGCCGAGGTCGGCGGTCAGCGACCGCTCGGTCGCCGGCGGAAGCGTCTCGACGCGCTCGATCGTGACGCCGCGCAGGTGGAAGAAGCGGAGGATGGCGGTGCGGGCCGAGGGCACGGCGAACGCGGCGGCCAATGCGAGTGCGACCACTGCGAGGGCGACCACGAGCGCGCGCCGCGTCGTCCAGCGGCGCTTCGGGGCCGGCGCCGGGAAGCGGGACCCGAGCCGCGACGCGAGGTCCGGCGTCGGCGGGAAGGCCAGCTCGCCGCCGAGCGAGACGAGGCTGCGCTCAAGCTCGTTCATACGTCTCCTGGAGCCGCTCCAGCGCGCGGGCCGTACGGGACTTGACCGTGCCCCGGCGGATGTCGAGCGCCGCCGCCGTTTCCTCCTCGGAGAGCCCGAGGAAGTACCGGCACGCGACGACGAGCCGCGCCTGCTCGGGTAGGCCGTCCACCGCGTCCAGCAGCCGCCGGCGCTCGTCGCCGGTGAGGAGAGCCGCCTCGGGGGACGGGGCCGCGTCCCCCGAGGACTCCTGCTCGGCGCGCAGCGCCAGCTGCGCCCGCCGGCCCGCGGCGCGGCGTCGGTTGCGGGCCTCGTTCGCCACGATCCGGAGCAGCCAGGGCCGCACGGGCGCGTCCGGGCGGAAGCGGCCGAGCGCCCGCCACGCCTTCACGAACGCCTCCTGCGCGGCGTCCTCGGCCTCGGACGCGTCGCCGCTCACGAGGTAGGCCACTCTGAATGCGATGGTCTGGTACGTGCGAACGATCTCCTCGTACGCGCGCGCGTCGCCCCGCTGGGCGCGGAGGACCAGCTCGCGCTCTTCAGATGGTGGACGGCCCTCCACCGCTGCCATTACACCGCGCCGCACGCCCGGGTTCCGCGCAGCGGCGAGCACGACCGGGCTGCTGTGGACGATCTGTGGCACTTCTGTCGCGGTGTCTGACACCGGACATGGCTTTCGCCGACCGACACGGAATCCCGCGCGTTGGCCAGATCGGCGAGATCTCGGCGCGGCCTGTGCGCCTTTCGTGACGATCGTGAACGGTGTCTGACACCGGACGTGTCCGATGGAGACATGGCTGCGCGGGTACGCTCGACCGCATGGCGCGACTGGTCGGGATCAACCACGTGGTGCTCGAGGTCGACGACATCGACGAGGCGCTCGCCTGGTACGGCGGCTTCTTCGAGCTGTCGATGCGGGGACGCGCCGGCCGGATGGCGTTCGTGGACATGGGCGACCAGTTCCTCGTGCTCGCGTCGCCCCGCACGCAGGGCCCCGACGGAGCGCGCC
>DASXAA010000058.1:0-1794 GCA_036407035.1 Thermoleophilaceae bacterium | reverse complement strand
GGTCGACACGGCGCTTCGGGTCACGACCGAGATGCTCTCCCAGGTGACGTCGCTGGTCGCCCTGGTCACGGCGCCGCGGCTCGAGGCGACCGAGATCCGCCACGTCGAGGTGCTGCTGCTTCAGCCGCAGGTCGTCATGGTGGTCGTCATCACGGGAACCGGCGGGGTCACCAAGCGCATCTTCCCGTTCGCGGGCGTCGTCGACCCGAAGCTGGCCGAGTGGGCCAATGCGTTCCTGAACGAGCAGCTGACGGGCGTGCGACTCGGGGGGCGGATGCTGGTGACCCGGCTCGACGAGCCGGGCCTCTCGCCGACCGAGCGGGCGTTTCTCGACACCCTGCGGCCCGCCTTCACGGAGCTGGTCGACGCGGCCGAGCAGCACCTCTACGTCGGCGGCGGAGCGCGGTTGCTCGAGGAGATGCACGTCGACGATCTGGCCGCGATCAACGACCTCGTGAGCGTGCTCGAGGGCCGGGTGGGGATGCTCGAGATGCTGCGCGAGGCGCTCGACTCCCACCGGCCGTACCTGCGGATCGGCGCCGACCACACCGTCCCGTACATGCGCGGCCTCGCGATGGTGGCCGCCAACTACGGCCTGGCGACGCGCAACCTGGGCACCGTCTCGCTGATCGGCCCGCGGCGGATGGACTACGGCGTCGCGATCCGCTCGGTGCGCGGCGCGGCCCACGCGCTCTCCGAGTTCGTCGCCGAGATGTACGAGGAGTAGCGTGGTCGGCGGCGCTTAAGTGAGTCGCGCGGTGGTGAGGGGCTCCAGTCCTCACCACCGCGCTTTGTGACTCCGACCCCCGGCGCCGAGTTGGGCGATGAGACCCCGGAAGCTTCCTGAATCCTTCTGCCGGCGGCCCACCGGCTTCACGAACTCTGCTTCCGACATCGCCGTCTCGAACGTGCCGTCTTCGCGTTGTGGGCTCACCATAGCCGATCCGGCCTCTCGCAGTCAAGTACCCGAAAAGGGTGAAATCAAGTAGAACGACTTGCAAGCAGTTGACCGAGATATCTCGCCTTGGGAAAGGGGATACGGCCAGCGGGGCGAATCCTTCTCCGAGGTATGGTCAAGTAGACGAGCATCCGCTACTGTGAGTCCGATGGCACGCGCGAGGACAGCCGAGCGCCGCGGCAGCGTCCGCGTCCGGCAGGCCCCGGAGGGGGTCGGCGCCAGGGTGCGGGCGCTGCGTCTCGATGCGGGGCTGACCCAGGCCGAGCTCGGGGGCGAGAGGTTCACCAAGGAGTACGTGAGCCAGGTCGAGCTCGGGAAGACGCGGCCGTCCGCCGCGGCGATGGCGTGGTTCACGGCCCGGCTCGCGGTCGACCGCTCCGCCCTGGAGGGGGAGGCGGGGCCGGCCGCAGTCGCGGCGAGCGCGGCGGTCGTCGCGCGCGCCGAGGCGTCGGTCGAGGCGCGCCGGTACGCCGAGGCGGTCGCCGACCTCGAGCGCGCGCAGGGCGCGGTGCGCTCCTCGGGCGACGCGCACCTGGCCCTGCGCCACGGCGCCGCGCTCGGCTGGGCGCTGCATCACCTGGGCCGGCTCGACGATGCCGCCACCGTGCTCGGGGCCGCCGCGGCGGCCGCCGCCGGGCTCGAGGGCGCCGCCGCCGACCACGCCGATGCGCTGTACCGGCTGGGTGTCGTCCGCTTCAAGATGGGAAGCCACGCGACCGCGATCGCGCTCCTCGACGAGGCGCTGCGCCTGGCCGGCGAGGCCGACCGCACCTCCGACGCGCTTCGGGTGCGGATCCTGAACACGCGTGCGAAGATCCGCCGCCGGCAGAAGGACT
>DASXAA010000057.1:0-3441 GCA_036407035.1 Thermoleophilaceae bacterium | reverse complement strand
TGCGCGTTCCCATGGTGCACGCGGCCGCAGCCGTAGAGGCGGCTGAACTCGCCGCGCTGCTTGCGGCCCGTGCACTTGAAGCCGAGGTAGCGGTACACGCGCTTGCCCCTGGCCCTCCGCGCGACCCGCCGCGCGGTCCTGCAGGTGAGCCCCCTGCCGGAGGTGTTGATGAACTGCGCGCTGCCGCCGTTGCGGGTCCTGATGTTCTTGCAGGACCTGGCGGCGTTCGCGCTCGGGGACGAATCGGCGACCGCGGTGGCGGCGCCGCCCACGGCGAGCGCTGAAACGGCCAGCACGGCGGCGAGGGTCAGGTACGACGGGAACTTCACAGGAGACCTCCTAGACGAGTCACAAACGTGGTTGGCCCTTTGTACCCCGAAAGGGCCCGGGTCAGAACTTCAGTTCTCGACGAAATACGGCCCGCTGCCCTGGCCGGTTGAGAACCAGCGGCTCGTCACGGTCTTCTTGCGCGTGTAGAAGTCGACGGCGTCGCCGCCGTGGGCGTGCAGGTCGCCCAGGAACGAGTCCTTCCAGCCTGAGAACGGGAAGAACGCGACCGGCGCCGCCACGCCGATGTTGACGCCGACCATCCCGGTCTCCACCTCGTGCCGGAACCGCCGCACCGACGCGCCCGACTCGGTGAAGATCGACGACCCGTTGCCGAAACGGCTGCGGCCCACGACCTCGATCGCCTCGTCGAGCGTGTCCACTCGCACGACGGTGAGTACGGGGCCGAAGATCTCCTCCCTCACGATGTCCATCTCGGGCTTTGCCTCGTCGAGGATCGTCGGGGCGAGGTAGGCGCCGTCGGCGGCGAGGCCGTCGCCGTCCGGCTGCCGGCCGTCCACGGCCAGCGTGGCGCCCTCCTCCACGCCGCGGTCGATCCAGCCGCGGATGCGGTCGCGCGCGTCGCAGGAGATGACGGGCCCGACGTCCACGCTCTCCTCGATCCCGTCGCCGACCCGCAGCGCCTCGGTGGCCTCCCGCAGCGGCGGCATCAGGCGGTCGTGCGCCTCGCCGACCGTGACCACCACCGAGCCGGCCATGCAACGCTGGCCGGCGGCCCCGAAGGCGGAGCCGATGATGCCGTTCACGGTCTGGTCGATCACGGCGTCCGGCATCACGACCATGTGGTTCTTCGCCCCGCCGAGCGCCTGCACGCGCTTGCCGGCGTTGGCCGCGCGCTCGTAGACGATCCGCGCCACCGGCGCCGAGCCGACGAACGACACCGCGTCGATGCCCGGGTGGTCGAGGATGCCCTCGACCACCTCGCGGCTGCCGTTGACCAGGTTGACCACGCCCGGCGGCAGGTCCAGCGAGTCGAGCGCCTCGAACGCGATCTGCTGCGTGAGCGGCACCTGCTCCGAGGGCTTCAGCACGAACGTGTTGCCGCACGCGATCGCGAACGGCAGGAACCAGAACGGCACCATCGCCGGGAAGTTGAAAGGCACGATCGCCGCGCACACGCCGACGGGCTGTCGCACGGTCTCCGCGTCCACGTTGCGCGACACGTCCTCGAGGATCCGCCCCTGCATCGTGGTCGGGATCGCGCAGGCGCACTCGACCATCTCGATCATGCGCGCCACCTCGGCGCGGGCGTCCACGATCGTCTTCCCCATCTCCGTCGTCACCGAGCGCGCGAGCTCCTCGCGGCGGGCGTCGAGCCGCTCGCGCAGGCCGAACAGGATGCGACCGCGCTGGATCACGCTCACAGCCCGCCAGGCGGGTAGCGCCTCGCGCGCGGCGCGCACCGCGGCGTCGAGGTCGCCGGAGGACGAGAGCGGCACGCGCGCGAGCACCTCGCCGGTGGCGGGGTTCGTCACGTCGAGCGCGTCGGAGGAGGTGGCGGGTGTCCAGCTGCCCGCGACGTAGTTGTCGAGCAGGCGAACGCCGGTCTCGGTGGTGGTCATGGCGTCAGCGTATCGGGCGCTCTCGGAAAGGATCGGCGCCGGCCGGAGTCTCAAGGGCAACACCCCCCACCCCTTTCGGAGGTCTCCCGTGCCACACAGATCCCACATCCCCGCCGCGCTGGCCGCGGTCGCCGCGCTCGCCCTAGCGTCGCCGGCCGCGGCCGGCGCCGCCCCCGGCAAGCAGCCATGGACGCGCACGATCGACGTGAACCGGTCCGCGCACCAGCTGGGCCTGCCGCCCGCGGCGCCCGCCGAGCGGCTGGCCAGGACGGCGCTGGCCCGCAACGCACGCCGGCTCGGCCTTCGGCGGGGCGCCGGCCTCAAGCTCGCCGAGCGGCTGCGGATCGCCGGCGGGGAGGGCGCCCCGGCGTCCACCCGGCTGCGGTTCCACCAGACCGCCGGGAAGCTGCGGCTCGTCTGGAGCCAGGTCGACGTGACGGTCGCGGCCGGCAGCGTCGGGTCGATCGTCGCCACCGTCGTGCCCGCGAGGCCCGGTCCCGCGGCCGGCTCGGCCAAGGTGACACGCGCGCGGGCGCTCGCGATCGCGAAGCGCGCCGTGCGCGGATCGGGGAGCGCCTCCCGGCCGTACGCGGTCGCGTACGCGGGCAAGCCCACCGCGGCCCGCGGCGCGAAGCCGCGCCGCCCGCGCCGCGCCTGGGTCGTGCAGGTCGAGCGGTCCGGCGGGCCCACCGCGGAGACGCAGAGCGACCTCTGCGTCGTGGTCGACGCCCAGACCGGCAGGGTGATCGCCCGCTGGCCGGGCATGGCGTCCCGCCCGGACGCCGGCGCGGACGCGCGCGCGGCAGCCGGCGGCGGCCCCGCCGCTCGGGCGAGCTCGCTGACGAACCTGCTGAGCGTGTTCGACGGCAAGCTGCCCGGTCGGGGCATCTACGCGAGGTTCGACGTCACCGGCAACCCGCGGCTCGACTCGAGCTGGCCCCGTCTGAGCGAGGCGCGCTTCTCGAGGCCGCGGACCGTCGTGATGGACCGCATCTCGCTCAATGCCGAGAACGTGGCCCGCACCATCTGCGTGCGCTACGGGTACTGCGGCAACTACCGCGTCCCGGAGCCGAACCTCGCCAGCGACTGGAACGTGGTCGGCGACGTCCCGGGCTTCACTTCGAAGGCCGCCCGGCTGAGCCTCGTCGTGGACATCTCCCACGACGACGTCATGCCGGCCAACTCGTTCAACGACGTCGTGGCACACGAGTACGGGCACGTGATGGACTGGGTCTACGCGGGCGACCGCTTCGTCGGCGGCTCGAGCCACCAGGCGGTCGAGGTCGAGGAGGGGATCGCCGACATGTTCGCCTACGACTACGACCGCGGCGACGCGACCTTCGCGGAGGAGAGCGGCAGCGGCGCCAGCCGCGACTGGGTGAACCCGGGCCGGCACCTCTGCCTCGGCACGCCGTATCCGGCCCACATGAGGGACTACGACGACACGCCGTTCCCGAACGAGCCGGATCCGCACTGCAACTCCACCATCCTCAGCCACGCGTACTACCTGCTCGTACAGCGGGTCGGCCCG
>DASXAA010000056.1:0-4478 GCA_036407035.1 Thermoleophilaceae bacterium | reverse complement strand
ACACCGCGCAATCGAGGAAGGCGGGATGCCCGATCCCGTAATCCGCGAACGACTCAAAGCCGCGGCGGAGCCGCTCGCGCGGCTCGCTCGACTCCTCGTCCAGCTCCCCAAGCAGCGCCTCGATCTCGGCCAGATAGCGCGTAATCGTCAACGCGAACAACTCCTCCTTGGAAGCGAAGTGCCGGTAGATCAGAGCCTTGTTGATCCCCACCCGGCGGGCGATACGGTCGACCTGCACCCCCTGCAACCCGCGCTCGTCCAGCAACTCGCGCGTGACATCGACAATCCTGCGCTCGCGAGCGCGACGACGTTCCGCCCGAGACTGCCTGATCACGGCCACCTGCTGACACTGCCTTCAGGCAACCAACTCGATCGGGACACCGAGGGCACGGTACGTCTCGACCGCACGAGCGTCGCGTGTCGCGAGGGCGAGCCCGTGCTCCCTGGCGCACGCCCCGACGAGGGCGTCGTACACGGCTCCACCGGCGATTCCGAGCGCGGCCACCTCCGCGAGCAACGAGGTAGCGGTCCGGACCCCGAGGAACTTGCTGTGGGGGAAGCCCACCGCGAGAACGCGAGCCACGGTTGCCGGTGAACGCCGTGCCGGCGGCGGCAGTCTCGTCAGCACCGAGAAAGTCTCGAACGCCGCATGTCCCGCGAGTCCCAGCCGCTGGTTTCCCAACGCGCGGAGCGCCGCCTCGTGATGCTCGTGATCCGCGACCACGAGTGCGACCGCCACGCTCGTGTCGACGAGGAGGTCCGGCCCGCTACCTGCGTCCGGCATCGCGGAGAGACTGGACGACCTCGTCATCGACCGGTACGCCCGCGACCGGGATGATGAGCCGGCCGTCGCGCTCTTCGAGCGAGTCCTCGATGACCGGCTCCACGCGCAGGCCGGCACCCTGTGCGCTCACCTCGACCTCCCCAGGCCGGAGCCCGAGCTCGTCGCGCAATGGCTTCGGGATTACCAGCCTCCCTGCCTTGTCAATGGTGGCACGCATGCCCGAAGAGTACCATTGCCGTGCCAGCGGCGGCAGATCGTCAGGCCGGCTGCCGGCTCGCCTCCAGCTCGCGGAGCTTGAACCGCTGGATCTTGCCCGTCGCCGTGCGAGGGAAGTCGGTCACGAACTCGATGAAGTGCGGGTACTCGTAGCGGCGCAGGCGCTCCTTGCACCACCCGCGCAGCTCCTCCGCCAGCACGTTCGGGTCGGCGGGCGCGTCGGTCGCGATCACGAACGCCTTGATCCGGCTCACGTCGTCCGCGATCACCCCGATCACGGCCGCCTCGGAGATGGCCGGGTGCTGCACCAGGCATGCCTCCACGTCGGCGGGCGACACCCACAGCCCGCCGACCTTCACCATGTCGTCGGCTCGGCCCTGGTAGGCGTAGTCGCCCTCCGGGGTCTGCACGTAGCGATCGCCGGTGTAGAACCAGTCGCCGCGCATGCAGTGCACGGACTTCTCGTGCTGGTGCCAGTAGAACGCCGCGCAGCTGTCGCCGCGCACGAGCAGGTCGCCGGGCTCGCCGGGCGGCAGCTCGCGGCCCGACTCGTCGACGATCCGCAGCTCGTAGCCGGGCACGGGCCGCCCGGACGTTCCGGGCACCAGGTGGTCCATCGTGTTCGAGCAGTAGATGTGGAGCATCTCGGTCGATCCGACGCCGTCGAGAATCGGCTTGCCGGTGGCGTCGCGCCAGCGCTCCTGGAGGGCGGCGGGCAGCGCCTCCGCCGCCGACACGCATGCGCGCGCCGACGAGAAGTCGCGCTCCGCGGCGCCGGACTTGAGCATCGCCGCGTACAGCGCGGGCACGCTGAAGAACAGCGTCGGGCGGTGGGTCTCGACCATGTCGAAGATCGCGTCCGGCGTCGGCCTGCCGGCCAGCAGCACGCTGGTCGCCCCGGCCCAGTACGGGAACGACAGCCCGTTGCCGAGCCCGTAGGCATGGAAGAGCTTGGTGGTCGAGAAGCACACGTCCTGCTCGCCGATCCCGAGCACGTTGCGCGCATAGGTCTCGCACGTGACCTCGATGTCGTGGTGGAGGTGCACGACGCCCTTCGGCCGCCCGGTCGAGCCCGAGCTGTAGAGCCAGAAGGCCATGTCGTCGCGATGCGCCGGCGTGGCCGCCAGCTCCTCGGGCTGGCCCGAGAGCGCGTCGGCCATCGCGACGTGGCCGGAGGCGTCGCCGTTCGCGACGACCACGAGCAGATCGGCTCGGTCGCCCATCGCCTCCTCGAGCTTCGGCAGCAGCGCGGAGTCGACGACCACGGCCTTCGCGTAGCTGTCCTCGAGGTAGTACGCGTAGTTGTCCACGCGGTCGAGCGGGTTGCCGGGGATCGGCACCGCCCCGATCCGCATCGTGCCGAGGAACGCGACGGGGAACGCCGTGGTGTCGTCGAGCACGAGCAGGATGCGGTCCTCGCGGCCGATGCCCGCCGCTCGCAGGAAGTTGCCCCAGCGGGCGATCTCGCGCGACAGGTCGCCGTAGGTCAGGGTGCGGTCCGGCGCGAGGACCGCGGCCTTGCCCTCGCGGCCGGCCTCGAGGTTGCGGTCAACGACCAGGCTCGCGTTGTGGCTCATCCCCCGCTCTTCACCACCACCGACTTCGCCTCGGTGTAGTAGTCGAACGCCTCCTCGCCGTGCTCCTTGCCGTAGCCGGAGGACTTCCAGCCGCCGAACGGCAGCTCGTCGTACACCTTCGTGCGCGAGTTGATCCACGTGTACCCGGCCTCGATCCGCTCGGCCGCCTCGCGCGCGCGGTGCAGGTCGCGCGTCCATACCGACGAGCCGAGGCCGAACTGCGACGCGTTCGCCCGCTCGATCGCCTCCTCGAAGCCGGCCACGCGCCAGATCGGCAGCGCCGGCCCGAACACCTCCTCGGTGGCCATCGGCGAGTCGTGCGGCGGGTCGACGACGACCGTCGGCATGTAGAAGAAGCCGTCCGCCAGCTCGGGATCCTCGGGCGGCGCGCCACCGGCCGCGAGCCGGCCGCCCAGCGCCAGCGTGCGCTCGACCTGGCCGGCGACCTCCTCGCGCTGACCCGCCGTGTGCAGCGGACCCATCTGCGAGCCCTCGGCGTCGCCCGGGCCGACCCTCAGCTTGCTCGCCTTCTGCGTGATCGCCTCGATCACCTCGTCCGCAACCGAGTCGAACACGTACACGCGCTTGATCGCCAGGCAGGCCTGGCCGCAGTTGTAGTAGCGCCCCATCGACGCCGCCGACGCCGCCGCGGACAGGTCGGAGTCGTCGCAGATGATCATCGGATCGGAGCCGCCGAGCTCGAGCGTCACGCGCTTCGTGCCCTTCGAGGCCAGCGCCATGATCCGCTCGCCGACCGGGGTCGAGCCGGTGAACGCCACCTTGCGGACCGCCGGGTGCCCGACCAGCGCCTCCCCGGTCGCCGACCCGCTGCCGGTCACGACGTTGAAGGCCCCCGGCGGGAGGCCGCCCTCGGCCAGCAGCTCCGCGAACCGCAGCGTGGTCAGCGGCGTGGTGCCCGCCGGCTTCGCCACCACCGTGTTGCCGGCGACGAGGGCGGGCGCCAGCTTGTTGGAGAGGAGCGTCGTCGGGAAGTTCCACGGGACGATCGCGGCCACGACCCCCAGCGGCCGCCGCAGGACGATGCCGTCCACGCCCGGGTCCAGGTTCGGCGTGTGCGCCCCGCGCAGCGCCTTCGACAGCCCGACGTAGTGCATCAGCGTGTCGATCGCCTTCGTGACCTCGATGCGCGAGTCGCGCAGCGTCTTCCCCTGCTCGCGCGTGAGCAGCGGGATCAGCTCGTCGAGGTGCTGCTCCACGTGGTGCGCCGCCCGCCCGAGGATCTCGCCCCGCTTGGACACGGCAAGCGCCGACCACTCGGGGAAGGCGCGCCCAGCGGCGTCCACGGCGGCGCCGACGTCCTCGGCACTCCCGCCAGGGACCTCGGCGAACACCCGGCCGGTCGCCGGGTTCGTGACCGGCAGCGGCTCGCCGCCGTTGCGGTGCTCGGCGCCGCCGATGAAGGCGCCGGCGTGGGTGGTGGCGGTCTCGGTGCTCATGCCCCGGTGAAGGCCGGCGGGCGCTTCTCGACGAAGGCGGTCAGGCCCTCGTGGCCGTCCTCCGAACGGAACAGCTCCTCGACCAGCCGGCCCTCGAGCGCAACGCCCTCGTCGAGCGGCAGCTGGCCGCCCTCGTAGACGCAGCGCTTGATGTTGCGCAGCGCCAGCGCCGGCCCGGCGGCGAGGCCCTCGATGTACACCTCCGCCTCGGCCTCGTCCTCGAACACCTCCGCCAGCAGGCCCCACTCGTGCGCCTGCTGCGGTGTCAGCGTCTTGCCGGTCAGCAGCAGGTCGAGCGCGCGCGAGGTCCCGAGCATGCGCGTCAGGCGCTGCGTGCCGCCGTTGCCCGGCAGCAGTCCGAGCGTGACCTCGGGCGTCCCGAGCCGGTAGGCGCCCGCGGTGGCGATCCGCAGGTCGCACGCCAGCGCGATCTCCAGGCCGCCG
>DASXAA010000055.1:0-7789 GCA_036407035.1 Thermoleophilaceae bacterium | reverse complement strand
GTCGAGACGGGCGCGCGCCTCGGCGAGCTCGCCATCCACGTCCGAGGCGATGTAGTGCGCGCGCGACGGCAGCACCGGCGCCACGACCCTCAGCTCCGACCGCGCCGCGCCGCGGCGCAGGAGCTCCTGCCGCAGCTCGCGGCCGACCATCGTCTCGTTCGCGATCACGAGGATCCGTGCGCGCCCGTCCCGCGGGCTGGCGGGCGCCGAGCGCGCGGCCTGGCGGAGCACCGGCAAGCGGTCGGTGTCCTCCTTCGAGAGGTCCCAGCCGATCGCGCCCAGCACGGCGCCGGCGAACAGCGCCACGCCCGCAACCGGCGCGACCAGCGCGCCGAGCGCAAGGCAGAGGCCGATCAGGATCGCCGAACCCCACGCGATGCGGAACGCGTCGGTCTCGGACTTCACCGGAAGACGCATGCCCGACCTCCTCATTGCTGAAGGTACCACCACCAATCCGTGGTGGGGGCGTTGCCACCGGTAATACGGGCGCGGGCGCCGAGCGGTTCCGCTAAGAGCCTTAGGCGGCGAAGGCCGACCGGGAATCGGCCTCGGCGGAGGCGGGCCCTCGCTCCAGCAGCACCGTGCGCGCGCCCGCGCGCGGGCTGAGCGTGATCGCCCGGCGGCGGGTGCGCTCGGTCCTGTCGCCGGCGATCTCGAGCTCGTTCTGCGAGAGCACTGCGCGCAGCACGAGCTTCATCTCGAGCATCGCGAAGCTGGCGCCGAGGCAGCGCCGCCGGCCGCCCCCGAACGGGATCCATGTGTAGGTGCCGGGCGACTCGTCGAGGAAACGCTCTGGGCGGAACACGTACGGGTCGGGATAGATCTCGGGGTCGTGGTGGAGCAGGTACGAGTTCGCCGCCAGGCAGACGCCCGCCGGGTAGTCCCAGCCGCCGATCGTGACCGGCTGCTTGACGAAGCGCGGGGCCGCGTTCGGCAGCACGGGGCGGTGGCGCAGCGTCTCGTACACGGTCGCGGTCAGGTATGCGTCGCCGTCCCCGCCGTCGATCTCGTCGGTCAGCCGGCGCGTCACGCCGGGCGCGCGGGCGAGCCGCTCGAACGCCCAGGCCAGCTCGGACGCGGTGGTCTCGTGGCCCGCGACCAGCAGCGTCATAAGCTCGTCGCGCAGCTCCTGCTCGGTCATCGGCGAGCCGTCCTCGTGACGCGCGTCGAGCAGCATCGCGAGCACGTCGTCGCCGCCTCCGCCGTCGCGGCGGCGCTCATCGATCAGGTCGAACAACAGAGCGTCCGTCTCCTCGCGCTGTCGGATGAACCTGGCCCACTCGGGCCCGCGCCGCAGCCCCGGCACCATCGACGCCGGCCGCACGCTCATCTCGAGTATCGACATGAGCCGGGCGCGCAGCGAGTCGAGGCGCGGTCCCGGCTGGAGCCCGAACACGGCGCGCAGGATCACCTCGAGCGTGAGGGCCTGGAGCCGCGGGTGCAGGGCCACCGGCGTGCCGCGCGGCCAGCTCGCCACCTCGCGCTCGGCGACCTCGGCCACGAGCCCGGAGAGACGCTCCATCCTCTCGCCGTGGAAGGCCGGCAGCATCAGCTTGCGCTGCGCGAGGTGGGCGCCCTCGTCGAGGAGGATCAGCGAGTTGGCGCCGACGACCGGCTCGAGGATCTTCGCCCCCTCGCCGGGGTGGAGCACGTCGGGCGGCGCGGTGAAGATCTCCCGGACGTCGTCGGGGTCCGAGGTGAACACGAACGGCGGGCTCTGCAGCATTCGGATCGTGAAGCGCTTGCCGTACCGCTCGCGGCAGCGCTCGAAGAACGGGATCGTGCGCGTCCACCAGGCGAGCGTCTGGACCGCCGCCGGCAGCCGTGGACCGGGGGGCAGTGACGCGCTCATGGAACGCAGGCTAAACACAAACGTGTACGGCGTTGTGTGCGCTCGCGCACACAACGCCGGCTACGCCCCGGGCTTCACCACCATCAGGTAGATCGCTATCACCACGAGCACCCCGGTCACCGCGCCGACGATCCCCTCGAGCCGCGCGGCGCGCTGGTAGTCGTCCGAGAGCGTCACGTCGCCGTCGCCCGCCGCCGCGATCTCCTCGCTCACCTGCGCCTCGAGTCGCCGGTCCGTGGGGATGAAGTACGCGCCATTGATGCCGCCGAGCGCGAACACGATCAAGAAGGACAGGCTGATCCAGGCGTCGCCGAAGTCGAGGTCGGCGTCGCTCACCTGGTAGATCCCGGTCACGAGGATCACGAGCAGCGCCGGCGAGGCCAGCCACTGGTTGATCGACCGCTGCAGCCGGTGCACGTACGGCAGGTGGCGCGGGTCGAGCGACATCGCCACCGGGAACGCGAGCGCCTCCGCGAACGTGGCGCCGAGCCCCACGACCGCGGCCGTGATGTGGAGCCACAGCGAGATCTGAAAGCCGGTGACCGCGAGCTCGAACACGGCCGCGCACACTAACCAAATCGCTGGCACGCATCCTCTCGAGCGGCTACGGTCGAGCCATGGCCGGACTCGATCGCGGCACGAGGCTCGCGCTCGTCGCGATGGCCGCGGGCGTGTTCGTGATCGCCAACGACTTCACCTCGATGAGCGTCGCGCTGCCGAAGATCGAGAGCGACTTCGACGCCGACGTGTCGACCGTCCAGTGGGTGATCAACGCCTACGCGCTCGTGTTCGGGGTGCTGATCGTGACCGGCGGGCGGCTGGCCGACATGCTCGGGCGGCGGCGCATGTTCTTCACCGGCGCCGCGATCTTCGCCGGCTTCTCCGTGCTTGGCGGCGCCGCCCAGAGTGAGCTGTGGCTGATCGCGTGCCGCGCCCTGATGGGCGTCGGCGGGGCGATGATGTGGCCGGCCGTCCTCGGGATGACCTTCGACGTGCTGCCGGACGACAAGGCCGGCCTCGCGGGCGGCCTGATCCTGGGCGCGGCCGGGTTCGGGAACGCCATGGGCCCGCTGATCGGCGGCTTTCTCACGGACGCGCTCAGCTGGCGCTGGATCCTCTTCCTCAACCTGCCCGTGGCGCTGTTCGCCTGCTTCGTGACCGCACGGACCGTGCGCGAGTCGCGTGGCGAGGACGCCGGCGAGCGGCTCGACTACGCCGGCGTCGCGACGCTCTCCACCGGGCTCGTGGCGCTGCTGATCGCGCTCGACCAGGTGACCGACTGGGGCTGGACCGACCCGCGCATCCTCGCGCTGTTCGCCGGCTGCGTCGTGCTGCTGGCCGCGTTCGCGGCGATCGAGCGCCGCGCGGGCGCGAACGCGCTCGTGCCGGGCGACGTGATGGGCAACGCGACCTTCCGCGCCGCCTGCCTCGCCGTACTGCTGATGTCTGCCACCTTCTTCGCCGCGCTCGTGTACCTGCCGCAGTTCGTGCAGAAGATCCTCGACTACAGCCCGTTCGAGGCGGGCCTGGCGCTGCTGCCGCTGATGGCGACGTTCGCGGCCACCTCGTTCGCCGCCGGAACGCTGTACGAGCGGCTCGGTGCGAGGACGATCATCACCGCCGGCGCGTCCTGCCTGTTCGCCGGCAGCGTCCTGCTCTCGCTCATCTCGCGCGACTGGGGCTGGGGCGCGCTCGTGCCGGGGATGCTCGTGCTGGGCATGGGGATCGGGCTCTTCTACTCGTCGATCACGACGACGGCCGTCACCGCGCTCGACCCCTCGCGCTCGAGCCTCGCCGGCGGGCTCGTCTACATGTTCCAGGTCGCCGGCGGCTCGATCGGGCTGGGGCTGACCACGACGATCTTCACGACCGCGGCGGAGGACTCGCTCCAGAAGGACCTCGCCGGGTCCGGCCTCGACGGCGGCGAGCAGAACGCGTTGCACGGCGCGCTGGCGGGCACGGAGTCGTCGGCGCAGCTGCTCGCGCGCTTCTCCGAGCGCACCGCGGACCGTCTGATCGACGTCGTGCGCGACGCCTTCGTGTCCGGCATGCAGTGGGGCTTCCGCACGGTCGCGCTGCTCGCGCTCGGCGGGCTGCTCGTGTCGGTGCTCTACATCGGGCGCCCGCGCGCGGAGCCCCGCGCCGAGGCGGCGCCGGCGCCTAGCGGAACGGCGTCCTGACGGCCGCGCAGCCGTCGGAGTCGAGCCCGAAGACGAGCTCCGGGGCGCCGGCCTCATCCATCGCCGCGCGCGTGCGCTCCGGGTCGCCGCTGTAAACGAGCACGAAGCCGCCGCCGCCGGCGCCGAGTGAGATCACGCCGCGCGCGCCGGCGCGCAGCGCGCGCTCGCGGAGGGCGTCCATCTCGGGGGTCACCGTGCCGGGCGCGCGCAGGCGCTTGGCCTCCCAGTGCTCGTTCATCAGGTCGCCGCAGCGGTCGAGGTCGCCGGACTCCAGCGCCGAGCAGGTCTCGTAGGCCAGCTCGCGCAGGCGGTCGAGCGCGCCCCTCACCCGCGGGTCGCCCGCCCGCGTCCCGGACACCTGCCCGGAGAGCAGCTCGGAGGCTGAGCGCTCGCTCCCCGTGAAGAAGAGCAGGAAGCGGTCGGCTAGCGCGTCCGTGACCTCGCCGGGCAGGTCGAGCGAGCGCACGTCGACGGTGTCGTCCGGGTTGAACGTGTAGGCGCGGACGCCGCCGAACGCGGCCGCGTACTGGTCCTGCTTGCCGACGGTGCGGCCGAGCACGTCGATCTCGATCGAGCAGGCGGCCTCGGCCAGCTCGGCCGGCGAGGACTCCTCGCCGGCGGCGCAGCGCAGCGCCGCCACCGCGCAGACGCCGTACGCGCCCGACGAGCCGAGGCCGGTGCCGGGCGGCGCGTCGGAGACCGAGGCGAGCTCGAGCGGCCCGCCGTTCCAGTGGCGCGCGAGCGTCTCGCGCAGGATCGGATGGCGCACCTCGGCCGGCTCGTCCACCTCCTCCCACTCGAGGTGCTTGAGGCGGTAGCGGCGCTGGAAGTTGGCCGTCACGAGCATGTGCACGTAGCGGTCGATCGCGGTGGAGACGACGAAGCCGCCGTGGTCGCGGTAGTAGGAAGGCAGATCCGTGCCGCCTCCGCCGAGGGCCACTCGCAGCGGCGCGCGCGCGACGATCGCTCCCATGCGGCCATAAAACCTATGCTGCCGAGGTCATGGACGAGATCCTTCCCGGCCTATTCCACTGGAGCGCGTACCACGAGGGCATCCGCCAGGACGTGCATTCGCACTTCGCGGCGGACGCGCGGGCGCTGATCGACCCGATGCTCCCCGACGAGGGGCTCGACTGGTTCGAGGGCGACCGCCGGCCCGAGGTCATCCTGCTCACGAACCGGCACCACTACCGCCACAGCGGGCGCTTCGTCGAGGCCTTCGGCTGCGAGGTGCGCTGCCACGAGGCGGGCCTGCACGAGTTCTCCGGCACGGATGTGCGCGGGTTTGCCCCCGGCGATGAGGCCGCCCCGGGGATCGTCGTGCTGGAGGTGGGGGCGATCTGTCCCGACGAGGCGGCGCTGCACCTGGTGGACGCCGGGGCCCTGTCGGTCGCCGACGGCGTGATCGCCGGAGACGGCGGGCTCGCGTTCGTGCCGGACTTCCTGATGGGCGACGACCCGGAGGAGGTCAAGCGCGGCCTGCGGGAGGCCTACGCGCGGATCGCCGGAGAAGTGGAGTTCGACGCGCTCCTGATGGCCCACGGCCCGCCGGTCACCGAGGGCGCCCGGCAGGCGCTGCGGGACTTCGCGAGCTGACGATCCGCGCCGCGCTCACGACCGGCCGCCCGACCAGCACGTGAGCAACGGCGCGGCAGCCCGGGTCAGGGCTGGTCTTGCTCCCCCCGCGACGTGGCGTGCTGGGACACGCACTTGCCGAACGCGTTCTTCTTGTTGTGGCCCGTGCCGTACTTGTCGCGGAACGCGTCGACTCCCATCGACTCGCGCTCATCGCGGCATTCCCTGGCGGCGTTCGTGCGGGCCTCCTTGCGCTCGGCCTTGATCTCCTTGGCCCGCGCGGACACGCACTTGCCGAAGTTGCCGTACTTCGCCTTGAAGGCCTCGCGGCTCGCATCGGTGGTCCCGCGCTCCGCCCGGCATTCCTTGGCCGCGTGCCGCTTGTCCGCCTTGCTCGGCGGCTTCGCCGCGGCCGTTGCCGGAAGCGCCACCGCCGCCAGCATCGCCAATGCCAGGATCAGTCCTCTGCGCATGTGTCGTCCCTCCCCGTGGGTCATCGATGACTTGAACGCGGCATCGGCGCGAAGGTTCTGAAGTTCTGCCCAACCTGGCCACGCCGCCCGCGTTCCAGTGGTGATGGGTGCGTTGACGGCCGATACGCGGGGTAGGAGTCTCCCCAGGTGCGCACGATCTCCCTACCCGCGCGGACCCTCGGGAGTCCGCTCGCATCGAAGCGGCTTCTCGTGCTCGCGTCAGACGATCGCCTGGTCGCCCAGATCCGCCGCGGCGGCGACGCCGCGTTCGAGGTCGCCTTCGAGCGCCACGGGCCGGCGATCCTCGCCTTCTGCCGGCACATGCTCGGGTCGCGCGAGGAGGCAGAGGATGCCGTGCAGCACACCTTCGCCGCCGCCTACCGCGGCCTCCTGCGCGACGAGCGCGAGATTCGGCTCAAGCCGTGGCTATTCACGATCGCGCGCAACCGGTGCCTGTCGCTGCTGCGCTCCCGCCGCGAGGAGCTCGCACACGAGTTGGAGCTGCCGACGCAGGGGCTCGCCGAGCAGGTGGAGCGGCGCGCGGAGCTGCGCGACCTGCTGCGCGACCTGCGCGAGCTCCCGCAGGAGCAGCGAGCCGCGCTGCTCCTGTCCGAGGTGGGCGACCTGTCGCATGCCGACGTGGCCGCCGTCCTGGGGTGCCGCGTGGAGAAGGTGAAGGCGCTCGTGTTCCGGGCCCGCACGGGCCTGATCGAGCGGCGCGAGGCCCGGGAGCGACCGTGCGCGGAGGTCCGCGAGCAGATCGCGAGCCTGCGCGGCGGCTCGCTGAGGCGCAACGAGCTGCGCCATCACCTCCGCCACTGCGCCGGGTGCTCCGAGTTCCAGGATCAGGTCAAGCAGCAGCGTGGGATGCTCGCCGCGGCGCTGCCGGTGGTGCCGACCCTGAAGCTGAAGTCGAGCGTGCTCGCCGCGGCCGGGCTCGGTGGCGGCGCCGCCGGCGGGCTGGCCACCGGCTTCGGTGCGACCGCGGCGAACGTGGCCGTGGTGGCGGTGTTGACCGGAGGCGGCGCCGTGGCCGGCACGGCGATCGTGGAGCGCGCTCATGAGCCGGCCGCGCCGCCGGCGGCCCCGCGGGCCGAGCCGGGACCGGCCGGGTCTTTGCCGTCCTCGGCGCAGTGGCCCTCTCCGGCCGCGCCGGCGGTGCATGGCGCGGCCTCGCCCGCGAGCGCGCCGCGTCGTGCGGAGCGTGCGGGCGCGGACGGCGCCGAGCGCCGCGGCCAGGCGAGGTCGGGCGCGCGCCGGCGTGCCCGGGGCCGTGCGAATTCGGCCGCACCCGAGGCCCAGGTGCCCGCGGCAGCCCCGGCGCCGGCGGCGGGCAACGACCACGGACAGAGCTCGCATGCGAACGGCCGCGGCGTGGGGCGGGGCGCCGAGGAGGTCAAGCCCATGAAGCCGCAGAACGGCGTGCGGGCGAAGGCGCCCCCGCCGGGTCAGGTGCGCCACGGCCCGTCGCAGAAGGCGCCCAAGACGAAGGCGCCCGCCGCGGCGCCGGAGGCCGAGTCCCCGGCGGCGGAGCACGTGCCGCCCGGCCAGGCGAAGAAGGGCGACGCCGGACGGCAGTAGGCTGCGCCGCCGTGCAGCCCACGGTCGACGAGCTGGTCATCGCCGACGATCCGGACGCGTGGCGGGCCGTCGGCTTCGACGTGGACGGGGACCGCTGCGACGTCGGCGCGGTGCGCCTGCGCCTCGCG
>DASXAA010000054.1:0-21800 GCA_036407035.1 Thermoleophilaceae bacterium | reverse complement strand
CGGATGGCGCGGCCCTTCGCGACAGCGACCGTGCTTGCGTGAAGGTCGAAGCCCAGCTCCGGAGCGACGATAGGTGGTGAGGGCACCGAGCGGTGGCGACGAGCGCGGCGGCGGGGTGCGAAGCGCCTCGTGAGCGACGATCCACCCACCTCGACGCAGCAACGCGCCGATCCGCTCCATCGTCCGCGCCGGTCGCGCTGGTGCATCAAGAAGAGCCGAGTGTATGCGAGGTCAAACGCGCCTCCCAGTGCCTGCCCATCGACGTCGTGGACATCACCGACACGAACCTCGACGTTGTCGAGTCCGAGCGTCGAGACGACCGACCGAGGTTACCCCGACCGTCGGTGTCTCCCTCGTGCTCACCGTCTCGACCGAATCGCTCCCCGTTCTGTCGGGCACGCGGGCCGAGCATGAGCGTGCGCCCTGGCTGCTGGACGCCGCGCTGGCTCGGTTCCTGCTCGGTCTCGCCTTCTACGTGTTCGTAATCTCGCGCTTCGACCTGCGCCGCTCACGACCGGCCGCGGCGACCACCGGATACCGCACCACACGGAATCCCAGGTGCGTCGCGGCGGGGGTCACGCGCGCTTGGGTGCGTTCGAGGCTGATCGCCGAGTCCAGGGTCGAGAACAGGGGCGTGCCGCCGCCGAGCAGGACGGGGATCACGTGCACCCGGATCTCGTCGACCAGGCCGAGGGGGAGTGCCTGTTGCATGACGGTCGCGCCGTGCAGGCCGACGACCTTGTCGCCGGCCACGTGCTTGGCCTGCTCGATCGCGCTGGCCACGCCGTCGGTGACGAAGGTGTAGAGCGGCGGATGGGTCCTGGCCGGCATGTGGTGCGTGACCACGAAGCAGGGGATGTCGCCGACCGGGCCGCTGTCGCCCCAGCCTCCGTCGCCCTCGTTCTTGTCGAACGATGTACGGCCCATGACGATGGCCCCGACGTTGTCGAGCATGTCCTGCAGGATGGCCCGGTCCTCGTTGGTCGCCGCGTCGAAGATCCAGTCGTGCAGCATCTCGGCACCGTCGCCGAACGGGTGCTCGCGGCTGTCGTTCGGGCCGGTGACGTAGCCGTCGAGCGACGTCGACATGTCGCAGATGACGCGTGCCATGGGTGCGTCCTTCCTGTTCGCGGCCTTCAGCGCGGGACGTAGGTCTGGGTGATGGGTCCGTCGGCCCAGGCGGTGCTGCTGACCAACTCGAGTCGCTGTGGCTCCGGGAGCCCGTGCAGCAGCGGTAGGCCGTCGCCGAGCGCGACCGGTTGGACGTTGATCCGGTACTCGTCGATCAGGCCGTGGGCAGCGAGCGAGCGGGCGAAGCTCGCTCCGCCGAAGACGACGATGTTCTTGCCCGGCTGGCGCTTGAGCTTGGGGACCTCCTCCTGCACGGGTCGGTCGGTGACGCGCGTGTTGCTCCACTCGAGGTCGCTGAGCGTGCTGGAGAAGACGACCTTCGCCAGCGCGTTCATGTACTTCCCGGTCGCGCTGCGCGAGCTCGGCCACGCCTTCACCATGTCCTGAGCACTGCGGCGTCCGAGCACCAGCAGGCCGGTTTGGCCGAGCAGCTCCGCCACCGCACGCTGGCGGTGGTCGCCGTACGGCTGTGCCTCGCCGAGCCAGTCCATCGTCCCGTCGCGGCGAGCAGCGAAGCCGTCCAGCGACATCGACATGTAGAGGATGAGCTTGCGCGGCGCCGGCTCGCCGCTCACGCGTGCTCCTTCCACCCGGTGCGCGCGTGCGAGCCATCGCAGAACGGCTTGTCGGCCGAGCGGCCACAGCGGCACAGGTGGACGGGCGAGCCGCGATCAGGGATCGGCCGCCCGTCGCGATCGAGGATCGTGACGCGGCCTTCGAGCCGGTAGGGACCATCGGGCAGGGCTGTGAGCTGGATCGAGGTCATGTCCTCTCTCGGGTATAGTGCACCGATCGGTGCAGCATAACGGAACACTCGATCGGACGTTCTTCGCCCTCTCGGACCCGACGCGGCGGGGCATCCTCGAACGGCTCGCGCACGGGCCGGCCACGATCGGCGAGCTCGCCGAGCCGTTCGGCCTCACGCTCAACGGCCTCAAGAAGCACGTCGGCATCCTCGAGAACGTCGATCTCGTCATCACCGAGAAGGTCGGCCGTGCGCGCGAGTGCCGGCTCGGCCCGGCGCAACTCGATGACGCGACGAGCTGGATCGACGGCTACCGGCGCGTCTGGGAGCGCCGGCTGGATCGGTTCGGCGCGTACGTGGAAGAGCGGCGATGACCGACGAGCTGCGACTCGAGCGCGTGATCGACGCGCCGCCCGACGTCGTCTTCGAGGCGTTCACCAGCCACGGAGGCCAGCTGGCCTTCTACGGCACCGACGACCCGGCGTGGATCGTGCAGTCGCAGTGCGACCTGCGCGTGGGCGGCCTCTGGACGGTCACGTTCGGCCCCTCGCCGAACCACCTGTACCGCCACCACAGCGTCTTCGAGATCATCGACCGTCCGCGACGGATCGTGCTCGCCACCACCGAGTCCCGCCCCGACCGGCCGAGCTTCGACTTCGCGGTCGAATTCACCTTCGAGGCGCAGGACGGCCGCACGCTCATGACCGTCATCCAGTCCGGCTTTCCCACCCCGGAGCTTCGCGACGAGCACGGGCGCGGCGTGCCGAACGCGTTCGCCCGGCTCGAACGCGCCATCCGCGCGAGCAAGTAGGGCTGGTTGCCGCCACGATCGCCTGCGGGCGATCGCTTGGTGGACGTCCGGGACGACGACAGCGCCCTCGCCGACTGCGCTAAGCCTGGGCGGCCCGTGAATCGAGGGCGGTTCGAACGCCAGTCAGGAAGACTCGTGGACGACGTCCTCGATCGCGGCGACCACGGTGTCGGGGGCCTTGTTGAGGATCTGCGTGTGCTTGTGGGGCGTCGTTGCGAAGACGGACACGCGATTGTTGCTCTCCTCAGCGTCGGCGGCAGCAGCGCGCACCGTGCGCATCTGGTCCTCGGTGGCGCCCGAGTGGGCTCCGGTGCCAACCACGAACACCGTCGGGCATTGCAGCGCCGCGAAGTCGGCTCCGAGTTCGCCGTTGACGGCGTCCATCTCGATCACGATGTCCGCGGACTCGGCGGGAGACATCCGGGCTGAGCGGCCGAGCGCTGCCAGGATGCGCATGATCCACCCCAGCCGACGGAACTGGGTGCGGACCTTCTGCTTTCCGGCCTCGTCAAACATGGCGATCGGGTAAGCACCATCGATGAGCACCAGGCCGCCGACCCGCCCGGGCTGCCGAGCCGCGTATCGCACCGCGATCGTGGCGCCGTGAGACCACCCGACGAGGATTGGGCGTTCGATACCGGTCGCGTCGATGACCCGTCCGATGTCCTCGACGGCCGCCTCTACGGAGTAGTCGGCCGACCTACCCGACTTCCCGCGCGCCCGCGCGTCGAACCGCACCGTGCGGTACTTGCCGTCGAGACGGCGGATGACGCGGCTCCAGTTCTGCACGGTGCCGAAGCCGCCGCTGAGGAAGAGCAGGGCAGGCGTGCCGCCCGGTGCGTCGACAGCGAAGAGTCGAGTGTCTGCGGCAGAAATCATGAGTTGTCGTGACATCGCGGTCGAGCCTTTCGGATTGGCGTGCATCGGTAGTCAACCTCCCGGATTGCCACAGACTCCACGAAGCGCCCGCCTCGCTTCCGCGGCGCGGCTGTGGGTGTCAGTGGACGCTGTCACTGGACGTCGAGCGGCTACCGGCCGCGGGCGCTCGAGGCGCGCTTGCGCTGGATGAATCCCTGGTGGTGGTCGATTACCGCACGAGCGGCCTGCCGGAGTCATCGCCCTTGCGCTCGGCGCGCAGCACGAGCCTCTTGGCCACCGACGGGCCCTGGCGGGTAAAGAACCGGACCGTGAACGTGCGTCCGATCTTGGCGCCCATGCGGGTCATCGTGCGGCCGCCGTGCCACGTGGCGATCGAGCCGCCCTTGACCTCCGCGGCGCCCGTATAGATCGACGCGGCCTTGCGCGCTGAGGCAACCGAGTGACTGACGCCGTCGATCGAGATGCCCGCAGAGATCGAGTCGTCGTACCGCCGGCGCGGAAGCGGCTTGGCAGTGCGAAACACCACGCGCACGAAGTCCTGGTTGCCGGCCGTGTCGTGGTCGAGGTACAGGTAGGCGCCCTCGATCGTCGGCACGGGCGCGGCGGCCTGCGCGGCGCCGACGGCGGCTGCCAGCGCCGTGGCCGCGATGGTGGCGGTGGCGGCGGGGATAAAGACCCTTCGGTACATACTGGTCTCCGTGGATAGAAGTGGACCGTGAAGATGAGTGAAGACTCGGTACCGTTCGATAATTATCGAACCATCGCGATGGGCGCGCGCGCCGGGTATTGCCTCCCGGACCGCTCTACGGGTAACCCGCGCTTAGCGGTGAGACGCGCACGGCCGCCTGACCCTCGCCCCGCACCATCAGCCAGCGATTCACCCACGCTCACCGGCGCCGATTCGGCGGCCGGCCGCTGGGTCATGCTTGGTGTGGATCACCGGGGCCTCCTAGGAAGCGGTCGCAGCGGCGGTTGATGTCGGTGTGGCCGAAGAGCCCGCCGTCCCAGCCGGGCCGGGCGGTCTTGCGTTTGCCGGCAGGCGCGATGGACGGGCGTGGGCGACTCTCCGTGGCGCTCGCGGTCGGCTATGAAGCGGTCGCGGAGTAGGCGTTTGGGCCTACCGTCCCGCTGTTCGTCCGAGGCGGGCGTGTGTGGAGATCGGCGGGAGACACGTTCCCATCCAGACGGCAGCAGGACCGCATGCCGCCGTGGCTGGACCAGCCTCCTCCTCGGGCGGCTCTGCCCGCGATCTCGGGCGTAGCATTGCTCGAACTCAACCCAACGAGGGGGCGGCATGTATGCGGTCATCGGACGTGTGAGGATCAAGCCCGGCCAGGAGGAGCAGACGCGTTCGATGATCGCGGAGGGCGGCGTCTCGATGATCCAGGGCATGGTCGGATCGGGTGCGGCGTACTGGGCGAGGACCCTCGATGGCGACCTCATGCAGCACTCGTTCTGGCTCTTCGACACGGAGGCGAATGCGCGCGTGGCCGAGGCGACGTTCAACCGCCTGCGCGACATGCCCGATGCTCCCGCGACCTTCGTGAGTGTTGACGTGTGTGAGGTCGTGGGGCAGGCATAGCGCCGCCACGCGACCCGGAATGTCGGGCGTGCGCAAGATCTCTGCGGCACCGGCGGTCGCCTCGGGCCATCGGGCGGAGTGCTCGGTCGGACGACACCCAGCAGCCACGTGCCGGCACGCGAGGGGTTTCACGGTGGCTCGTGCCTTGAGCCCAGTGCGGCGCCCTACGAGCGGATCATCAAGCCGTCGCTGACCGGTCGCGAGGTGCCTTCGTCGTCGACGACCAATTCCAGCAGGTGCCCGCCCTGCTCGAAGACGATCGGTGGTCCAAAGAACAATGGCACGCGGGCCTTTGACGGTCCGCGCACGCGCACTTCGCGCAGCTCGCCGGGACGGCGGTGCACGACGGCCCGTGCCATCCAGGCCTGCGGTCGGCGCTGCTCCATCTCGTCCTCGGTGGTTTGCAGCACGAAGACCAGGGGTCGTTCGGGCGCTCGCTCGTTGTCTCGATGAGTCCAGATGCGTGGTCCGAGCGCGTCGTAGGGCCAGAACTCGTCGCTGTGCGTGGGGTCGAGCCGGCCGCGGAACCCAAGACCGACTGGACTCGCGGCGGTGGCGGTCCAGTCGGCGCGACGGTCCAGGCGCATGGGTTGGCGCGTGCCTCGGCCGGGTCGTGCACCCACACCAGCTCGAAGAACTGTTCGGGCCAGACGAGGCGCCGGTTTCGTGTCCCCCGCCCGCGGTTCGCTTGTCCGGCGTCCAGGACCCACCCATCGTCTTCGAGCCGTCCGGCCGCCCGGATGCCACCATCCAGATCCTGTCGGCTCGCAAGGTCGTCCTGTGGAGCACGCACGTTCGCGCCACGACGACGTGGCGCTACGTGCTACCACCCGCGCTGCCGGCGCACCTACTACGTTCGCTACAGAGGTGGCTGGGGCGCGCCGTACACGGTGCGCGTCCGCGTCAGTCCCGCCAGGCGAGGCTCGCGGTCAGCTGAGCCGGAAGTACGCGAGGGCGTGTAGCGTGGGCGGCGCGCATCACGAGGCGAGTCAGGGCGTCCCGACCAGCGGGCGCGAGCGGGATCGCTGCACCGATCGGGCCAGTCGCCTGGCGCCGTATCATCATCGCGACCAGCTGACCGCAGCGCCGCGAGTCTTCGCGGCGACGGGCGACAAAGGCCGGCACCCGCGTTCGGATGGTATGGAGGGCGGCGCATCGAGGCCCTACAGTCGACCGGGTGCGGGTGCTGCTCAACCTCATCTGGTTGGTCTTCGGCGGCGCGATCATGGCCCTCGCGTACGCCATCGTCGCGCTCGTGATGTTCGTCCTGATCATCACGATCCCGTTCGGCATCGCGTCCGCTCGGATTGCGCTGTTCTGCCTGTGGCCGTTCGGCCGCACGATCGTGCGCCGACCGGACGCGGGCGCCGGGTCGTTGATCGGCAACGTCATCTGGTTCTTGCTTGCGGGCTGGTGGCTGGCTCTTGGTCATCTCATCACCGGGGCGTTGATGTGCCTGACCATCATCGGGATCCCACTCGGGCTGGCGAACTTCAAGCTCATCCCGATCTCGCTAACGCCGTTCGGGCGCGAGGTCGTCGACCTCGACCAGGCACGCCGCCTGGGCTACGAAACGCAGGTCACCGTGCCGACGGGCCCGTCCTCAGCGCGGTCCTAGGATTGTGCACGCACGGCGGACGCGCTGGCGGCGAGGGGATGGGTGTCGACGATGCGGACGGTCGGATCGACGTTGGAGATCCGCTCCAGCACCCGGGCCACGGACACGCCGGCCGCGCTCGCCACGTAGAGGATCGGCCTCGTCGCGGTGACGTCGAGCGCTGCGTAGACCTGCTGCTCATCGATCGCGTGCAGCGCCGCCGGGACGGATGCGTAGCGGCGGAAGGCAAGGGTGCCATCCGCCACGTGCTCGAGCGCGGTGACGGTGCGCGCGTGCCCGGCCGGGCTGCCCACCAATGCGGCGTCGATGCGGTGCGGCACCGGGTCGCCGAGCGCGAGCGAGTACGTCGCGATGAACAGGCAGCCCATGACGATCGCCACGACGGCGATGACCCCGGCGCGCTCCGCCGCGGACCAGGGACGCCGCCGCAGGTTCCTCACGCGGGAGGTCTGCCGCGTGGCAAGGCCCGCGATCATGGGCTGCGCTCCACGACCGGGGTGGCTGCCGTCACCACGATTCCCGCGCGGCCTCGAGGTGGATGCGTTCGGTCGGTGTCCAGGGAAGCGTCGGGGACTGGCGCCCGTGGAGGGCGATCACGAGCGCGGCGTCCTGACCGAACGCGCGGACGCCGCCGAGCAGGCGCGCGGCGGTCGCGGTGTCGAGGCCCTCGGTGGGTTCGTCGAGCAGCAGCACGTGCGCGCGGCGGAGCAGGCCCTGGGCGACGCTGAGGCGCCGGCGCTGGCCGCCGGAGAGCGCTTCGCCGCCGGGGCCGACGGGAGTGTCGAGGCCGGCCGGGAAGCCGGCCACGGTGTCGTCGAGCGCGGCCGCCGCGAGCGCCTCCCAGAGCTGGGGTTCGCTCGCTTCCGGGGCCGCCAGTCGGAGGTTGTCGCGGATCGTGCCGTCGAAGACGTACGCGTCCTGGGCGACCAGCGTGACCTGCCCGGTGAGCGCCTCCGGGGCGACATTCGACGCTTTCACGCCGCCGACGTGAACGGCGAGGCCGGGCGCCGCCTGCCCGGCGATCGCGCGCAGGAGCGTTGACTTGCCGGTTCCCGAGGCGCCGGTGAGCAGCACGGTGTGGCCGGGCGCGAGGGCGAGCTCGATGTGGTGGTCCTCGAGCGCGAGCTCGATCGGCCAGGGGCGGGACGGGACGGCGTGGGTGGGGGCCTGCCGCGAGCGGTCGGAGAACGCCTCGGTCAGGCGGGCGGAGGCGGCGCGCGCCTTGGCTCGCGCGGTGACCGCGGCAGGCAGGCCGACGACGGGCTCGAAGACGGCGATCGCGACGAGGCAGACGGCCACGAAGGCGGGCGCCGCCAGGGGGCCTGTGGCAAGCAGGCCGGCGGCGGTCGCGACGACGGCGAGCAGGGTCAGGTCGGCGAGCAGGGTGCCGGCGCTCTGGCCGCCCGCCGTCAGTCGGGCGAGTCTGCGGCGGCCGTGGGCGAGCCGGTCGAGCTGCTGGGCGACGTGCGCGGCGGCGCGTGGCTCGGCGCCGAAGGATCGCAGTTCGGGCAGCCCGTCGAGAGTCTCGATCAGTGCCCGGCGGGCCTCGGCCCGCGCGAGCACCAGGCCCTGTGCGGGCCGGCCGGCCTGGTGATTCGCGCTGAGCATGAGCGCGCCGGCGGTAAGCGCGAGTCCCGCCACCGCCAGGATCGCCAGGGTGAAGGACAGCAAGGCGAACAGTCCGGCCGCGCCGAGCAGCGCCGCGGCCGCCGCGAGTCCCGGAAACGAGCTGCGCAGCAGCAGGCTCTCGATCGCGTCGGTGTCGACGGTGATGCGGCCGAGCAGCTCGCTGCTGCGCAGCTCGGCGACTCGGTCGCGCGGGAGGCGCAGCGCCCGCGCGAACAGGCTCGTCCGCAGCGCCCCGACGAGGTCCAGCGTCGCCTGGTGGGTGGTGATCCGTTCGCCGTAGCGGCCCAGCGTGCGCGCCCAGGCCAGCGCCTGCACCCCGGCGCTGGGGAACAGAAACGAGAACGTGCTCGCCGCCGCCAGCCCGGCGACCGCGCAGGAGGCGATGAACCAGCCCGCCAGGCCGAGCAGCGCGACGCCGAGCCCGAACGCCAGCACGGTCAGCGCCGCCGGCCTGGCCAAGCGCCGGCCGGTCGCCTGTTCGCCGAGCAGCTGCCGGATCATGCCGCCTCCCCGACGGGCACTCGGATCGGCGAGGCGACGAGCCGGCCCCGGTCCAGCGTGATCACGCGGTCGCAGGCGGCCAGCAGCGCGGGCGAGTGGCTGGCGACGATCGTCGTGGCATGGCGGGCGAGGCGGCGGATGACCTCGACGATCGCTGCCTCGCTGGTGGCGTCGAGGTGAGCGGTCGGCTCGTCGAGGAGCAGCAGCGGCGCGCGCTTGAGAAACGTCCGGGCCAGCGCGACGCGGTGCGCCTCGCCGCCGGAGAGGCCCCAACCGCGCTCGCCAACCGGCGTGTGCAGGCCGTCGGGGAGGCGCGTCAGGACCTCGCCGAGGCCGGCCGCATGCGCGGCGCGGAGGACCTCCAGCTCGGGCGTTTGCGGTCGGCCGAGCGCGATGTTGTCGGCCAGCGATCCCGGAAACAGGTACGGGCGCTGTCCGAGCCACGTGATCGCCGAGCGTTCGAGACCCGTCGGCGCCATGCGGTCGAGCAGCACGGTGCCGGCTCCCGGCTCGAGGTCGCCGGCCAGCACCCGCAGCAGCGTGGACTTGCCGGCTCCCGAGGCACCCGTGATACCGACCAGTTCGCCCGGCGCAACCGCGAGCGAGACGTCCTCGACCCCGGGCCGCTCGCGGCCGGGGAACCTCACCATGAGCCTGGTGACCTCGATCGCGGGCGGCTCGGCCAGTACCTGCGCGGCCGCCCGCGGCGTGGGCTCGGCGTCGAGCAGCGGGGCCAGCGCGTCGATCGCGGCCAGTGCGCCCGCGCGCTCGTGGTAGGCGGCGGCCAGCGTCCGCACGGGCTGGAAGTACAGCGGCGTGACCATCAGCAGGAACAGCCCTGTGCGCAGCGACATTTGCGACGGCAGCCCGGGGACGTCCATGTAGCCGAGCAGCGTCAGCCCGATGTAGATCGCGACGACGGCGACCGCGACGGTCACGATCGCCTCGAGCACCGCGGCCGAGACGAAGGCGACCCGCAGCACCGCCATCGAGCTCTGCGCCAGCCGCTCCGAGGCCGCGCCGACGCGGTCGAGCTCGGCGCGCTCGGCGCCCAGCGCGCGCAGCGTCGCCAGGCCGCGCAGCCGATCGAGGAAGTAGCCGGACAGGTGTCGCAGCTCCTCGCCTTGACGACGCGCCACGGCCGCGGTGCCCATCCCGACGATGCTCAGGTTCACCGGTGGCAGCGGCGCGCAGAGAACCAGCAGCACGCCGACCACCCAATTGAGCGAGAACACCGCCACGAGCAGCACGAGCGGTACGAGGGCGGCCGCAACCCGCGCGGGCTGGTAGCGCTCGGCATACGCGCCGACCCGTTCGACCTCGTCCATTACCGCGGTGCTCTTGGCGGCGCTCGGTAGCGACGAGCTCGTGCCGCCCAGCAGACGATCGAGCAACCGCGTGCGGAGCTGCTGCTCGATCGCGAGCGCGCCATCGACCGCGCGACTGGCCGCCAGGTAGCTCGCGGCCGCCCGCACCGCCGCCGCGCCCGCCAACAGCAGCAGCCAAGCCGACAGGTGCGACCAGCTCGTTTCGCGATCGAGCACGTCTTGGGCGATCGCCGCGACCGCGAAGAACCCGCTCGCGGTCGCCGCCGCGGCCACGGCGGTCAGAGCGCCGGAGGTCGTCAGCGGTCGCTTGCCCGGGGCCAGAACCTCGGACAGGCGGCGCTTCATCGCGGCGTCGGGCGCGGGCGCGGCGCCCGAGGCGAGGTGTCGGTCAGTCGCCATCGCCCGGGCCTCTGCGCCGGTCGCGATCGTCGCCGTACCACCACGCCCAGGCGGCGAAGACCAGGAACAGGAAGAACAGCGTGAGATCGCCGACTTGGGTGTAGTTCGTCCACATGCCGTCCGAGACGACCCAGACGAGCAGGATGGCCGGCACCATCAGCAGGTAACAGAGGATCCTGAAGGCGCGCGAGCGACGGTAGAGCCGGGTGAGCGGGTTCATGCGGCACCTCCCTCGTGCTTGGGGGTCAGCTTGCCGCGGAAGACCCAGTAGCCGAACGCCTGGTAGGTCAGGATGATCGGGATGACCAGGCCGACGCCGACGATCACGAACAGCAGCGAGCTCTGCGGCGACGCCGCCGCGTGCACGATGATGCCGGGCGGTACGAGCGTGGGGTAGAGCAGGCCGGCGGCGATGAGCAGGCCGCCGCCGTAGACGGTCAGTGTCGCGAGCACCGGGGCGCGGTCTGAGCCCGTGCCGGTCGGATCGACCCGGAATGAGCGCAGGGCGAACGCCAGCCCGCCCGTGAGCAGCACGGCGCCGCCGATCCAGATCGGCAGCCGCGCCGTCTCGCCGGGATGCAGCGTCAGGGGTCCGGCGGGCGCGGCGAGCAACCAGCTCGCGACGGTTCCGGCCGCGAGCGCCACGACGGCGACGCGCCCGGCGCGGGCGGCGAGCCGCTGCGTGTCGCCGGTCGCCTTGCGATACAGAAACGCGCTGCCCGCGAGGACGTAGAGCGCCACGGCGGTCAGGCCGGTGACGACCGCGTAGCCGTGGTGCAGGAAGGTGAACGGCCCGCCCGCGAACGTGTCGCCGTAGGCGGGGAGACCGGCGACCAGGCCGCCGAACGCGGCGCCCTGGCAGAACGCCGCGACCAGCGAGCCGAGCCCGAACAGCGTGCCCCAGCCGCGATGCCAGCCGTCGTGGTGCTCGATGAGCTCGAGCGCGACGCCGCGCGCGATCAGCGCGAACAGCATCAGGATCAGTGGGAGGTAGAGCGCCGGCAGTGCGATGCCGGTGACCAGCGGCACGCCGGCCCATAGCGTGAGGGCCAGCAGGATCAGCCAGGACTCGTTGCCGTCCCAGATCCAGGCCACCAGCTCGTGCATCTGGCGGCGCCGGCCCGGGTCGCGGTCGAGCAGGGTGAGCACGCCGATCCCGAGGTCATAGCCATCGAGGACGATGTACATCGTCAGCGCGAGGGCGACGAAGAGCATCCAGACGTCGGAAAGCTGCATCGCAGGTGCTCGCTTCAGGTCGCCGGCGCCGGGTTGGGCACGGGCGCGGGTCGCAGTGAGGGGGCGGCGCGCTCGGCCAGCGGCCCGTCGCCCGGTCCCTCGCGGATCACGCGCGCGACGTACCAGACATAGGTCCCCAGCAGCGCGAGGTAGACCAAGACGAACGTGATGAGCGTGGTCAGCACCGCCGCCGGTCTCAGCGGTGAGACAGCGTCGGCGGTGAGCAGCTTGCCGTAGACCAGCCACGGCTGGCGGCCGGTCTCGGCCAGCACCCAGCCGGCCCAGGTCGCGACCACGCCGATCGGCACCATCGCCACCACCAGCTTGTGAAACCAGCGCGCGCTGTACAGGCGGCCGCGCAGGCGCAGCGCGATGCCGATCATCGCGACCGCCAGCATCACCACCGACGACCACCACATCAGGCGGAAGCCGTAGAACGTGGGCAGCATCGCCGGCCGCAGCTGCTCGGGCACCTGCTTGAGGCCGGGCGTCGCGGTGTGACCGCTCCAGTCCTTGGCGATCGCGCTGCCCAGCCACGGCACGGTGACCTGCCAGTCGTTCTTCGCCGCGCCCTGGTCGGGGATCACGAAGAAGTTCTCGCCCGTGTTGCCGTTGTTCCAGTTGCCCTCCATCGCGAGCCCCTGCGCGGGCTTGTCCTGGAAGACGTAGTCGCCGGCCACGTGATCGCCGATGAACATCTGCACCGGCACCAGCAGCGCCAGCACGCCGAGCGTGACCGACACGCCCCGCCGCGCGATCGGCAGATGCCGGCGCTTGACCAGGTACCACGCCGAGACGCCGGCGATGAACCACGCGGCGGCGATCAGCGCGCCCATCAGCATGTGCACGAACCGGATCCCGAACGACGGGTTGAAGATCACGTGCAGCCAGTTCGTGGCCTGGAACTGCCCGTCGACGATCCGGTAGCCGTCCGGGGTCTGCATCCAGGAGTTCGCGACCAGGATCCAGGTCACCGACAGCGTGGTGCCGAGGGTGACCATGCAGGTCGAGAACAGCATCATCCGCTTGCCGATCCGGCCCTCGCCGTAGACCAGCAGGCCGAGAAAGCCGGCCTCCAGGAAGAAGGCGGTGACGACCTCCATGGCGATGATCACGCCGACGATCGGCCCGACGTCGTGCGCGAAGCGACCCCAGTTCAGCCCGAACTCGAACGTCAGCACGATCCCCGACACGACGCCGAGCGCAAAGCCGATCCCGAAGATCCGCCGCCAGAAGCGGAACATGCGCAACCACACCTCATCGTACGTGCGCATGTACATCGCGTAACAGACGACCAGGAACACGCTCGTGCCGACCGTCACCGCCGGGAACGTGATGTGGAAGGCAGCGGTCAGCGCCCACTGCCAGCGCGAAAGGTCAAGCAACGTGGCGTGACTCATCGATGCTCCTCGAGTCCAGGCCGCGCGGTGACGGCGGGCGATTGACGGCGTGCAGCGGCGGGCGCCCCGTGCGCCACCGCTCGAGCTCGCCGGCCAGCACCGGGCCGGCGCGGCGGAACATGTCCTCGGTCACGCCCGCGACATGAGGCAGCGCAAGCACGCGCGGGTGGTTCGCAAGCGGATCATGCGGGCCGGGCGGCTCGGTGGCGAAGACGTCGAGCCCTGCCGCGCCGACCCGGCCGTCGTTGAGCGCCGCGAGCAGCGCCGACTCGTCGACCAGGCCGCCGCGCGCGACGTTGACGACGACAAGGTCCGGCCGCGCCGCCCCGAGGACCTCGGCGTCGAGCAAGGGCGGCGCGCCGCGGGCGAAGCGCGCGCACAGGATCAGCGCGTCGGCCTCTGCGGCGAGCATGGCGAGCGCGTCCGGCCCGGTCACGCGTTCGAGGCCGGGAGGGCCGCCGAGCTGGGGTCTTGCGCGGACGCCGATGAGCCGCGATCCGAAGCCGCGCAGCCGCGCGACCACGCGGTCACCGACGTCGCCCAGGCCGACGACCACCACGGTCCGGCCTGCGAGCGTCCGGCCCGCCGGCTCGCCCCAGCGCCCGTCGGCGAGCGCGTGGCGGCTCTCGTCGAGGCGCCGCACGGCGGCGAGCGTGAGCAGGACGGCGGTGTCGGCCACCCCGTCGGCGTTGCCCGTCAGGCCGGCCGGGAGGCTGGACACCCATACGCCCGCCTGCGTGGCAGCCTCGACGTCGATGCGGTCGGTGCCCGTCCCGATCTGCTGGATCAGGCCGAACCTGCCGGCGTCGATCAGCCGGGCGTCGGCAGCCGCGGCGACGAGGACGTCGACGCCGTTGAGCGCACCGGGGAGCTCTGGTTCGCCGGCCACGATCTCCCAGTCAGGCAGCAGCGCCTGGTAGGCCGACCACTCCAGGCCGGGCGCGTAGTGGGGCCGGGCGAACCGGACGCGCGGGCGCGCCGCGGTCGTGCCGGCGTCCCCGTGCGGTCGACCCGCCGAGGGGCGGCGCCGCGGGGCGTCCGGGGCGACGACGCGCGACCGGTGCGCCTCCATCGGGGCGCCCTTCGCCGTGGTCTCGCTGGTGAGCGCCCACAGGCGCTCGGCGGACGGACGGTGGTGTGAGCGCTCAGGCATCGGAGAGGATCGCCTCCGGCTTGCTCGAGCGGGTGAACACGGGCAGCTCGCGGGTGGCGAGGATGAGGAGCACGACGATCGCGAGCTGGGTGCCGATCGCGGCGGCGAAGGCGTGCGCGATGCCGTGCGGCACGACCGCGAGGTACAGCGTGCCGAGCGTGGCGACGCCGAGCGCGAGCCCGGACTGCTGCAGGGTGATCAGCGTGCCGCCGCCGATGCCGGCGTGCCGGGCGGGCACGTCGGCGAGCGTGAGGCGGAACAGGCCTGAGAACAGGATCGACTGTCCTGCCCCGATCAGCGCGAGCGGGCCGGCGAGCTCGAGCATGCTCACGTGCGGCCAGGCGGTGAGGATGACGGTGATGATCAGCGCCAGCCCGAGGGCCTGGACGGCGCCGCCGGCGGCCATCGCGCCGCGGCCGTAGCGGCCGATCAGCCTGGGGCTGAGGATCGAGCCGCCCAGGAACAGCAGGGCCATCGGCAGGATTGCCAGGCCGCCTTTGAGCGCGTCGTAGTGCAGCCCGTCCTGGGTGGTGAGGGCAAACACGAACATGAAGGCGCCGAAACCGAGGCTGAAGGGGAGCAGCATGGCCAGCCCCCGCGACATGGAGGGCAGGCGCAGGACCGAGGGCGGTAACAGCGGGACGATGCCGCGCCGCTCGAGGCGCCGCTCGAACTGGAAGGTCGCGATGGCGAGGCCGACCGCGAGCGTGAGCGCGATCCAGGTCCAGGCGGGCCAGCCGAGATCCTGCCCCTCGGTGAGCGGGACCAGCAGCGCGATCAGGGTGGCCCCGAACAGCAGCGTGCCCGGCAGGTCGATCCTCAGCGGGTGCTCGGAGCGGGTGGCGGGCACGACGTGCCCTGCGACGGCGAGCACCACCAGGCCGAGGGGGATGTTGATCAGGAAGATGGGCCGCCAGGCCGTGCCGGCGATGTCGGCGTGCACGAGGATGCCGCCGGCCAGCTGGCCGATGACCGCGGCGATGCCCGAGGTCGCCCCATAGAGCGCCAGGGCGCGGGCCTTGCGCTCGCCGTCAAGCGTGGCGTGACACGTGGCGAGGACCTGCGGTACGAGCATCGCGGCGGCGGCGCCCTGCACGATGCGGGCACCAATGAGCACCCAGATCGTCGGCGCCAGCCCACACGCGAGCGAGGCGAGGATGAACGCGGCGAGCCCGCCCAGGAAAAGACGGCGGCGGCCGTAGCGGTCCCCGAGCCGGCCGCCCAGCACGAGCACCGAGGCGTACGCGACGCCGTAGCCGGCGACGATCAGCTCGAGCGTCGGACCGGAGGCATGCAGCGTTCGATCGATCGTGGGCAGCGCGACGTTGACGATGAAGAAATCCGCGATCGGCAAGAACGCGCCCGCCAGCAACACCAGCACCCCGAGCGGATGCAAGCCACCCGCCCTGGCCATCGCCCGCGGCGAAGCGGGGCTGCTCGCGGCGGGGTCGGCGGCCGGGGCGGGAATGAATGTCGTAGCCATGGGTTCAGACCTCCAACGCTCGCCGGCCACGAACTGGGCCGGGGTCGAGCGAAACTCGTTATGAGGTCATAGTAGCTATCAACATAACTATATGTCAAGCACTAGCCGCGCCTGGCTCTCACGAAGCGCGTCTTCGCGCCGAGGGTCGGCTTCACGCGCCGTGCCAGGCTCGGCGCGGGGTTCTGATTAGCGGGAGCTGTCGCCCTGTCGCCGTCGCACGAGCCCGGCCCGCACCTTGGCCAGCATCGGAAGGACCGTCTCCACTGCCGGATCGCCCTCGGCGGCCGTCGCCACGATCGACGCCCACTCGCGCCGAACGAGCTCGTAGTTGCGGATCGCCCGGGCCGTCGGATGGATGCGAACCCAGCGTCCGTCCTCAGGATCGGCCACGCGCTCGATCAGCCCCTTCGCCTCCAGCCCGCGCAACACCGCGCTGAGATTGCTGCGCTGCAGACCGGTCGCGTCCGCCACCTCACTTGCCAACGCGCCCGGATGCGGAAACAGGTAGCGCATCACCGTGCCCTCCGACGGCGTCAGCGAGATCGCCTCCGTGCTCGCATAGCCGCGGAACTGGATCTCCCGAGCGATCTCAAGGACGTGATCGGCGAACTCCGCCCACGACTCCGCCGCGGAGCCCCGTAGCTCCGGACCGACCGCCGCCTCGCGCACCTGCGGCCTCGGCATAATTATGCAATTATAGCTACTGCGCCGCCCCGTCGCAACCGCGCTCCCGGAGGGCACCGCCCCCGCCGAGCCCAACCGACGACGAGCCGAGCGCGTCGAGAAGACAGTCCTCGGACGCGATTGGTCGCTCCCGCTCCGGTGGCCAAGCAGGCATCTTGGTTGCGAGCGACGAGACAGCTGGGCGGGGACGAGCGGCAGCAGCGCGCACGTTCAGACTGCAACTCCTCGCTGGGACCAGCAGCCTCGCACTCAACCCCGCTGGCCGGCCGCTGTGAAGCCGGTGGACGAGAGCGCGACAGTGGAGTCACGCCTCGGCGGAGCTCCCAACGGTCAGATAGATGCTGGTCGTGCCGAGATTGGTATGGCCGAGCTGGCGCTGGATGATGTTCAGCGGCACGCCCTCGCGGGCCAGCTCGAGGGCGTGCGCGTGGCGCAGCTGATGCGGCGCGAACCGGCGACGGACGCCCGCCTGCGCTGCCGTCCTGCGGAACTCGGTTCGGACGGCGGCAGCGGACCACGGGCGGCCGTGCGTCGGACCGTCGATGACGCAAAGCAGCGGTCCCACGGGCAGTTCGGCGCGGGCGCTCGGCCACGCGCGCACGCCGGTCGTCCACCGCGCAACAAGGGCCGCCAGCCGTGACGGTCCCCGGCGGTGTGGCGCATCAGGCATGTGTGGCGACCCGGTCATGCCCGGTCGTCGAGCAGCGTCAGGGCCGTCTCCACGCCGCGGGCGAGGAGCTCGTCGGACAGGTCGCGGTCTGTCAGCGCCCTGGCGAGCTGCAGGGTGCCGATCATCATTCCGAAGATCGTGAGCGCGTCGGTTCGAGCCGCCTCGGCGCCCGTTGGGTCAAGACGCGACGCGATGTCGTCGATGACGTCCATCAGTTCGTCGGTGAAGATCTGCCTGGTCGCGGCGGGGCGGCGGACGATCTCGTCGAGCAGCGCAGCCGACGGGCAGCCGTCGGCGCACTCGTCGCGGTGCTGCCGAGACAGGTAGGAGCGGATGAATGCTTCGAGTCCCGCCCGATCGGGCGGCTGGGCGTCGACGCTCTCGCGTTGGGCGCGCAGCTGGTCGGCGAGGACGTTGGCGACGAGATCCTCCTTGGACGTGAAGTGGCCGTAGAAGGCGCCGTTGGTCAGGCCGGCGTCGGACATCACGGCCGCCACGCCGGCGCCGTCGATGCCGTCTTGCTTGAAGCGCCGTCCGGCCGCTTCGACGATGCGCTGCCTGGTCGCTTGTTTTTGGTCCTTGCCGTACCGCATGGCGAACCTCTCTCGTCGTCCTGCTGTCGATCGTGTAGTGGGCGCTGCCGTGCGGGGCCCGAACCGAGGCCAGGCAACGGATGGGTCTTCGCGTCCAGCCATTGCATTATGGCCGTACTATTATATGATGATCGTAATGCAAAGCCACGGCAGTCTGCACTAGGAGACAAGCGATGACGACGATCGACGCACCCGCGGGTGCGGCCTTGAACACAACGTGGAAGACCGCGCCGACGGAGACCATCCACGCCGGCGGTGTGGAGTTCGCCTACCGTCAGCTCGGCCCGAGCAGCGGGGTGCCGGTGGTCTTCCTCACTCACCTGGCGGCGGTCCTGGACAACTGGGATCCCCGAGTCGCCGACGGCATCGCCGCGAATCATCGCGTCATCGCGTTCGACAACCGCGGTGTCGGCGCCTCCAGTGGGTTCACGCCGACGACCATCGAGGAGATGGCCAGGGACGCCGCCATCCTCATACGCGCCCTGGGCTTCGATCAGGTCGACCTCTTCGGGTTCTCGATGGGCGGGATGATCGCCCAGGTGATCGCGCAGCAGCAGCCGGCGCTCGTGCGCAAGATGATCCTCGCCGGAACCGGTCCGGCGGGCGGCGAAGGCATCGACAAGGTGACTCGCATCTCCTACCTCGACACCGCGCGAGGACTGCTCACCCGCCAGGATCCCAAGCAGTTTCTCTTCTTCACCAGCACCCCCAACGGGCGCCAAGCCGGCAAGGAGTTCCTGGCACGGCTGAAGGAACGCACCAACGACCGCGACAAGGCCATCTCCGTCCGCTCGTTCGGCGCCCAGCTGAGGGCCATCCACCGCTGGGGCCAGCAGAATCCGGCCAACCTCTCGAGCATCCACCAGCCGGTGCTGGTCATGAACGGCGAGAGCGACAAGATGGTGCCCACCAAGAACAGCGTCGACCTCGACCGACGCCTGCCGAACAGCCAGCTCGTCGTCTATCCCGACGCCGGACACGGCGGCGTGTTCCAGTTCCACGAGGACTTCGTCAAGCGGGCTCTCGAGTTCCTCGGAGGCGGGGAACGGTCATGAAGGCCTTCGTCGTCGAGCACCACGGCAAGGACGGACTGCGCGCCGCCGACGTACCCGAGCCCGAGGTCGGCGAGGGTGACGTGCTGGTCAAGGTGAGCGCCGCCGGCGTCAACCCTTTGGACACGATGGTCCGCGACGGTGAGTTCAAGCGGCTCCTGAAGTACCAGACGCCGTTCGTGCTCGGCCATGACGTGGCCGGCGTGGCGACCAGGGTCGGCTCGGCCGTGCGCGACTACCGGGTGGGCGACGAGGTTTTCGCTCGCCCCCGCGACCTGCGGATCGGGACCTTCGCGCAGTACATCGCGGTCGCCCAGGAGGACCTCGCGCCCAAGCCAGCATCGCTCACCCTGCACCAGGCGGCCGCGGTGCCGCTGGTGTCACTGGCCGCCTGGCAGGCCCTCGTCGATCGCGCCCACCTAAAGCCCGGCCAGAACGTCCTCGTCCACGCCGGCTCCGGCGGCCTGGGGTCGACCGTCATCCAGCTGGCCAAGCACCTCGGCGCCACGGTGGCGACGACTGCCAGCGCAAAGAACGCGGAGCTGGTGCGCAGCCTCGGCGCCGACATCGTCGTGGACTACACGAAGCAGGACTTCGCCGAGGTCCTCTCCGGCTACGACGTCGTGCTGGACTCGCTCGGCGGTGAGAACCTCGAGAGGTCGCTCACGGTCCTCAGGCCCGGCGGACGGGCGATCGGCGTCGCCGGCCCGCCGGACCCCGGCTTCGCGAAGCAGCTCGGGGCGCCGAAAGTCATGGGCGTCGTGATGGGGCTGCTGAGCCGAAAGGTCCACATGCAGGCCCGCAGGCTCGGCGTCAGCTACTCGTTTCTGTTCATGCAGGCCAACGGCGCCCGGCTGCGCGAACTGGCCGTCCTCTACGACGCCGGCCGCCTCCGGCCGGTCATCGACCAGACATTCCCGTTCGACCAGACGCTCCAGGCGCTGGCGTACGTCGAGCAGGGTCGCGCCAACGGCAAGGTCATCATCACGCTTGACTGACAACGCCGTCTGCCGCAAACGCCTGCAATGGGTCCGATAGCGGAAGCGAATCGGCGGCAGCAGCAGACGCCTGTCTTGGACGAGTACCGGACGCATCGACCTGATCGCCGCTGACGCTCGCATTCGCCTGGGGACGCAGGCGTCTAGGGACCTTCTTCTCGGCGTCGGACGTCGCCGACGCCGCTCATCACAACAGCAACCTCATGGCGAGAGCGCTTGGTCTGGCGGATAATGCCGGCGATGGCGGATGACGGCGAATCACGCGTGTTCCGGCGAGCCGGCATCTCCTACCTCCGTGTGCCCGCGAGGGACCCGCAGACGAGCGCCGCCTTCTATCGCGCGGTCTTCGGCTGGACGGTGGACGCCGCGCGGGCAGAGCCGAGCTTCGAGGACGGCAGCGGGCACGTGATCGGCCATCTCGTTGCCGATGCCGTCGTGGCCGGCGAGGCGGGCGTCCGCCCGTACGTCTATGTGGAGAGCGTGGACGACACGCTCCGCCGCGTCTCCGAGCACGGCGGCGCGCTCGTCGACCCACCGTATCCGGAAGGCAACCTGCGGGTGGCGACATTCCGCGACCCAGCGGGCAACGTGATCGGCGTTTGGCAACGCCGATCGCAGGACTGAATGCGTGGCTGCTGCCTTCGCCTGGATGGGAGCATCTCGCAAGACGGGCACCCGACGCTCGGAAAGGACGAGGCTCGATCATCTGGTGAGTGCTGTCGAGACGCTCGCTTCGCCAGGGCCGAGCGGGAGCGTCGCGATGGCCCCGCTCGTCGCCGGCGGCTGGTCAGAGCTGCAGCCCGGCGCTGGCGGACATCATCGGCGCGGTGGCGGGTGCGCACGGCGGTGATGATCTCCTCGGGGTCGATTCCCTGGAGATAGATGCTGGTGGTGCCGAGGTTGGTATGGCCGAGCTGGCGCTGGATGATGTTCAGCGGCACGCCCTTGCGGGCCAGCTCGAGGGCGTGCGCGTGGCGCAGCTGGTGCGGCGCAACCCGGCGCCTGACCCCTGAGCGTACGGCGACCCGGCGGAAGTCGGCGCGGACCGCCGCGGCCGACCACGGTCGCCCGCGGGTCGGCCGTCGATGACACAGAACAGCGGCCCGGCCGGCAGCTCGGCTCGTGCCGGTGAGCCACGGGCGCAGCTGCTCGCAGCCTCACTCGTCCATCCCGACCTCGCGCCGGCGGCCTCCCTTGCCGTGGCGCACGAGCAGCGACCCGCGTCGCTGGTCGAGGTCGTGCTCGGTCAGGGCGAGCGCTTCCTGGATGCGCAGCCCGGCGCGCCACAGCACGACGATCATCGCTTGCGACCGCCAGCCGTGACGGTTCGCGGCGGTGTGGCGCATGACCGCGACGATCTCATCCACGGTGGGTGGGTCAGCGGGTAGCGGATGCCCTTGTTGCGCCGTGGACGGCCGGCGTGGTATGTCGGAGAGCGTGTGGAAGTAGGGATCGTTCGGCAGGACGCGGAGGGAGGCGTGGTAGCCCAGCCGGCGCAGTGTGCGGACCCATGACTTTCGGCACGGAGCGGTCGAGGGTGTCGAATGAGAGGACGACCACGTGCGCTCCGCGGGTCCCCGACCGCTCCACCAGCCGGCGTGCCGTGGCGAGGTCGGGCCGGCCGGAGGCGGTCCCCGATCCCGTGAACGGGCAGTACGGGCGGAAGCCCGCGAAGCCCGGCGGCAGCAGCTGGCAGGTCGGGGGCGCGAGGTTCCCGCCGTCGAGCGCGCGGGCCGCCGCGCGGCCATCGAACGCGAAGGCCACCGCCTCGGACGCGCAGCGACCGGCGGCCGCGCCGACGCGCCACACCGTCTCGGGCGCGGCGACCCCGCGGTGGTCGCTACCAGCGACATCGGACCTCTCGCGGCCGCGGCGGAGTAGTACGTCACAGAATCGGTCCGTCATTCC
>DASXAA010000053.1:0-10278 GCA_036407035.1 Thermoleophilaceae bacterium | reverse complement strand
ATGTCCACCAACGCCGAGGACCAGGCGCGCCAGGGCTTCGAGCAGGGGCGCTCGGTCTACCAGGTGAACTACCCGTTCGTCTACCCGAGCGCGGCCGCGGTGGGCAAGGACTTCCAGAAGAACATGGGCTGGGCGCGCTATCCGCGCACCGTGAAGGACAAGCCGAGCCGGCCGCCGCTGGGCGGGATCAACATCGGGGTGTCGCAGTACACGAAGAAGCCGCAGCTCGCGTTCGAGGCGGCCACGTGCCTGGCGAGCCCTGAACACCAGGCGATCGCCGCCGAGCTGGGGGGCCTGCCGCCGACGACCGAGTCGGTCTACGACACGCCGAAGGTCCAGAAGGCCTACCCGTTCGCCGACCTCCTGCGCGAGTCGATCGAGGCCGCCGCGCCGCGGCCGGTGACGCCCGCCTACAGCGACATCTCGCTGGCGATCCAGAAGACGTTCAGCCCGCCGGACGGGATCGACCCGAGCGGGATCGAGGACAAGCTGCGCGACCGGATCGAGAAGGCAGCCGAGGGGAAGATCTTCTGATGGAGGCAGCAACCGCCCAGGCACCGGCCACCACGGCGCCGCCCAAGAAGCGGACCAGCGAGCGCACGCGGGAGGAGCGCAAGCTCGCCTGGATGCTCTGCGCGCCTGCCGTGATCGCGATGATCCTCGTGACGGGCTATCCGATCGCCTACGCGCTCTACCTGTCCTTCCAGCGCTACGACCTGCGCTTCCCGGACGCCAAGGAGTTCGTCGGGCTGTCGAACTACGGCGACGTGCTGACGTCGAGCACGTGGTGGTCTGCCGTCTCGACGACGCTGATCATCACGATCGTCTCGGTCGCGCTCGAGCTCGTGCTCGGCATGATCATCGCGCTCGTCATGCACCGCGCGATCTTCGGCCGCGGGGTGGTGCGCGCGACCGTGCTGATCCCATACGGGATCGTCACGGTGGTGTCGGCTTTCGCCTGGAAGTACGCGTTCGACCCGACCAGCGGCTTCATCTTCGGGCTGCCGCTGATCTCGGACACGTGGCAGCCGCTCAACACGAAGGCGGGCTCGCTGCTCGTGATCATCCTGGCGGAGGTCTGGAAGACGACGCCCTTCATGGGCCTGCTGCTGCTGGCCGGGCTGTCGCTCGTGCCGGACGAGCTGCTGGAGGCGGCAAAGGTGGACGGCGCGAGCGCCTGGCAGCGCTTCTGGCGCATCACCGTGCCGCTCATGAAGCCGGCGATCCTCGTGGCGCTCCTGTTCCGCACGCTCGACGCGTTCCGGATCTTCGACAACATCTTCATCATCCAGCCGGGAGGCGCTCTAGGCACCGAGAGCGTGTCGATCCTGGGGTACAACGTGCTGATCACTCGGGTCAACCTCGGGCTCGGCTCGGCGGTCTCGATCCTCATCTTCATCTGCGTGATCCTCATCGCGGCCTTCTTCGTAAAGGTGCTCGGCACGAGCACCGCGCAGCAGCGGGGAGAGGCGGCGTAGATGCAATACACGGCTCGCACCAAGGTCATGTGGGCGATCGGGATCCTGGTCGTGGTGCTCTACGCGCTGATCCCGGTGGCGTGGATCACGTCGCTGTCGCTGAAGACCCCCGAGGAGGTCGCCGACAAGAAGTTCTTCTCGGGCTTCTCATTCGACAACTACGACGTGATCTTCTCCGACGACACCTTCCAGAAGGCGCTCATCAACTCGATCGGCATCGCCTCGATCGCGACGATCATTTCGATCGTGCTGGCGGCGATGGCCGCCTATGCGCTCGCGCGACTGGACTTCGCCGGCAAGGCGCTGATCCTCTCGGGCGCGCTCGCGGTCGCGATGTTCCCGGCGATCTCGATCGTCGGCTCGTTGTTCGACATGTGGCGCGCGATCGGCCTCTACGACACGTGGCTGGGCCTGATCATCCCGTACATGACGTTCACCCTGCCGCTCGCGATCTACACGCTCTCGGCGTTCTTCAGAGAAATACCCTGGGAGCTCGAACAGGCCGCGGCTGTCGACGGGGCAACGCCGTTCCAGGCGTTCCGCAAGGTCATCGTGCCCTTGGCCGCGCCGGGCGTGTTCACGGCGGCGATCCTCGTGTTCATCTTCGCCTGGAACGACTTCATCTTCGCCAACACGCTGACCTCGACGGACAACGCCCGGACGGTGCCCGCGGCGCTGGCCTTCTTCACCGGCGCCTCGCAGTTCACGCAGCCGATCGGTGCAGTCGCTGCGGCTGCCGTAGTGGTTACGGTGCCGATCATCATCATGGTTCTGATCTTCCAGCGCCGCATCGTCGCCGGACTCACGGCAGGCGCCGTGAAGGGATAGGAGGGAGCTACCCGCATGGCCGACATCACGCTCGAGAACGTCACCAAGCGATACCCGGACGGATACGAGGCCGTCAGGGACATGAGCCTGACGATCCAAGACGGGGAGTTCGTGATCCTCGTGGGCCCGTCCGGCTGCGGGAAGTCGACCGCGCTGCGGATGGTCGCCGGGCTCGAGGACATCACCGAGGGCGAGCTCAAGATCGGCGGCGAGGTGGTCAACGAGAAGGCGCCGAAGGACCGGGACATCGCGATGGTGTTCCAGAACTACGCGCTCTACCCGCACATGAGCGTGCGCGAGAACATGGGCTTCGCGCTCAAGCTGCGCGGGCTGCCGAAGGAGGAGATCGACGGCAAGGTCGAGGAGGCCGCCCGGATTCTCGACCTCACCCCGCACCTCGACCGCAAGCCGTCTCAGCTCTCCGGCGGCCAGCGCCAGCGCGTGGCGATGGGCCGGGCCATCGTGCGCGATCCGAAGGCGTTCCTGATGGACGAGCCGCTCTCGAACCTCGACGCCAAGCTGCGCGTGCAGATGCGGACCGAGGTGTCGCGCATCCAGCAGCGGCTCGGGACGACGACGATCTACGTGACCCACGACCAGGTTGAGGCGATGACGCTCGGCGACCGGGTCGCGGTGATGCGCTCCGGCGAGCTCCAGCAGGTCGGCTCGCCGATGGAGCTCTACAACGGGCCCGTGAACCTGTTCGTGGCGGGCTTCATCGGCTCCCCCGCGATGAACTTCATGCCGGCGACAGTGGATGGCGACACGATCAAGCTCCCGTTCGGCGAGGTGCGGCTGCCGCAGGAGGTGCGCGAGCGGGTGGGCCGGGCCGAGGGCAAGCAGCTGATCGCGGGCATCCGGCCCGAGAGCTTCGAGGACGCGGCGCTGGTCGGCGACGCGCGCGACCGCGGCACGACGTTCCAGGCGCAGATCGAGGTGCTCGAGTCGATGGGGTCCGAGCTGTACGCGCACTTCACGGTGACCACCGACGAGCAGATCCAGTCGGACCAGCTGCGCGAGCTGGCGCAGGACGCCGGCGGCGGCGAGGTGCCGATGGCGGGCGAGGAGGGGCGGATCGTCGCCCGCCTCGACCCGGCCAGCGGCGTGCGCCAGGGCGAGGAGGCGGAGCTGTGGGTGGACGCCACCAAGCTGCACCTCTTCGACCCCGATGACGGGCGCAGCCTGACGAGCGAGGAGAGCGGCCCGGCGGCGGTCGGAGGCCAGGCGGCAACGGGCGACGACGGGCAGGCAGCGCCCACGGAGGAGGCGCCGTCCGGCGAGGCAGAGTCGACGGCCGGCGACGCGGAGGCGCCGGCCGGCGAGCCGGAGGCGCCGGGCGGTGAGCCGGAGGCGCGCGGTTAGGCGCTAGCGGCCGCCTGCTTCTTCCGCCACTCGGCCTTGTGTAGGCGCTTCGCCGCCTGGTAGTCGGTCAGCGCGTGCGGCGAGTCCACGTCGCCGAGCGTGGGATGCCACGGAACGAGGTCCTGGGCCGCCTCGACGCCGAAGCGCTTCGCGAGCACCGACCCGAGCGCCTTCACCTTCATCTCGCCGAAGCCCGGCAGCGCCTCGAGGTTCGCGCGCAGCTCCGACGAGTCCCGCGCGTCCGTCCAGATGCGGGCGGCGTCGCCGTCGTAGTTGTCGCGCACGTGCACGGCGAGGTCGTGCACCTTCTTCGCCATCGAACCGGGGAAGCGGTGGATCGCCGGCCGCGTGCGGAACACCGGCTCGAGATCGGCGGACGCGAGCGTGCCGGCGTCGACCGAGCCGAGCCGCTCCCTCAGCGCGAGCGGGCCTGAGAAAGCCTTCTGCACGGTCACCTGCTGGTCGAGCGCGAAGCCCACGAGCAGGGCCATCGGATCGTCGGCGATCAGGCGGTTCGCCTCGTCGGACTCGGTGAAGAACAGGCGATCGGGCATCGCCCGATCCTACTAACCCTTCCTCAGCTCCTTGCGCAGGCGCCGCACCATCGTGTCCTCCTCCCACGACGGGCGCTCGAGCTCCTCGCGCACGCGCTCGATCACCTCGTCGTCCCACTCGTGCGTGCGGAGGACGAGATAGCGCAGGTGCGACACGCGCATGTAGGCCTCCGTGTCCGTGCCGGCGGTGCCGAGCTCGGCCTCGCGCAGCAGCTCCACGACCGGCTCGTACTCGTCGCGGAACCAGAGGTCGGCGACCTCGGCTCGAGACATCCATTCGCGGCGCTCCTGCATCTTGCGGAACCCCCACGCCTCCACCGACTCGGCGAGCGCGGCGTAGCGCCACTCGTCGGACAGGTGGATCCGGGCGCGCCTGTCGGGCGGCAGCGGCACGCGCTCGAAGAAGAGCCGCTCGTGGCTCTTCAGCGGCAGGTCCTGGAGCCGGATCGTCCGCTCGGCGCCGAGCTCGGTCAGCACCTCGGTCACGTAGGCCTCGATCGTTCCGTGGCTGAACGCCCGCGCGACCGACACCCGGTGGTGGCCGTCCTTTACGAAGTGCAGCTCGCCGATGCGGTAGACGTCGATCGGCGGCATGCCCTGGCCGCGGCGCACCGACAGCGCGATGCGCTCCCAGCGCGGCCTGACGCGTCCGGACGTGGGCTGGAAGTTGCGGTCGAACTCGCGGCCGCGGTCCACGGTCCCGACGATCGAGTCGAGCGGGATCGACTGCAATCCGAGGGACCGCTCCCCGCGCCGGCCGAGCGCCTCGACCACCTCCTCGAACGGGAGGATCACGTTCACGTCGCTGTCGCGCCGCAGCCGAGCGCTCAGCTGCGAGAGGGCGCGCCGGCGGCGGGCGCGGCCGAAGTCGTACTGAGCGTCGGTCTGGGGGAGGCCGGTGTCCCGTGGCATCCCTGCATTGTTGCGCCGGACGGGCGCCGGGTCAGCCGGTCACGCGGACGGAGCGCGCCACGGTCGCCGGGTTGCCGGCCTCGTCGACGCCGATCACCTGCACGCGCGTGCGGAACGGGGCGGCGCGGAGCGCCCGCCTCCCGAGGCGGATCGTGAGCGTGGTGCGCCCGCGGGTGGGGACCGCGACGGCTGTCGTCGCCGCCCGGCGCGGCCTGCGCGGCAGCGGGATCATCGCCGAGGCCCCCGCGACGCAGCCCTCCGCCGGGCAGGCCACCTTGACCGTGATCGAGCTTCGCTGGCGCCGGGCGCTGCGGGCGCGGAGGGGCGGCGCCACGGTGTCCGCGGTGAAGCCGGCGGGGGTGCAGGAGCCGCCGAGCAGCTCGCGCGCGGCGTCGAGGTGGGGCTGGTAGCCGGAGCGGTTCTTGGGCGCCGGGCGCTCCACGTCGGCGACCCAGAGCCCATAGCCGCTCTCGTCGCTCCCGTAGTCCATCTCACCCTCGGCGATTTCGCGCTGCCTGACGAGCACCGCCTGGTCGGTGAACCAGCGCAGCTGCAGCTCGGGGTTGCGCGGGAAGCCCCGGTACGGGCCGGCGTTCAGGCTGCGGTGCATGCCGAAGAAGCCCGCGTACGACGGTCCGGAGAGGTTGCGCAGCCCGGACTCCGCGAGCCCCGCCATCACGGGCAGCTCCTGCGGGAGGCCGCGCACGGCGGCCGCACGCCCCATCCAGCGCGCGATGCTCGGCTTGGACGCGCCGTCGCTGGGGTAGGCGGTCGGGCAGGGGTCGCCGGGGCCGGGCGCCGGCACGCCGCCGCCGTCCTGGGCATGGGCGGCCGGGGCAGCAAGCGCGAGGCTCGCTGCCACCGCGGCGATGAGGCGGGCCGGCGGCACGGCGGGCATCCTGGCAGGCGCGTGCGATGCTGGTCGGCCGATGGCGCGCGTGTTCGTCTCCAGATGGATGCCCGGAGGGGCGCTCGATCGGCTCGCCGCGGCCCATGAGACGGACGTGTGGGAGGAGCGCACCGCGCCGCCGCGCGACGAGCTGCTCGCGCGCGTGCGCGAGGTTGACGGCCTGCTCTCGATGCTCACCGACGCCGTCGACCCCGAGCTGATGGACGCCGCCACGCGGCTGCGTGCGATCTCGAACTACGCCGTGGGCGTGGACAACGTGGACCTCGCTGCGGCGACCGAGCGCGGCCTGCCTGTCGGCCACACGCCGGGCGTGCTCACCGACAGCACGGCCGACCTCGCGGTCGGGCTGATGCTCGGGATCGCGCGGCGGCTGGCCGAGGGCGAGGCCTTCGTGCGCCGCGGCGAGTGGGTGACCTGGGTGCCCGACCTCATGCTCGGCCGCGACCTGCACGGCGCCACCGTCGGCATCGTCGGCTTCGGCCGCATCGGGCAGGCGGTGGCGCGCCGGCTCGAGGGGTTCGGCTGCGAGATCCTCCACACAGCGCGATCCACCGGGCTACCGCTCGAGGAGCTGCTCCGCCGCTCCGACTTCGTCACCCTCCACTGCCCGCTGACGCCGGAGACGCACGGGCTGATCGGCGCCGAGGCGCTCGCGCAGATGCGACCGACCGCCTACCTCGTCAACACCGCGCGCGGGCCGATCGTGGACACGGCGGCGCTCGCCGAGGCGCTGAGCGCCGGGGGGATCGCGGGCGCGGCGCTCGACGTCACCGACCCAGAGCCGCTCCCCGGCGACCACCCGCTGCTCGCGGCGCCGGGGCTGGTCGTGGTGCCGCACGTGGGCTCGGCGACCCACGCCACCCGCGGCCGGATGGCCGACATCGCCGTTGACAACCTGCTGGCGGCGCTGGCCGGCGAGCGCATGCCGCACTGCGTCAACCCGGAGGTGTACGAGCGGGCTACTCCCCGATCACCTTGATGACGAGCCGCTTGGAGCGCCGCCCGTCGAACTCGGTGTAGAAGACCTGCTGCCACGGCCCGAGGTCGAGCCGCCCGTCCGTGACCGGCACGATCGCCTGGTGGTGTACGAGCAGGTTCTTCAAGTGGGCGTCACCGTTGTCCTCGCCGCCGCGGTGGTGGCGGTAGTCGCCGGGGTCGGGCAGTAGTTCACTTGCCACGTCGTTCGCCGGCGCCTGCCAGCTCGGCGGCGCGACCTTGTCGAGCCACTCGAGCACGTCCTCGTGGAGGCCGGGCTCGTCGTCGTTCACCCACACGCCGGCCGTGATGTGCATCGCCGAGACGAGCGCCATCCCCTCGGCGATGCCCGCCTCGTCCACGGCGGCCTGCACGTCGTCGGTGATGCGGACGAACTCGCGCCGCCGCTCGGTGTTGAAGGTCTTGTAGACGGTGTGCGATTTCATGCGGGCATCATCGGTGATGGATACTGCGCGGGCGATGACGCAGGAGAGTCTCGCGATCGCGAGGAACACCGTCGCCGCCTTCAACCGCCGGGACGTCCAGGGGCTGGTCGACCTGACCACGGACGACTTCAAGTGGGTGACCTGGACGAGCACGGTCGAGTTCACGACCTACCACGGGCCGGACGGGCTGGCGCGGTACTTCCGGGACGCCGACGTCTGGGAGGTGCTGCGCCTCGACGTGGAGGAGTACCGCGACATGGGCGACCGGGTGATGGTGGCGGGGTCGTTCCACCTGCGTGGCGGCGGCAGCGGCGCCGAGATCGTGACGCCGTACTTCGCCGCCTTCTTCATGCGCGAGGGGATGCTGGCGCGGGTGCTCACCTTCCGCCGCCAGGAGGAGGCACTGGAAGCGCTGCAGGTGGGGTACTAGACGAGGATGGACCTCGGGCTCGAGGGCAGGCTGTGCGTGGTCACCGGCGGCACCCGCGGGATCGGCGGCGCGACCGCGCGGATGCTGGAGCGGGAGGGGGCGCGCGTGCTGAGGGTCGCCCGCAGCGGGGCGGACGTGAACGTGGACGTGGCCGACCCGGCGGCGGTGGAGCGCGTGGTGTCGGCGTGCGACGCGACGCCGTGGGCGCTCGTCAACAACGCGGGCTTCAGCCGCGCGCGGCCGCTCGAGGAGCTGACCGACGACGACTGGCGGGAGCAGTGGGAGCTGCACGTGATGGCGCCGATGCGGCTGATGCGGGCGCTCGCGCCGCGGATGGCCGAGGCGGGCGGCGGCCGGATCGTGAACGTGTCGTCGTCGTCGGGGAAGCGGCCGTCCGGGCGGCTCGACCCCTCCTACTCGGTGACCAAGGCGGCCGAGCTATCGCTCTCGCGCGTGTTGGCCGACAGGTTCGCGGCACAGGGCGTGCTGGTGAACGCCGTCACGCCGGGCGCCGCCGAGACGCCGGCGTGGATGGCGGAGGGCGGCCTGGCGGACGAGATCGGCGCGCGAACGGGCTCGACCCGCCAAGAGGTGCTCGCCGCCAACTGCTCCCGCGCACCGGTGGGCCGGATGGGCACCGAGGACGAGATCGCCGCGGTGATCGTATTCCTGTGCTCGGAGGCGGCGTCGAACGTGGCCGGAGCGGCGTGGTCGGTGGACGGCGGGATCGTGCCGACGATTTTCTAGGGCCGCGGCCCGGGGGCCGCGCCCGGGCCCGCCGGCCCGGGGCCGCGCCCGGGCTCGGCGGCGGCGTGCTTCGGGCGTCTACGGCAGGCAACCAGGGGTGGCCCGGAGCGTCGCCGCCGTGCGCGAGCGCCTTCGTCACGCCGGCGAGCGGGGGGTGGGCCGGTTTCCGTCCGGTATTTCGTCGGAATCCGGCCCACCCCCCCGGGATTCCGTCCCGCCATCCCGTCCACTGTCGAGTTTGTCGACCTGAGGTCGACAAACTCGACACTCGAGCCCGCCGAGCGCATTGCGGACGACCCCCTGGTTGCCGTCGTAAGCGTTGCGGCGGCCGCGCCGCCGCAGGGACCGCCGCCCCCGCCGGCGCGCGCCGCGAGCCTAGAACTCCTTGTCGAGCGGCACGGCCTCGGTCACCGTCGTCGTGCTCATCGCGTTGCCGGCCAGGTCCGTCGCCGTCGCCGACGGCGTCCAGGTCATCGCCCCCGTCCCGGCCGCCGTCGTCACCGCGCCGTTCGGCGTGCCGAGCACGATCGTGATCGTCGAGCCGCTCATCGTCATCGTCGAGTTCGTGAAGCGCCTGTTGGCCGTCGTGTAGTCCGTGCGGTTCAGGAACACGGTGCCGAGGTTCAGCTGCGTCGTGTTGCCGGCGTTGAAGATCCGCACGCGGTCGCCGCCCCCGTTGTTGTCCAGCCGCACGGTCACGTTCGTCGACGCGCCGGTCCAACCGGCCAGGATCGAGGCCGGGTAAAGCGGTTCGGTGGACGTCAGGGTGAGCGTGTCGCCGGTCTCGGCGCGGCCCGGGGTCCCGCTCGGCGCCGTGTTGGTCGCCTGCACCGCGGCCCCCGCCGGCGCCGTGTTGTCGACGGTGGCGGACCAGTTCGTCACCGCCGAGTTGCCGGCGTTGTCCGAGGCGCTGACGGTCCACGCCTTCGCGCCCGTGGACGCGCCCGCGGTGTACTGGTTGGTGCTGCGGCGGTTGTAGGTCACCCCGTCGAACGTGTAGGTGCCGGCCGTGAAGGTGATCGCGGTCTGGCCGGCGCTGAGGCTCGACACGTCGGCGGTCAGCGTGGCGAGCCCGCTCGCCGGGTTGCCCGTGTCCGTCACGTTCGCGTACACGCGGTACGTGTTCGAGGGCCGCAGGTAGTCGGCCGCCCCGCCGGCGGTCTTGCCGATCACGGCGTCGACGGTCGGCGCCCGGAAGTCGGGGGCGGCGCTGACGGAGCTGCCCGTGTTGTTGGCGGCGCTGGTGAACGCGCTGAAGGCTCCGGCGCCGGCGGCGCTGCCGGCCACGGCCAGGCACGCGATCGCGATCAGGGCTCTACGCCACCGCTTCACGCGTGCTCCCGTCGTCGTCCTTGCGCCAGATCGCTGCCACCTCGAGCGCGGCGAGCGCCACGGCGGCCAGCAGGAAGATCACCAGCGGCGCCCGGTGGGAGCGGGCGGCGACGAACGCGCGTCCGATCTCCGGGACCCGGTAGAGGGCGCGGCTGAGCTCGCCGTCGGCGCGGATCCGCCAGCGCTCGGAGGCGTTGTTGGCGTCGCCGCGGGTAACGAACGTGACGTCGTCGCCGCGGGCGTGGATGCGCCGCACCCTGTGGGTGATCAGCCGGCCGGCGTGCTCGGGGTCGCGGAACGTGAC
>DASXAA010000052.1:0-16852 GCA_036407035.1 Thermoleophilaceae bacterium | reverse complement strand
CCCGACGCGTTGTACAGCGCCTCGCACATGTAGAGCAGGCCCTGGCTGGCGGTGGCGGTGTAGGCGCGCGCGCCGGCGGCGGAGGCGCCGATGGCGACCGACATCGCCGCGAACTCCGACTCCACGCTGACGTACTCGCATGGCGCCAGCTCGCCGGTGCGCACCTTGTCGGAGAGCGCCTCGACGATGTGGGTCTGGGGCGAGATCGGGTACGCGCACACCACCTCCGGCCGGCACAGCGCGACAGCGTCCGCGACGGCATGCGACCCCTCCCGCTGCTCAAGCATGCACGCGCTCCTTTCCCTCGTTCTGCACGAGCTCGAAGGCGGCCGCCGCGGCCGCGGCGTTGCCGTCGCCGAGCCGCCCGCTGAACTTCTCGCGAATGGCGGCCGCGACGGACTCGATCGAGATCAGGCCGCTCAGCGCCGCGAAGCCGCCGATCAGCACGGCGTTCGGGATCGGCCGTCCCAGGTGCTCGCGCGCGAGCTCGGTGGCGGGCACCGTCAGCAGGCGCTCGGGGCGGAACCGCGCGGCGAACTCGCCGAGCCCGAGCCCCTCGAAGCCGCGCGCCGAGTTGATCAGGATGTAGCCGTCGGGGCCGACGCCGTCGAACACGTCCACCTGGTGGAGCAGCGTCGGGTCCTGCACGATGAGCGCGTCGGGCTCGGCGATCGGCTCGCGGACGCGGATCGGCCTGTCGTCGATGCGGCAGAAGGCGACCACAGGGGCGCCCGTGCGCTCCGAGCCGAAGCTCGGGAACGCCTGGGCGTGCCGGCCCTCGATGAAGGCCGCGATCGACAGCATCTCCGCGGCCGTGACCACGCCCTGTCCGCCGCGCCCGTGGATGCGAACCTGGAACATCTCCGCGGTGGTCCGCCCGGCGGGCTAGCCCATCCCGCCCCAGGCGAGCACGCCTGCCAGGTCGAGCGTGGAGAGCACGCCGACCGGGTGCCCGTCCGCCGGTTGCACGACGACGAGGTGCGCGATCTCGTGCTCGGCCATCAGCTGGGCCGCCCGCGCGAGCGACTCGTCCGCGCCCACGGTCACGAGCTCGGTGGTCGCGGCGTCGCCGGCGGTCACGCCGTCGAGGTCCTGGCCCGCGGCGCGGGCGAGGTCGAGGTCGGAGACGATGCCCCACGCGCCGCCGTCGGCATCGCTGACGACCACCGAGTGGATGCGGTAGGTGGCCATCGTGCGGGCGACCTCCCGCAGCGCGACGTCGCGGGGGCAGCTGACCACGCCCACGCGCATCGCGTCGACGACGGTCGCCTGCTCGAAGGGGGGCGCGAGGAACGTGTGCTGCAAGGGCTCGAGGATGGTTCCGGTCGGCATCGGTGCCTCCTTTGTGGCCGTGTCGCTGCCCGCGACACTACGCCCGGCCGCGCGCCCCGCCATCGGGAGCAGCCGCCGATCAGGATCCGTAGTAATCCGCAGGCGCATCGGCTCGGACTGCGGTTGGCGACGGGCGGGCTCGCGCATAGCGTGCCCTTCAGATGGCCGCCACCGGATCGGAACACCCGATCGTCGTCGGCTACGACGGCAGCTCGGAGTCGCGCGACGCGCTCACGCTCGGCGTGGCCCTCGCCGCCGCGACCGGCGATCCCCTGGTGCTCGCCTGCGCGCACACGGCCAGCGACGACCGCGGGGCCCAGGCGGTCCTCGCCCGCGTGACCGACCTGCGGCACTCGGGCCTGCCCCAGGCCGTGGAACGGCGCACCGTGCCCGGCCAGTCCGCGGCGGCGGCCCTGCAGGAGCTGGCGGAGGCGGAGCACCCGCGCGCCATCGTGCTCGGCTCCCACCACAAGGGCCAGCCCGGGCGCGTGCTCGCCGCGAGCGTCGCGGAGCGGCTGCTGCACGGCTCGCCGTCCCCGATCGCGATCGCGCCGCGCGGGCTGAGCCACGAGCCGCCGGCGTCCCTGCGAACGGTGTGCGCCGCGTTCGACGGGCGCCCCGAGAGCTGGGCCGCCCTCCAGCGCGCGGCCCAGATCGCGGCGAGCGCGAACGCCGGGCTGCGGATCCTCTGGGTGCTCGAGCGGTCGCGGGGTCACCACCTCGCGCCCCACGCCGAGCAGCACGCCGCCGAGGCGCGGCGGGAAGCGGAGATCGAGCTCGCGCGCGCGGCCGAGAGCGTGTCGCAGCGCCTGCACCCCGAGACGCGGCTCGTCGAGGGCAACCCGGCGCGGGTGCTCGCCCACGAGCAGGACGACGTGGACCTGCTGGTGGTCGGCTCGCGGGGCTACGGGCCCGTGCGCCGGGTCCTGCTCGGCGGGGTCTCCACGGCGCTGGTGCGCAACGCGCGCTCGCCGGTGATGGTGGTGCCGCGGACCGCCGAGTTCGACCCGGGCGGCGAAGGCCTGGCCGCCGGCGACGAGCTGGCGACGGCGGGCTGAGCCCGAAAACTGCGGCGATCAAGGGTGCCCGGCAGGGGGTGGGCTGGTTTGCGACGAAATGGCGGACGGAATCCGGCCCACCCCCCGGTCGCCTCGGCCGGGGGGTGGGCCCCCGGTCGCCTCGGCCGGTCGCGGCGGCCGGCACCAGCCGACCCCCGCGGACCCCTTCCCCAGCCCGATCCACGCCGCGAAGCGGCGTGAACCGCGGAGCGCCGCCTGCCGCGCTAGCCCCGTCCCCACGCCACGATGCCGGCCACGTCCAGCGTCGACAGGACACCCACCGGCGTGTTGCGCGCGCGGTCCACGACCATCAGGTGCGAGATGCCGTGCTCGCGCATCAGCTCGACCGCGTCCTCGAGGCGGTCGTCGGGCGCGACCGTGACGAGCTCGGTCGTCGCGCACGAGGCGGCTACGCGCTTGGCCGCGTCGCGGCCTGCCGCCAGCACGTCGCGGTCGGTCACGACGCCCCATGGCTCGGCGCCGCCGATCCCGGGGACCACGACCGCGTGCACGTGGTTCGTCGACATGATGCGAGCGACGATGTCCATCGGCGTGTCCCGGAGGCACGTGATCACCCCGAAGTGGAGGGCGTCGCGCACGCGCGCGTGCTCCAGGGACGGGATCAGCCAGCTGCCCTCGAGGGGCTCGGGCGGTGCATGCCTTCCGGTCATGGAGCGTAACCCTGGCGCGAGCGCGCAGCGCCCGCGAGCGAAGTCCCCACGGGTCCTGGTCCGAGGGGACTACGGATTCTCGGCGTAGGCCGGCGACGGTGAACTACCGATGCGGCTGTCCCCGCCCTGGGCTACGGTCCCACCGGGAAAGCGAAATGCCGTGACTGGTCCAGCCGGGTTCGAGCGATGCGTCCGCTGCGGCGATGTGGTCGGACAGTACGAGCGTGCCGTGTGGGCGATCGACGACGGGCGCGTCGTGGTCGGCTCCCCCCTGGGCGTTGATCCGAGGGACCTGAGGCCGTCGGTGGCGGCGTTCCTGCATCTGGACTGCTGGAACGACCTGCTCGGCGCGACGCGCGTGGCGCCCGAGTTCTAGCGCCGCGCGCGTGCCAGGTAGCGCTTGCCCGCCCGCACGAGGACCGTCTTCTTCCTGCGGAAGTCGCGCACGGCCACCCTGCCGCGCTTCACGGTCGTGAGCGTCCCGTCGCAGCGGTCCGCCACGGTCCAGATCGTGCCGCGCACGGTCGCCGCGCTGTGGCGGCCGCGCGTCCGGAAACGCCCCTTCGCGTTGCCGCTCACCCTCCGTATCGTCCGCTTGCTCAGGCGTCGCTTCGAGGCGATCGCCCGCTTGCCGCGTCGTCGGACGGTGCAGCGCTTGAAGCTCGAGCCCTTCAGGCGCAGCTCCGTGATGCCCTTGTCCCTCTTCTTGCGCGACTGGAGCGCCTGGAAGAGGCCCGCGTAGAAGTCGCCGGTCTGGGTGCCGCCCGCGGTCGTGGCGGTGGTCAGCCGCACGCGGCCGCGCTTCGTGTCGAGGAAGGAGCCGACCGGGATCTGGCGCGCCTCCGTGAGCGGCACGAAGTGGAGCCCCTTCTGCGCGGCCCGGGCGCGCGCGCTGGAGCGGCCTCCGGGGAGCGCCACCAGCACGGTGCCGCTCACGGGCGCCACGTTGGCCGAGCGCCCGAGGACCGGCGCGGGCAGCTCCCCCGGCGGCGGCGGCGGCGGTGGCGGCTGCGAAGCCTCCGGCCCCACCGCCAGCCCCCACGGATCGACGAACGCCGGCCCGCCGACCGGGGCCGCGTTCTCGGACAAAGTGCTGCGGGCGCCGGTGGCCGGATCGACCCTGATGATCCCGCCGCTTCCGCCGCCGAAGGCGCTGGGGTCCGCCACGAGAATGACGCCGTTCGGGCCGAGGGCGACGCCGGTCGGCGACACGATCGCCGGGCCGCCCGCAGGGGCGGTGTTCTGGGTGATTGTCGTACGCGCTCCCGTCAGCGGATTCGCGCGGATCAGGCCCGCCGCCCCGTTGAACGCGAAGCCGTCGCCGACGACGATGTCGCCGTTCGCGGCGCGGGCGATCCCGTAGGGGTCGTTGAAGGCCGGCGAACCCGCGGGTGTGGTGTTGTCAGACAGCACCGTCCGCGCGCCCGTCGCGGGATTGACCCGCACCAGCGCGGCAAGCGTCGCGTCCGCGACCACGATGTTGCCGTTCGCCTCCGTGGTGATCCCGAACGGGGCGTCGAACAGCGGGCCGCCCGGCGGCGCCGTGTTCTGGGTGACCACCGTCCTCGCTCCGGTGGTCGGGTTCACGCGGATCACTCCCCCGCCGCCGCCGAACGCGTTCTGGTCTGAGACGAGGATGTCGCCGTTCGCCGCGAGCGTGAGCGCGAACGGGTCGACGAACGCCGGCCCTCCGGCCGGACTCGCGTTCTCCGACACCGTCGTCCGCTGGCCCGTGGCCGGGTTCACGCGGATCACGCCGCCGCCGGCGCCGGCGAACGCGTTCTGGTCCGCGACGAGCAGGTCGCCGTTCGGCGCGATGACGACGCCGAGCGGGTCCACGAACGCCGGGCCGCCGACAGGGGCGGCGTTCTGCGAGACGACAGAACGCGCGCCGGTCGTCGTGTCGACCCGGATGATGCCGCCCCCGCCGCCGAACGCCCCCGAGTCGGACACGAACACGTCGGCCCCCGCCGCGGCAGGGATCGCCGCGAGCAGGCAGGCCGTCAGGACGACGGCGCGAATCAGCGAGCCCAACCGCACCGCCTCCACCCTAACCCGGATTCGCGCGATCCGCGCCCGCGGATAGCGTGTGCGGGCGTGACCGGGGAGACAGCGGGCGGCGCGCGATGACCCTCGCCGTCCGGGCGGTGTTCTGGGTCGTCGCCTACCTCGGCGCGGTGCTGGCGCCGCTGGTGTTCGCGGCGATCGGCGGGAGCCGGCCGGACCACGGGTTCTGGACCGACTTCTCGGTCGCGCTCGGCTTCGTCGGGCTCGCGATGATGGGCCTCGAGTTCGCCCTCGTGGCCCGCTTCCGGCCGGTGGCGGCGCCGTTCGGCCAGGACGCGCTGCTGCAGTTCCACCGCCAGATCGGCTACGTCGGGCTGGCCTTCATCCTGATCCACTTCGCCATCTCCGCGCACTGGTACGAGCTGACGCCCTCCAAGGCGATCGCCGCGCCGGCGCTCGTGTGGTTCGGCATGGCGGCGCTGCTGGCGCTGGTCGTCCTGATCGCCACGTCGGTCTGGCGCAGCCGGCTGCGCCTGTCCTACGAGGCGTGGCACGTCGTCCACACGGCGCTCGCGCTCGTGCTCGTGGTGGGGGCGCTCGGGCACGTCCTCTTCGTCGACGAGTACGTCAGCAGCCTCTGGAAGCAGATCCTCTGGGGCCTGATGTCGGCCGCGTTCGTGGGCCTGCTCGTCTGGGTGCGGATTGTCAAGCCCCTGCGCGCGCGAGCACGGCCGTGGCGCCTGGAGCGGGTCGTGCCGGAGCTCGGCGAGACGACCACCCTGGCGCTCAGCCCGCCGGCGGCCGCGCGGTTCCGGTTCGAGCCCGGACAGTTCGGGTGGTTCGCCATCGGCCGCTCGCCGTTCTCGGTCACCCAGCATCCGTTCTCGTTCTCGTCGAGCGCCGAGCGCGAGGAGCTCGAGATCGCCGTCAAGGCGCTCGGCGACTTCACCTCCCGCGTCCACGAGCTCGAGCCCGGCACGACGGTGTACGTGGACGGCCCGCACGGCGTCTTCTCGATCGACCAGGACGAGGGCCCCGGGTTCGGCCTGATCGCCGGCGGGGTCGGCATCGCCGGGCTGATCAGCATGCTGCGGACGATGGCCGACCGCCGGGACGTTCGCCCGGCGGTGCTCGTCTACGCCAACGGCGAGTGGGACGGTGTGGCCTTCCGCGACGAGCTCGAGGAGCTGAAGGACCGGCTCAACCTCACCGTGGTGCACGTGCTCGAGCGGCCGCCGGCGGACTGGCCGGGCGAGACCGGCTACGTCACGCGCGAGGTCCTGTCCCGCCATCTGCCGCCTGGCTACCGGCGCTTTCAGTTCTTCATCTGCGGACCGGATGCGATGATGGACGCGGTGGAGTCGGCGCTCATTCGGCTGGACGTGCCGCCCGAGCGCGTGCACACCGAACGCTTCGACATGGTGTGAGGCAGGGGTGCGACACGTCCAGATGACACGGCTGGTGTGGCTGATCGCGGCCCTGATCGTGATCGGCTGCGTCGTGTTCGCGGCCGCCCAGAGCTGAGGGGACGGGAACGTGTTCGACGCCGACCCCTCGTTCCGCCCGGTGCGCCGGCGCGACGGCTATCTCGCGCTCGAGGACATGGGCCTGATCGGCGACGGGTCGACCGCGGCGCTCGTCGGCCTCGACGGCAGCATCCCGTGGCTGTGCCTCCCGCGCTTCGACTCCGAGCCGCTGTTCTGCGGCCTCCTCGACGATGCCGGGGGCGGCAGCTTCACGGTCGCGCCCGACGAGCTGACCGAGGCCCGCCAGCGCTACGAGCCCGACACCGCCGTGTTGGTCACGGAGCTGCGGAGCCCCACCGGCCTGGTCGCGGTCACCGACACCCTGGCGCTGCGTCCGGGCACCGACCTGAGCGACGACGCGCCTGCCGGGCGCCGGGAGCACGTCCGCTCGGCGGTCGTGCTCGACGGCTCCGTCCGGCTGCGGGTCGAGCTCGACCCCTGGGGAGGCGCGTCGGCGCGCGCCGCCGGCGGCGGGCTGTCCGTGGAGGCGGCGCGCCGGCCCGACCTCGACCTGCACCTTCGCTGCAACCGACCCCTGGAGGGCCTGCGCACCGTCCACGAGCTCCACGCCGGCGACCGCCTGGACGTGGTGCTGTCCTGGGGCGGCGCCCACCGCCACCACCACCTGAGCGTGGAGGAGCTGCTCGCCGCCACCGCTCGGTCCTGGCGGCGCTGGATGGAGCGCTTCGCCTACGACGGCCCCGAGGCGGCCCTGGTCCGCCGCGCCGCCCTCACGCTCAAGCTCTGCGACCAGTGGAGCAACGGGGCGCTGGTCGCGGCGCCGACCTCATCGCTGCCGGCGCCGATCGGCGGGGTGCGGAACTGGGACTACCGCTACACCTGGATCCGCGACGCCTCCTTCTCGGTGTACGCGCTGCGCCGGATCGGATTCGGCGAGGAGGCCGGTGCGTTCCTCGGCTGGGTGCTCGACACCTTCGAGCACGGCAGCGCGCCGAAGATCATGTACGACCTGGAGGGCGGGCCCGTGCCGGAGGAGCGGGTCGACGCCGAGCTCGAGGGCTACCGGCGCTCGGCACCGGTGCGGTGGGGCAACGGCGCGGCCGACCAGCTGCAGCACGACGTGTACGGCGAGATCCTCGACTGCGCCTGGCAGTGGGTCCGCGGGGGCGGTCGTCTCGACGAGCACCTCTGGGCCCGGCTCGGCTCGCTGGCGGACCTCGCCGTGGACGCCTGGCGGCTCCCCGACCAGGGCATCTGGGAGGTGCGCAGCGAGGGCCGGGTATTCACCTACTCGGCGGGGCTGTGCCAGGTGGCGTTGGATCGCGCCGCCCGCCTCGGGGAGCGGCTGGACCTGCCCGGGCCGGTGGCGAAGTGGCGGCGCGCCGCCGAGGACCTGCGCAGGACGGTGCTGGAGCGTTCCTGGGACGAGAGCGCACAGACCCTGAGCGAGCACGTGGACGGGGGCGGGAGCCTGGACGCCAGCCTGCTGGCGCTGCCGCTGCGCCGGGTGGTGCCCGCCGAGCACCCCCGCATGGTGGCCACGACCGCGGCCGTGGCCGAGCGCCTGTCCGCCGGGGACGGCCTGCTCTACCGCTACCTGCACGACGAGTCCCCGGACGGGATCCCCGGCGACGAGGGCGCGTTCGTGCTCTGCAGCTTTTGGCTGGTCGAGAACCTGGCCAGGCAGGGACGTGTGGACGAGGCGTCTGAGCTCTACGCCTCCCTGTGCGCACGGGCGAGCTCGGTCGGGTTGCTGCCCGAGCAGATCGATCCCTCCTCGGGCGAGTTCTGCGGCAACTTCCCACAGGCCTTCAGCCACATCGGCGTGATCAGCGCCGGCGTTACGCTTGCCAGAGCACTCGGAACCATGAGCCCTCTGACGTGATCGAGCGGCTCGTCGTGTTCGGCGGCACCGGCGACCTGACGGGCCGGTACCTGCTGCCCGGCCTGGCCGCCCTGGGCGCCCGCGGGCACCTCCCGGAGCGGTTCGAGCTCGTGGGCGCGAGCCGCGAGGACTGGGGCGACGACCGGTTCCGCGACTGGGCCGCGGACTGGCTCGACCGCCAGGCGACCGGCGTCGACGAGGCCGCGCGAGCGGCGCTGCTGCGCTCGTCGCGCTACGAGCGGCTCGATCTGGACGACCCGGACCGCGTGGCGGCGTGCATCGCCGGCGAGGGCCCCGTCGCGGTCTACCTCGCGCTGCCGCCGGCCGTCTTCCCCGCCGCGGTCTCGGCGCTCCACCGCGCCGGGCTTCCCGCCGACAGCCAGGTCGTCTTCGAGAAGCCCTTCGGCGAGGACCTCGACAGCGCGAGGACGCTGAACCGCCTGATCGCGGAGCTGGCGGACGAGCGCCACGTGTTCAGGGTCGATCACTTCCTCGCCATGACCACCGTCCAGAACGTGCTCGGGACCCGCCTGGCGAACCGCGTGCTCGAGCCGATCTGGAACGGCGCCCACATCGAGGAGGTCGAGATCGTCTGGGACGAGTCGCTCGCGCTCGAGGGACGGGCCGGCTACTACGACGACGTCGGGGCTCTGAAGGACATGGTCCAGAACCATCTCCTGCAGCTGCTCTGCCTGGTGGCGATGGAGCCGCCGATCACCTTCGGGGAGCGGGACCTGCGGGACCGCAAGGTCGACGTGCTGCGCTCCGTGCGCCCGCTCGAGGAGCGGGACATCGCGACCCATACGCGCCGGGGCCGCTACCGGGCCGGGCGGATCGGCGACAGGGACGTGCCCGCCTACGTGGACGAGGACGGGGTCACGCCCGAGCACCGCACCGAGACGTTCGCCGAGGTGACGCTCGAGCTCGACAGCTGGCGCTGGTCGGGCACCCGCTTCCGGCTGCGCACGGGCAAGGCGCTCGGACACGACCGCATGGAGGTGGTCGTCCGCTTCCGCCCCGTGCCCCACCCCCTGTTCGGAGGTCCAGACGAGTCCGCCCCCAACGCGCTGCGGTTCGGACTCGAGCCGGAGGGCCTCACCCTCGAGCTGACAGGCACCGGCCCCGGCGCCGAGCTGACGCTGGTGCCGCTGACGCTCACCGCGGAGATGGAACCCCCCGAGCTGCCGGCCTACGGCCGGATCCTCCACGACGTGCTCCGGAGCGACGCCACGCTGTCGATCCGCGCCGACGAGGCCGAGGAGGCGTGGCGCGTCGTCACGCCCGTATTGGACGGCTGGTCGCGAGACGTCGCGCCGCTGGAGGAGTACGACGCGGGATCGCAGGGGCCGGCCGGCTGACGCTCATCGTCGGCTCATGAGCGCCTTCCACGCTCCGCCACATGCGCGAAGCGAGGAGGGAGCGCAATGTGGAAGACAGCAAGGATCGCCGGGGCGGCCGCGCTCTCGTGCGCGGCGGTCGGCGGGGTGGCAGCGTGCGGCAGTAGCAGTAGCGGCAGCACGGCGGTCAAGGAGGGCGGCACCGCCACGGTGCTGATGGGTACCGCCCCCGACTACCTTGACCCGCAGGAGGGGTACACGACCCAGTCGGCCGAGGCGACGTGGATCAGCTACACGCCGCTCCTCACCTACCGGCACGCCTCCGGGAGCCAGGGGACGCAGCTGATCCCCGGCCTCGCGAAGGCGCTGCCGGCGGTGTCGAAGGACGGGCGCACGTACACGCTGACACTGCGCCCGAACCTCGTGTTCTCGAACGGAAAGCCGGTGCGCGCGAGCGACTTCAAGGCGACGATCGAGCGCGCGATCAAGCTGAACTGGGGCGGCAAGTCCTTCTTCACCAACTACATCGAGGGCGCCTCGGCATTCGACAGCGGCAAGAGCGACACGATCTCCGGCATCCAGGCCGACGACGCCACCGGCCGGATCACGATCCACCTGACAGAGCCCTACGGAGCGTTCGCGAACGTGCTGGCGTTTCCCGCCGCCGGCATCACGCCGGCCGGCACGGCGCAGCGGAACCTCTCGAACGACCCGCCGCCCGGCGTCGGGCCGTACACGATCAAGGACGTCTCGCCGAACCGGACGTTCTCGCTCGTCAAGAACCCGCGCTTCGCGGGCCTGAACATCCCGGACATCCCGACCGGCCACCTCGACCGGATCAAGGTGGACATCACGTCGAACACGCAGTCCGAGGCCGAGCAGGTGCTGCAGGACCAGGCCGACGCCTTCGACGCCGGCGACACGCTGCCGCCGTCGCTCCTGCCGCAGATCGAGTCGAAGGCGCAGGGCCGGTTCGCCCGCGAGCCGGTCCCGTCCACCTTCTACTTCTTCATGAACACGCGCACGAAGCCGTTCGACAACCCGCTCGCGCGCCAGGCGGTCGAGTACGCGCTCGACCGCCGCGCCTTCGTGCGGCTCGCGAGCGGCTTCCTCAAGCCGGAGTGCTACTTCCTGCCGGAGGGCATCGCGGGCCATCCGACCGGCTCCTGCCCCTACGGCAGCCGCGACGGCGCGCCCGACCTCGCCAAGGCCAAGCAGCTCGTGAAGGAGGCCGGCCTCGACGGCACACCGGTCACGGTCTGGGGCGAGACGCGCAGCCCGCGCCAGCAGTACGTGGAGTACTACACGAGCGTGCTGAACAAGATCGGGTTCAAGGCGACGCCCAAGATCGTCAGCGACAGCGTCTACTTCCCGACGATCGGCAACGCCGCCAGCAATCCCCAGACCGGCTTCGCGGACTGGATCCAGGACTTCCCCAACCCGTCCGACTTCTATCTGCTGATGGACGCGCGGACGATCCAGCCGACCAACAACGAGAACTTCAGCATGGTCGACGACCCGCACGTCCAGGGCGAGCTGACCAGGCTGAACGGCGTGCCTGCCACCAGGCTCGACTCGGTGGCGGGAGACTGGCGCAGCCTCGACGAGTACACCGCGAAGAAGGCCTACGTGGCGGTCTACGGGTCGGAGGAGGTGCCGAAGTTCCTGTCGAACCGGATCGACTTCGGGTCGGCGGTCTTCCACCCGCTGTACCTGAACGACTGGTCGACCTGGCAGCTGAAGAAGTAGCGGCGCGCCCGCGGCAGGCGGATGTCCACCGACGTCGTCATCCGATCGACCCGGGCGCCGGCGCGGCGCACTCCGCCGCTCGCCGCCGGCGCCGGGCCGTACCGGCTGGCGCTACGGCGCCTCAGGCGCGACCGGGTCGCGCTCGCGTTCGGAGCGCTGTTCCTGGTGATCGTGGCCGCCTGCCTCGCCGCGCCGCTCTACGCGCGGGACGTCGCGCACACGGGGCCGAACGACAACCACGTGACGGACGTGGTCCGCGTCGGGGGAGCGCGCCGCGACGTGGTCTCCCCGGAGGGGATCCCGATCGGCCCGACGTGGCACGGCCGCTTCCTCCTCGGCGCTGACCAGAACGGGCGCGACATCGCCGTCCGCCTGCTCTACGGCGGGCGCAACTCGCTCGAGGTCGGGTTCATCGCCACGGCGATCACGATGCTCGTCGCCACGCTCGCCGGCGGCGTCGCCGGCTACCGCCGCGGCGCCTCGGACGCAGTGCTATCGCGCCTGTTCGACCTGATCTGGGCCTACCCGGCCGTGCTCCTCGGCGTGGCGCTCGGCACGTCGCTGGCGCTGGGCGGCCTGAACCTCGGGCTCTTCACGCTCTCGGGCAGGTCGCTCCTGGTGCCGGCGCTGATCATCGGCTTCGTCTACATCCCCTACGTCGCGCGCCCCGTCCGCTCGCAGGTGCTGTCGCTGCGCGAGCGGGAGTTCGTCGACGCCGCCCGCCTCCAGGGGCTCGGCGACATGCGCATCCTCGCCTCGGAGATCCTGCCGAACCTGGCCTCCACGCTGATCGTGTTCGTCCCGCTGATGCTCGCCAACGCGATCCTGCTCGAGGCGGGGCTCTCCTATCTCGGCGCCGGGATCCAGCCCCCGAACCCGTCGTGGGGGACGATGATCGGCGACGGCATCCAGCTGCTCCCGACCGCCCTGCACATGACCCTCGTCCCCGGGGCGATGCTGGTGCTGGCGGTGCTGGGGATCAACGTCCTCGGCGACGGCGTCCGCGACGCGCTCGACCCACACGCCCCGACCCGCCTGCCGCACTGATGGGCCGCTTCGTCGTCCGCCGCCTCGTCTCGATGGTGCTCGTGCTGTTCGCGATCTCGGTGATGACGTTCCTGATCTTCCAGGCGATCCCCAACGGCGACCCGGCGCAGCGGCTCGCGGGGCGCACGGCCACGCCGGAGACGATCGCCGCGATCCGCCGCACCTGGGGGTTCGACAGGCCGATCTACGACCAGTACCTGCTGACGATGAGGAACGTCCTCACCGGGAGGGTCATCTCCTACACGCAGCAGGTGAACGTGGAGCGGCAGATCGCCGACGGGCTGCCGGCCACGCTGTCGCTTGCGATCGGCGCGGCGGTGATCTGGTTCGCGCTGGGGGTCGCGCTCGGTCTGCTCGGCGCGATGAGAGCAGGGGGCGCCGTCGACCGGGCGCTGACCGCGCTGGCGATGCTCGGCGTCTCGATGCCGGTGTTCCTGATCGGCGCGCTGCTGCTCTACCTGCTCGCCTACAGGATGGGGCTCTTCCCGAACGGCGGCTACGTGCCGCTGTCGCGGGACCCGGCCGGCTGGCTCTCCCACATGATCCTGCCCTGGTTCACGCTCTCGGCGCTCTTCATCGGGATCTACTCGCGCGTGCTGCGCTCGAGCGTGCTCGACACCCTCGGCGAGGACTACGTGCGCACAGCCCGGGCGAAGGGGCTGAGCGAGTGGCGGGTGCTGATCAGGCACGTGCTCCGCAACTCGCTCATCCCCGTCGTCGCCCTGTGGGGACTCGACTTCGCCGCGGTGATCGGCGGAGGCGCGATCCTCACCGAGTCGGTCTTCAACCTGCACGGCGTCGGCCAGTACGCGGCCCAGTCGATCGGCGCGCTCGACGTGCCGCCGGTGCTGGTGATCGTGATGCTCGGCTCCTTCTTCGTGGTGCTGCTGAGCACCGCGATGGACATCGTCGTCGCGGTGCTCGACCCGCGCATCAAGCTGGCCTCGTAGCGCCTACCCGGCCGGCTGCGCCGAGGCGGTGGCGCACTCGTTCGCGGTGTCCGACAGCTGCTTGACCGCCGCCTTCGCGCCCGCGCGCGGGCTCGAGGCGTCGTCGAAGCGGTTCAGCGCGTCGACCGCCGACGCCGAGCAGGCGACCGCCAGCCGCGAGCGCGCCTGGGCCTGCCTGAGCCGGGCGTCCGCCGTCTGCGTCGCTCCCTGCGCGGCGCGCAGGTCCTGGTTCGCGCGGCCGAGCTGGGCGGCGTCCGCGTTGATCTTCCTCCTCAGGCCGGCGGCGGTCGTCCGCTCGCCGACCAGGTGCCGCCGCACGCGGCGGTAGTCGGTCCGCTCGCGCGCGCCGAACGCGTGCAGCCGCTGCTCGTCCGTCCCCGCCGCCTGGCGCTGCGCGGCGAGCGCCCTCTGCTGCGCGTCGACCTTCGCCTGGGCGTCGTCGAGGTCGGACTTCGTCGTGAACGCCCAGATGCCCAGTCCTACTGCGGCGATGGCAAACGCCGCCGCGATCGCCATCCAGGCGGTCGCGGACAGGTGGGCGGGCGAAAAGGTCTTCCTGCGGCTCTCGGTCTCTGCGTACATCGGCGGCGGTGTCTCCTTGGAGTGGATTGGCGCGCGCAAGCCGAGCAGCGCCCGCTGACCATGCGCTGACGTCTCGCTGACGTGGCCTGGACATCGCCGGCCGCAGCAATGCATGCTGGTACCCATTGCCGCGGGCCGCTCCGTGCACCACGATCGGGTCATGTCCCGACTCGCGATCCGCTGCCACCCCTATGCGCCGGTCTCCGCCGACGAGCTGAGGGATTGGCTCTCGCGCCAGGTCGACGACCTGCGCGCCGACTCGCCGCACGCCATCGTGCGGCTCCTGCGGCTCACGCAGGGCGGGCCGAGGGCGGACCTGGAGGCCGGCTGGCTGCTCGAGTTCGAGCTGGCCGAGGACGAGCCCCCGGTGGACGGCCGCTGGCTCGCGGACACCCTGCGGGACATGCGGCTGCTGGGCCTCCAGCCGACGCTGCTGACGCCGCTGGAGTCAGGCGGTCAGGAGAACGGCGCCTTCGCCCGCGATCAGGGCACGACCAGCCCGCGCCGGATCGCGTAGCGCGTCAGCTCCACGCGGTTTCGCATGCCGAGCTTCTCGAGCACGTTGGCGCGGTGGCGGTCGACGGTCTTCTTGCTGATCACGAGCTGCTCGGCGATCTCCTCGCTGGTCAGCCCCTCGGCGATCAGCTTCACGACCTCGAGCTCGCGCGGACTGAGCGGGTCCTCGGGCGTCGTCTCGCCGCGACTCGCGCGCTCGAGGTAGTCGCGCACCAGCGCCTGCACGGCGGCCGGGTAGAGGAACGGCTCGCCGCGCATCGTGGCGCGGCAGGCCTCGATCAGGTCCCGGTTCGCCACCGTCTTGAGCACGTAGCCCGACGCGCCCGCCTTGAGCGCCTCGAAGAAGTACTGCTCGTTGTCGTGCATCGAGAGGATCAGCACGCGCAGCTCCGGCCTACGGCGCGACAGCTCACGCGCTGCCTGGAGCCCGGTCATGCGCGGCATCGTCACGTCCAGCACTGCCAGGTCCACGTCGTCGGACAGCGCGCGCTCGACCGCCTCGGCGCCGTCGCTCGCCTGCGCCACGACCTCGAGGTCGGGCGCCGAGTCGAGCACCATGCGCAGCCCCTCGCGCACGACCTCGTGGTCGTCCGCCAGCAGGATGCGCGTCTTCAGCGGGACCGTCACGCGGAGTCTCCGTCGACCGGGATCGTAAGCCGCACCTCGGTGCCCCGGTCGGGCTCCGACTCGATCGACAGCCGCCCGCCGACCAGCAGCGCGCGTTCGCGCATCCCCGCCAGCCCGGCGGTGTCGGCGGGCATGTGGGCCGGCAGGCCGCGGCCGTCGTCGGCCACGCGGAGCGTCAGCGACTCGGCATCGGCCGCGAGCGACAGCTTCACGGAGCCCGCGGCCGAGTGCCGTACGGCGTTCGTCAGGCCCTCCTGGGCGATCCGGTAGATGACGAGCTCCACGTCGGGCGGGAGCGGCGGGAGCGCCGTCTGGAGCTCGCGCGTGACCCGCGGGCCGTCCTCGCCGTCGAGCCGGCGCGAGAGCGAGATCAGCGCGTTCACGAGGCCCAGGTCGTCGAGCGCCTCCGGCCGCAGCTCACGCGCGATCCGGCGCACCTCGTCCAGGCTGTCGCGCACCGAGTCCGCCACGTCGCGCAGGGCGGCGGACGCGAGCTCCGGGTCGCCCTGGGCGGCGCGCTCGGCCTGGAGCGTCACCGCCGTGAGCGTCTGCCCGATCTCGTCATGCAGCTCGCGCGCCACGCGCAGCCGCTCCGCCTCCTGGGCGGCCAGGGCCGTGCGGGCCGCCTCGCGGCGGGCGCTCTCGAGCCGGTCGAGCATCGCGTTGAAGGCCGCCGCGAGCGCCTGGCCCTCGGCGCTGCGCGGCTCCACCCCCGACAGTCGCCGTCCGGGCCGGTCCGGGTCGATCGAGCTCATCACCTCGGTGAGCTGCAGGAGCGGCGAGAGCACGTGCCGCACCAGCACCAGGTTCAGCCCGACCAACACGACGAAGCCGGCGGCGAGGATCACGAACTGGTCCGTCTCGATCGGCGAGTGGACCGTGACCGGCGTGACGGTCAGGAGCAGCAGCGCGATCGCGAGCACCGCGGCGTTCGCGACGAACACGCGCCACAGGAGCGACGGCGATGTCGGGGCCGGGCTGGTCATGCCCAGGCATGATCCACCCCGCTGCTAGCCCCCGTCGCGAGCCACCTCCACGGCGCGCGCCGGGACACGGCGCTCGCCCGAGGCCCTGAGCGGCAGGTTGCTCCCGCACATCAGGCACCTCGACGCCTCCTCGGGCAACGGCTCGCGGCAGTACGGACAGCGCTCCTCCTCGTGCTCGGCGGCTGCCTTGCGGCGGAAGAGTCCCATCATCCCGCCCCCTTTCGATCTCGCGGGTATCACCGCGGGATCGTGGCGGCGCCCCGGCCGGCCGTCCATGCATAAAAGACCCCATCCGCCGGGTAGCCGTCCCCGTATGGCAACCGACATCGAGCAGCGGATCGATGCGCTGATCGCCGAGGGGCGGGACGAGGGCTGCGTCGATCTGTCGCATGTCTCCGGGCTCGCGCGGGAGCTCGACCTCGACGAGGACGAGGTCCAGGCGGTCCACGAGCGGATCCACGAGCGCGGGCTCGAGGTCAGCGACGACTGCGGGCGGGCCGGCGACACCCCCGGCTACCAGAACGGCGACATGGCCGAGATGACCACGGACGCCCTGCAGCTCTTCCTGCGCGACGTGCGCCGCCATCCGCTGCTGACCGCCGACGAGGAGGTCGAGCT
>DASXAA010000051.1:0-8939 GCA_036407035.1 Thermoleophilaceae bacterium | reverse complement strand
GGACCACCCGGACGTCGAGGACTTCATCTGGTGCAAGGCGCGCGAGGAGGAGAAGGCGGCCGCGCTGCGCGACGCCGGCTTCGACATGCGCCTCGACAGCGAGCACTTCGCGTCGATCCAGTACCAGAACGCGAACAACTCCGTGCGCGTCACCGACGAGTTCATGGACCGGGCCCAGCGGGGCGAGGACTGGGAGCTCACCGCTCGTGTCGACGACCGCGTGCTGAAGCGCGTGAACGCTCGCGAGCTGCTCGAGCAGATCGCCGAGGCGGCATGGCGCTGCGCCGACCCGGGCGTGCAGTACGACACCACCATCAACGCCTGGCACACGTGCCCGAACTCGGGGCGGATCAACGCGTCGAATCCGTGCTTCCCGGGTGACGCGCGCGTGCACACCACGCTCGGGCTGCTGCCCTTCGAGGAGCTCTACGAGCGGGCCGCGGTGGGCGAGGAGTTCTGCGTCTACACGCACCGCGCGACCGCCGACGAGCCGGGCACGGGCGTCACCGCGACAGCGCCGCTGGCCGTGATGCGCAACGGCGTGAAGCCCATCGTGCGGCTGCGCTTCGCGAACGGCCAGGACCTGCGCTGCACTCCGAACCACCGTCTGTGGACGACCAATCGGGGCTACGTCCGGGCGGAGGAGCTCACCGCGGACGACCGGGTGCTCCTGAACGACTCACCCACGCCGAGCGAGGACGCCTCGTGGGAGCTGCCCCTCAGGGTCGAGGCGCTGGCCAAGTCGTTCAGCCGCGGCGGGAGCGTGACCCACCAGGCGCTGCCGGAGCGCTGGAGCGAAGGGCTGGCCGAGGTCACGGGTCACCTCACCGGGGACGGCGATCTGACCTCCGTGCGCACGGAGTGGGTGTACGGCGGCGACGACATCGGGGACGGCCTCGCCGACTCTCACGAGGGCCTTCTGCGGGAGCTGATCGGCGGCGTCTCCCGCCAGGAGATGGCGAACGGCACGGTCCAGCTGCGTGCGGGCAGCGAGGCGGTTCGCAGCTTCTTCCGAGGGCTGGGCGTGACGTCCGCGCGGGCACACGAGAAGCGCGTGCCACGGGCCATCTTCACCGCTCCCGTCGAGGTCCAGGCGGCCTACCTGCGCGGGCTGTACGGCGCGGACGGCTGCATCTCGCGGGTTGAGGCCGGCGGCAAGGCGAGCCGGTACGCCGGCCTTGGCAGCCGCAGCGACGCCCTGCTGCGCGACGTCCAGCGGCTGCTGTCGGCGTTCGGGATCCGGGGGCGCATCTACCGCGTCTCCGAGAGCGACTCACCCACCTTCGCCTACACGCGAGCCGACGGCTCAACCGTCACCTACGAGTCGCGTCAGGGCTTCGATCTCCGTGTCACCGGCTCGGACCTGGAGCGGTTCGCCGAGGCGATCGGGTTCTCCACCCCGCGCAAGCAGGCCGCCCTCGAGGCGCTGTTGGCGGAGAGCGGCCGCTACCGGACCAAGCCGGAGACCAGGCTCGTCTCGCGCGAGGAGGACGGCCAGGAGGTCGTCTACAACCTCACCGAGCCGCTCCACCACTCGTACATCGTCGACGGGGTGGTCGTCGCCAACTGCTCCGAGTACATGCACGTCGACGACTCGGCCTGCAACCTCGCGTCGCTCAACCTCATGAAGTTCCGCCGCGACGACGGCACCTTCGACGTCGAGGCGTTCCAGCACGCGGTCGACGTGATGATCCTCGCGCAGGAGATCGTCGTCGGGCCGTCGAGCTACCCGACCGAGGAGATCGGTCGCAACGCGCGCGCCTTCCGCCAGCTCGGGCTCGGCTACGCGAACCTGGGCGCGCTCCTGATGTCGAAGGGGCTCGCCTACGACTCCGACGGTGGCCGCACCCTCTGCGCCGCGATCACCGCGCTGATGACCGGCCGGGCGTACCGGACCTCGGCCGAGGTCGCGGCGGCGATCGGGCCGTACGACCGCTACGCCGAGAACCGCGATCCGCACAACCACGTGATGCGCAAGCACCGCGACGCGGCCTACGAGATCGACGAGGAGCTCTTGCACGACAAGCCCCTGCTCGCGGCGGCGCGCCGCGCCTGGGACGAGGCCGTGGAGCTCGGCGAGCAGCACGGCTACCGCAACGCGCAGGCGACCGTGCTGGCGCCCACCGGCACGATCTCGTTCCTGATGGACTGCGACACCACGGGCATCGAGCCCGACTTCTCGCTCGTCAAGTTCAAGGAGCTCGTGGGCGGCGGGCAGATGACGATCGTCAACCGCACGGTGCCGCCGGCGCTCGAGACGCTCGGCTACTCACAGCACGAGATCGAGCAGATCGAGGCGCACCTGGCGGAGCGCGGCACGATCATCGGCGCGCCCGGGCTGAAGGACGAGCACCTCGAGGTGTTCGACGTGGCCGTGGGCGAGCGGGCCATCTCGCCGATGGGCCACATCAAGATGATGGCGGCGGCGCAGCCGTTCATCTCGGGCGCGATCTCGAAGACGGTGAACCTGCCGGAGTCGGTCTCGGTCGAGGACGTGGCGTCCGCGTACAGCGAGGGCTGGAAGCTCGGGCTGAAGGCGCTGGCGATCTACCGCGACGGGTCGAAGACGGCGCAGGCACTGCGGACCGACGCGTCCGACAAACAGAAGGAGGCCGAGGCGGCGCCCGCCGAGCCCGAGGAGCCGCGGCCGCTGCGCCGGCGGATGCCGAAGGAGCGCCAGTCGCTGACGCACAAGTTCGCCATCGCCGGGCACGAGGGCTACATCACGGCGGGCATGTACGAGGACGGCTCGCTCGGCGAGGTCTTCCTGACCGACGTGGGCAAGGAGGGCTCGACGATCAAGGGCCTGATGAACGCGTTCGCCACGTCGATCTCGATCGGCCTCCAGTACGGCGTGCCGCTCGAGACACTGGTGCGCAAGTTCGCGTACATGCGCTTCGAGCCCGAGGGCTACACGGGCAACCCGGAGATCCCGTTCGCAAAATCGCTGCCCGACTACATCATGCGCTGGCTGGCGTCCCGGTTCGGCGACGACGACCTGTGCGAGGAGCTCGGCATCCTCACGCCGGAGGTCCGCGCCCGCAAGGCGGCCGAGGAGGCGCTCCTGCGCGGCGACACGCCGGCGGGCGGCAACGGCACGAACGGCGGCAACGGGCACGCGCAGCCGGGCGACGACCCCGCGCCGAAGCCCGCGACCGCGGCGCTCACGGACGAGCCACCGGCGATCCCGGCAAAGCTGCAGGGCCTGGACCTGGGCCCGGCCTGCAACCAGTGCGGCGGGATGATGCAGCGAACGGGCTCGTGCTACACGTGCTCGAGCTGCGGGAACAACACGGGCTGCGGGTAGTGTCGAACGTCACGTAGCGCACGACGTGACGAGTAGTCACTGAGCGCGGACAGCGCATGGGCCGCCCGCGCTGCTCCTAGCGGCGTGGCGCCGAAGCGCGGAGTCCGTTCCGGGCCGTCCACACATCTGCTCAGCCGAATTTCATACAGGCGTGGGGCGCTACCCGGTCTAGGGTCGGCCGCATGACTCGCCTCGCAACCGCCGTCTTCGCCGTACTGCTCGTCGCCGGCGCTGCGCCCGCCGTTGCCCTGTCGCCCAAGCAAGACGCGCGCGTCGAGGGCGATTGGAGCACGACGATCCGGCCGGTCGAGCTACGACCGCCCGGCGACTACAGCACGCATTACGTCTCCGTGAGCTACAAGCCGAAGTGCGCCCAGGGGCCGTGCGACGTCATCCTGACGCAGCCGACGCATTGGGGCGATGTGCGCCAGACGCTGAAGCGCCACGGGGCCCGCTACTCGGGCACGAAGACATTTCCCGGCGACGTGTCCTGCAACAACCATGACGTCCGCCGCGGCTACCGCTGGCGGTTGACGGTCGTCATCCGCGTGGTCCGCGTCGCCGAGGACGGCGTCTCCGCGGATCGCATCCGCGGCCGCTCCACCACCCGCGGTACGCCGCGCCGCAAAGCTTGTGCCGGCGGGTCGGAGATACTCGAACGCGACACATGGAGGAGCAAGCGGGTCCACTAGTCCGAGGGTCGAATGGGGCGATCGCCCCTACGGCGTCTTCTTCGGACTGTTCCTGGAACTGCCCCTGCGGCACAGGAGGGGTTCGAACTGGTGGACCTGGACGCCCGAACGGGCCCACCGCCCGCGCGTCGGGGCGGCGACTGAACCCTGGTGTCAACTCGTGATGTGGTTCGTGCCAAGCACTGACGTCACCGCACTGCCGGCAGCATGACGATTCGCGCTGGCAGTCGAATGACGTTCGACAGTAGGTCCTGTTCCTCGGCGGCCTGGTCCTGCTTCTGGGTGGCGATCGCGAGGCGAGGGACCAAGCCTGCGGCGCCCAACTCACAGCACGGGCAGGCAGAAGAGCGCCGGGAATCGGCTTGAGGTCCTGACTGGCCTCGCTGCCGCCTCAAACCGACGCAGCGGGCTACGGATGAAAGTCAAGTCGGCTTCGCGCTCGGCGGCTGCTCTTGCAAGACTGGTGGTGGGCGTCGGATGACGACGAGCTAAAGAGCGGGTTGTGGGGTGTGGGCCCGCCGCGCGGCTTGTCCCCGAAGGGGTGACTTTATGATGCGCGCCCCGGTGTCGCTCCGGCGCCCGCCTTGTGCTGGTTCTGTGGCCGGCTCGCGCTCCAGTCGGCGGTGAGTCGTCGATAGCCGGCTTCCGCGCGCTCGAGGAATTCGCCCTCGGCGGCCCGCTCTGCTGGCGTTGCGCTGATCCGCCGCCCGCGATGGCGGGTGCCGAGCCGCGGCGCGCCGGTGAGCCGCTCCGCATCGCGCAGCTTCTTGCGAACCAGCGAGGGCCGGCCGAAGGCGTAGTCCTGTTCTTTGGCCAACAGCTGCCAGGCGATCGTCGCGATCTTGCGGGCGACGGCGACCGCCGCGACCTGGCTGCCGCGACGGGCGCGGATGCGCTCGCCGAAGGCCCGCAAGGGGCCGGGCGTGCGAATCGCCATCCACGCCGCCTCGACCAGAACCGAGCGCGCCTGGGCGTTGCCGCGCTTGGAGATCCGGCCGTGGCGCGCGGGCTGATCGCCTGACTGGCGCACGGTCGGATCGAGCCCGAGGTAGCCGACGAGCTGGCGCGGCGTCTGGAAGCGCGCGATCTCGCCGATCGCCGCGACCAGCGCGACGGCGCCATGAAGGCCGACCCCCGGAATCGTGATCAGGCGCTTGACCTCGGCCGACCCGGTCGCCCAGTGCGCGAGCATGCGGTCGATCGCCTCGATCTCGGAGTCGAGAAAGTCGATCTGGCGCAGGCAGCCCGCGACGGTCTCCGCTTCCTCATCCGCCAGCTCCTGCTCGGCCAGCCAGCGACGGCCGGCGGCGGCGAACAGGTCGCTGGCCGGCGAGCGGCCGAGCAAGCTGCGGGCCAGCGCCGCGTGGACCTCGTTCTTCGCCCTGGTCCGCTGACGGACAAGCGATGCGCGGCGGGCGATGCGGCGGCGAAGGCCGCCAATCTCGGCCGACGGGACCCAGACAGAGTCCAGCATCCCCGCCTCCAGAAGCCGCGCCAGGGTGCGCGCATCGAAGCGGTCCGACTTCACCTTCGCGTGGCTAATCGCCCGCACCTCCGCGGCGTTGACGACGATCACCTCGGCCACGTGGGGATCGAGGATGCGGGCGATCTCGAACGCCGGCCCCGTCGCCTCCAACACCACCCGGTCGCTCTCGGCGAGGCTCCGGGCGAACAGCTCGAGCTGCTCGCGCGAGGTCTCAACCCGGCCCATCGTGCTCGCCCTGCCCCCCTCGCTCTGCGCCACCTCGCAAAAGCTCTGGTGCACGTCGAGCGCTATCGCTCTCATCTCTCGCCTGCTCCTTTCACTTCTGTGGCTCGGAGCAGCTCGGGCAAACGACAACTACGGATCCGCGCTCACGGCGCAACCGGGCTGGTCGCAGGGGCGGCCACCTAGGCTCTCGGGCTCGCGGCCCATAACCCGCACGCGCGGCCTGCCCATCCATCTGCTCCGGGAATGCCCCTGTCCCGATCAACCGAAGCTAGAACCGCGACCGGACACCCCGAACAGCAGTTTCATGCCAGTAGGCTCGACACCGTATGGGCAGCCATCCCGCGCAGCCGACGCCGGCGGCCCTGCTCGAGCTCCAGGGCGAGGGGCCGGTGTGGGGGCTCGCGAGTCGCGATCTGAACGCCACGCTACTCGCGTGGTCCGCCGGCCACACGATCGCCGAGCATGTGAACACCGAGGTCGACGTCCTACTGGTCGTGATCGACGGCGGCGGCCAGGTGGCGGTCGACGGCCGGCAGCACACGCTGACCCGTGGCTCGGCCGTGCTGATCGAGAAGGGGAGCGCGAGGCAGATCCGCGCGGGTGCGGACGGCATCCGCTACCTCAGCGTGCACCGGAGGCGCGGCCCCCTCCAGCTCACCGACGCGCGACAGGATCACTGACCTCGGAGCCGCGGCACCGCCTCACGGTCGCACGAACGGCACCGTCAGCCGCGAGGGGTGGGCCTCGTCGTGCAGCACCGTCTGGGTCGCGACCTGCATCCCCGGCCCGGGCGGCCAGCCGGTGTTCATGTTGCGCGCCCACTGCGGGAAGTCCGAGCTGGACACCTGGAGGCGCAGCCTCGTCCCCGCCGGCACGCGCGCCGAGACCGGTCCGAGGTCGATCCTGTACTCGTAGGACTCGCCCGGTCGGACCGGGCTCGGGTCCGACGCCGACTCCCGGAACGCCGCGCGGAGCACGCCCTCCTGGAGGTTCCGCGAGCAGCCCTCGTGGTCGACCAGGCACAGCCTCGCCGTCCAGTCGGTGTCGGTCGCGGAGGTGACGGCGTGAAGCGTGAGCGTCACGTCGCCCACGACGTCGACGTCGGCCGGGAACGGCGCGGAGGTGTACACGAGGACGCCGCGCTGGCGCTCGCGCTCGGCCTGGCAGGCGGGCCCCATCGGCGTGAGGGCGTCGACGCAGCATGAGTGCCCGCCGGCGGTCGGGGCCGGGTCAGCGGGGTGGTAGGTGTAGACGTCGGGCGGCTCCCCGGCGGGCGCCTCCTCGGACAGGCTGCCGTCGCCGAAGGCCGTGTTCGCGCGTCCGCCCGAGTGGAGGAAGAGGTCGGTTGCGGACGCCTCCGGGGGCGGCCAGTCGCCGAAGTCGCGCCAGCCGCAGCCGAGCACCCACGCCGTCACCGGGTGGTCGAACACGCCGCTCTCGTTCCCGTCGAGCACCTCGGCGAGGTAGCGCAGCTGCCAATCGTCGACCACGTTGGCGGCAGCGGCCTCCCCCGCCTCCCAGACCGGCGACCAGGGCATGTGCATCAGCGGGGCGATCAGCAGCTTCTGGCGATCGCGGGCGTGGTCGCCGCCCGCGCCGCGCCGCATCCCCACGAAGTTGCGCACGGTGCCCGAGAGGAAGGAGTCGTAGAGGCCGCCGACGTGCAGCGCGGGGGCCTTCAGCCGACCGTAGTCGGTGTCGATCGACCAGCGCTGCCAGTAGTCGTCATAGGTCGGGTGCGCGAGCCAGTCGTGGTAGTAGTCCGCCAGCCCGCCGTCGAGCGCGGGGAACGCGGCCGGATCGGCCCAGAAGTGGTCAGGCGAGTGGAGCAGCGCGGCCTGCAGGCCGTCGAGCCCGTCCCAGTCACCTCGGCGGACCGCCTCGCCTGTGGCCAGGAACGCCGCCCACGAGCTGACGAACGCGTGGGCGAGCGCGCCGCCGTTGTACGTCCAGCCCTCCCAGAACTGCGACGCCGTCAGCGCGGGGCAGATCGCCGCCAGGCTCGGCGGGCCGCCGGCCGCCGCGAGCAGCTGGGTCGCGCCCGTGTACGAGAACCCGTACATCGCAACGCGCCCGTCGCAGCCGGGGAGCCTGGCCGCCCACTCGACGGTGTCCCAGCCGTCGTCGGCCTCGTGCAGGAACGGGTAGAAGTCGCCGTCCGAGCGCCAGCGCCCGCGCACGTCCTGCGCCACCACGACGTAGCCGTGCGCCGCGTACCAGGCCGGGTGCGGGTAGGCCTGGTCGGTCTGCGCGATCTGCTTGTCGTACGGCGACCGCTGGAGCAGGACGGGTCGGTCGCCGCCCGCCACCGGCCGGTAGACGTCGGCCCGCAGCACCGTGCCGTCGCGCATCGTGCACTCCACGTCGCGCTCGACCTGTACCTCGGCAAAGCCGGGCACCGTCCCCTGAGCCGCCATGCGCCGCACCTCCTGTGTCGTCGGAGAGCGCATTGTCGCCCAGCCGATGAGCCTCGGCGCCCGCACGGTCGCGTAGCGCGCCTTCTACCCTGACCGGCGTGGAGCCGCGCGCCTACGTGGTCGAGGCCGGGATCGGGCTTGGCGAGTCCGCCGATCCTGCCGCCGTCGGCGCCGCGGTGACCGTCGAGCTCTGCGGCCACTGGGACCACGATGGACCCTGCCGCTGGCCGCACAACAGCGAGATCGACGCGGAGCGCGACCCGGCGCTCTTCCGCACGGTCTACGTCGCGAGCGAGCCCGAGGAGCCGGCCGTGCGCGAGCGGATCGAGGCGAGCCTGCGCGGCGGTGAAGGGTGGAGCGTCGTGTCGTTCCAGGCGCGTCCGGTCGCCGACTCGGAGCGGTCGCTCGCGGACAGCCTGGTCGCCGGTTCCCGGCACATCTAGTCGAGCTTGCCCGTCAGATAGCGCTGCACCGTCGGGGTGAGCAGCTCTACCACCTCGTCCGAACTCGCCGAGGCAATCGGCTCGAAGCCGAGCACGTAGCGTGAGATCCCCAAACCGAGCAGCTGCGACGCCACCAGCTCGGCCCGCATCTCGGGCCGGTCGGAGCCGAGCAGGTCCATCAGTGGGAAATAGAGCTCCGGCATCAGGCGCTCGCGGAGGAGCGCCGCCGCCTTGGGCTCGGTCATCGCGGCGCGCAGCAGCGTGAGGATCGGGTTGCGCGTGCCCTGCTCGTCCCAGATCCGCACGAACAGCTCCACCAGCCGGCGTCCGGCGCGGTGGCGGCCGTCCGCCACGATCCTCGGCAGCTCC
>DASXAA010000050.1:0-6325 GCA_036407035.1 Thermoleophilaceae bacterium | reverse complement strand
GTGACCGCGATCTTCTCGGCGTTGACGACGATCACGAAGTCGCCGACGTCGCAGTGCGGCGTGTAGTCCGGCTTGCGCTTGCCGCGGAGGGCGTTGGCGATCTGGGTCGCCAGCCGGCCGAGCGTCTGGCCGCTCGCGTCGACCACGAGCCAGTTGCGCTCGCGGGTAGTCGGTGTCGCCACGTAAGTCTTCATCGCAAGAAGGGCCGCTCGGGGCGGCCGGAGCCGTAGTGTGGCACACGGCTCCGGGTAGCGCCCACAACCGGCCGTGGCGGACCGTCACCGCCCGTCCGCGTGGTTATACTGCCGCGCCAGTTCAGAGCCAGCCGAGTCTCCGGTGGCAGCCATGAGCCGCCGGGGAGCGGGGGAACCGTTCGGGAGCCGTCGAAAACCGGTTTCCGAAGGGGCGAATCGACCCGATTGCCGGGGTCGTAGCGCCGCTCTTAGGCGCGAGCCCGTCAGCTAACCCCGTAGGCCGGAGAAAGAGGGGCCAAGGCGTTGCGATTCACCCGTAATCGTGCGGGCTTGTGTGCATCCGTTCTGGGGGTAGGCGTGATGGCCGTCGCGCCGCCCGCGACACAGGCCGGCGGCGGCGGCGCGATGTACGTCGCCAAGCCGGCGATCGCGAAGGTCTCCTGCCTGCGCCGCTGCGCCTCCCGCAAGCGGGCGCAGGCGGGCAGCACGCTGCGGCTCGTCGGCAAGTCGCTCGGCTCGGTCAGCTCGGTGATCTTCCACGGCAGCTACGGCACGGGCGACGACGTGGCCGCCAAGGTGCGCTCCGGCAGCGACACCAAGCTCTCCGCGCGGGTGCCGATCGGCGCGGTGAGCGGGCCGGTGTCGGTCTCGACGAGCGAGGGGGTCAGCTCCGCCGAGACGAGACCGATCGCCATCCTGCCGCCCCCGCCGCCGGACCCGAACACGGAGCTGTCGCCCGTCCCCGGCCCGCGCGACGCCGGGGCCCCGATGATCGAGACCGGCACGAGCCGGACGAAGGCGTTCGTCGGCGCCCACCACGCGGTGACGTTCTCCTACCGGATCAGCCAGTCGGCGCCGGCCAGCGTGACCGTGGAGCTCGTGAGGGCATCGGACGGCGTCGCCGTCAAGACGTGGACGCCGGCCCCCGCCGCCCCGGGCGCAGTGCAGAGCGTCACCTGGAGCGGCACGCTCGGGACCGCCGCGGCCCCGCCCGGCCGCTACTCGTTCCGGCTCACGGCCGCCGGGACGAACGGCGCGGTCGCGCGCAGCTCGCAGGGCACGAACGTGCAACGCGACGCCTTCGACCTCTACGACCACATCTTCCCCATCCGGGGCAAGCACGACTTCGGCGGCGGCGGCGGCCGCTTCGGCGCCGGGCGCACGGGCCATTCGCACCAAGGCCAGGACACCTTCGCGCGCTGCGGCACGCCGCTGGTGGCCGCGCGCGGCGGCAAGGTGAAGTACAGGGCCTACCACGCGCTCGCCGGCTACTACGTGGTGATCGACGGCGCCGGCACGGACGTCGACTACGTCTACATGCACATGGCCGAGCCCTCCCCCTTCCAGGCCGGCGACCGCGTCTTCACCGGCCAGCGCATCGGCTCGGTCGGCGACACCGGCGACGCGCGCGGCTGCCACCTGCACTTCGAGATGTGGTCGGCGCCGGGCTGGTACGACGGCGGCAAGCCGTTCGACCCGCTCCCGTCGCTGATGGCCTGGGACGCCTGGTCCTAAGCGCGTGACCCGCCACGCCCGGCTCGCCGAGATCCTCACCGGGATCAACGGTCTGGCGCTGCTGCGCGGCTTCATCACCGGCAGGGACGAGGACGCCGCGGCGCGCATGGCGGAGATCCGCCGCATCGCGGGCGACGAGCGCCTCTCGGCCTCCACGGAGTTCCCGGAGCGGTCGGTCGAGGAGGGGTACGCGGACTGGTCGAAGACCTACGACCTCCCGAACAACCCGCTCATCCAGCTCGAGGAGACCGTGCTCCTGCCGCTGCTCGACTCGCTGCCACCCGGCCGCGCGCTGGATGCGGCCTGCGGCACCGGCCGGGTGAGCGCCCGCCTCGCCGCGGCCGGCCACGACGTGGTCGGCGTGGACGGCACGCCCGAGATGCTGGCGGTCGCGCGGGCAAAGGTGCCTGAGGCAGGGTTCGTGGCCGGCCGCCTCGAGGCCCTGCCAGTTGAGGACGAGAGCTTCGACCTGGTCGTCTGCTGCCTGGCGCTCGACCACTGCGCCGACATCGGCCCGCCGATCGCAGAGCTGGCGCGCGCCGCCCGCCCCGGCGGCCGCGTGGTCATCTCCGACATCCACCCGACGATGATCCATCTGGGCGGCCAGGCGGCCTTCGTCGACGAGCACGGCGCCTGGGCCTTCGTGCGCGGCCACGCGCACCTGCACTCGACCTACCTCAGCGCGCTCGCCGACGCCGGCCTCAGCGTCGACCGGCTGTTCGAGCCGTCGCCGAGCCAGGGGTGGTTCGAGCTGCAGAAACTGGCATGGTCGGAGGCGCCCGAGGCCTTCAGGCAGGCGTACGGAGGCCTCCCGGCGGCGATCGTGTGGTCGCTCGTCAAGGGCTGAGCCGCCGGATAGGGTCTGCCTCTTCGACAGGAGGTGGGCGAGATGGCCGACTACACGATCAGGAAGCTCGAGGAGATGACCGACGTGCTGGGCGACTACCCGGGCGAGATGCGCATGAGCGCGGCCAGCGACCTCGGGACGGAGCAGGTCGGCTTCACGTGGCGCCGGATGCCGGCGCAGTCGGGCGGCAAGGGCAGCTACGGCCACCGCCACAAGACGCAGGAGGAGGTCTACTTCGTCATCGAGGGGACCGTGCAGTTCAAGCTCGAGGACGAGGTGATCGACATCGTCAGCGGCACGGTGGTCCGCATCGCGCCGCAGGTGGCGCGCTCGGTCTGGAACGAGGGCCCGGACGACGCGGTGCTGGTGATCTGCTCGGTGAGGAGCGAGGACCCGCGCGAGGACGTGGAGACCGTCGAGGACTTCTGGCCGGAGTAGGGCGCCCTATTCGAGGCACCAGCTCGAGTAGTCGTTCGCGAACAGGGGATGGAACACCGAGCAGTGCTCGATGTCCATCCGCTCCGACATGAACGTCGAGCCGATGCTGTGCCCGTAGGCGAACAGGTGGCCTGCGCGCACCAGCCGCCGGTCGAGCGCGGCCCAGCGCCTGACGACGTGCGCTGACAGGGTTGGCTCGCGTTTGAGGACGCGCAGCACCCTGTTGATCCGTGGGTCGTCGACGTTGCCGAAGTTCTGGTTGTCGTTCGGCTGGATGGTCCGCCCGTCGACGAGGAAGAAGAAGTTGTACGGATGCGGAAAGTCCTCGAACCAGTTCGCGAAGCCCGTCTGCGCTTTCGTCCGAGCGTTCCCGATTACCTGGAAGTAGATGCCGCCGTCCACGATCCTCGCCCTGGCGTCGAGCCCGAGCCGGCGCAGCTGACGGGCGTAGGCCGCGGTGACGTCGTCGGTCGGGTCGTCGTCGTCGCCCCAGACGGTGACCTTTGCTCCGACCGCCCCGGCGGCCCGGATGAGGCGCCGCGCCTTCGCCAACTTCGGCGGTCGCGATGGATCGCCCCAGGGACAGCCGCTTTGGTCTAGCGCGGCGCTGTAGCCGGGGACGCCGGGGGCCAGGAGCGAGCAGCCCGGACGCATGTTGCCCTCGAAGACCCGCACCAGCGCGCGTTTGTCCACGCCGTAGTTGACTGCCCGGCGAACTCGCGCGTCGTCGAACGGAGGCCGCCGCGAGTTCATGAACATGTAGTAGGTCGACGACGCCGGATGCTCCTCGTATAGACCGCGGCGCCGCGCCTCCTCCCTGATCGCCGGCGGCGGCATGTCCTGCATGTAGTCGACGGTCCCGTCGAGAACCGCGCGCCCCTGCGCAGCCTTGGACCTCATGACCCGGATCGTAATCTTGTCCACGTGTCCGGGCGGGATACCGGGGACGTCGAAGGTCCGCATGCGCTCCAGCACGAGCTCGCGGCCCGGGATCGAGCTCGTGATCCTGTACGGACCGACGCCGGGCGGTGGCGCACGCGTCATGTCACGGAAGGGCGTGGTGCTCGGCACAGGTGCGGCAAACAGCATCGCCAGCTCGTGGGAGAAGGTGCCGTCCGGCGCGACGAGGTCGATGGTGATCGTGCCGGTGGCGTCGTCGGCTCGGATACCCGAGATATCGCCGCCGGCACGGCCGCCGTAGTGGTACCGGCGGGCGCCCTTGATCCCCAGGAAGAAGGCGTCTCCGCCTGACTCCATGTTCACCACGCGTTTGATCGCATGCTCGAAGTCGGACGCCTTGACCGGCGTGCCGTCCGAGTAACGAAGCCCCGGGCGGAGCCTCAACTCGTATCTCCGGCCACCGCGCAATATCTGCGGCAGCGACTCCGCGAGCGCGGGGATGAGCTTCGCGCCGCCCGCGCCCTCCGCATGGTCGTACGTGAGGAGCGGCGTGTAGACGAGCCACATCGGCTCCCAGCCGTTGACCGTGTAGCTAAGCGCCGGATCGAGGAAGTCCGGCGGAAGCGTCTCGGAGATCGTGATCTCGCCACCGTCGCGGGCGGCGTAGGAGGCGGCCGGCGCGGCGGCCGCGAGCAGCGCCACGGCTACGCAGACGATCCAGGCGAGCCCTCGCACCAGGCCACCATATACCTCCGCTCGGGCAACGCTGAGCGAACCGCAGAAGCTTGGCCGGCCCGCGGTCGTAGGCTGCGCCCGTCCCCTTGAGGAGGTGCATATGTCAGGCAGCGCGTTGCGCGAGCGCCGCGAGGCGGTCGTGCGCGAGCACATGGAGTCGGAGAACCGTCACGAGTTCGACATCACCCTCGCGACGTTCGGCCACCCGCGCTACGAGATCGTCCCCACGGGCGAGGTATACGACGGACCCGAGGAGGTGTCCGAGTACTTCCGCACGACGCGCGAGGCGTTCCCGGACCAGCGCAATGAGAACGCCGTGCTGCACCACTCCGACGACGCCGTGATCGTCGAGTTCGACCTGCTCGGCACCCACCGCGGGGAGCTGCGCGGCATCCCGCCGACCGGACGCAGCTTCCGCTGCCCGATGGTCGCGTTCTTCTTCTTCGAGGAGGGCACCGACCGCATCGCCTGCGAGCGCGTGTACTTCGACCAGGCGACGATCGCCGGCCAGCTCCTGGGCGAGGGCGCGGCTTCCTAGGCCGCGCCCCAGCGGGCGAGCGCCCGCGACATCGCCGCCATCGCCTCGGAGATCCAGCCGGCCGCCACCAGGAGGACGAGGCCGAGCGGCACGAGGGCCAGGCCCTCCAGCACGTTGTCGGGCCGCCAGATGCCGAGCTCGATCGGGTCGAAGGGCGCCACGACCGGAGCGGCGATCCCGTACAGCGCGGTGGCGTACGCGGTCAGGGCGACGGTGAACGTGAAGGCGCCGACGGGGAACCGCGCGAGCAGGTACGCAATGCCGCGCCAGGTGGCGGAGTCGGTCCAGTAGGCCTTCATCTGGTTGAACACGCCCCCGGCCTCCGGCGCCAGCTCCGACGAGGGGATGTCGGTGCCGAGCAGCGAGTTCGAAAGCCGGCGCTCGAACGCCAGCAGCGGCCGCACGGTCGCGAAGACGAGCGTGAGGATCGGGATGCCGAGCAGCGTGATCGCCAGGCCGAGCCCGAGCGAGAGCCCGGTGACGAGCCAGGTGAAGTAGGCGATGCCCAGCGGCAGGCCCAGCAGGTGATGCGTGAGCGCCGTGTAGCCGCGCGTTGTGACCAGGGGGCGCAGTACCGCGCGCCAACCGGGCGTGGGAGCAAGTGCGGTGTCCATGGCGAGAGCATCGCCCGCCGCGGGCGCCGCCGAAATGGGGCCAGCCAGCCTCCGCGACGGCGGTTATCCGCACCCGCCTGCGTAGTCTCGAAGACGTGCCTCTCACCGTCGACGTGACCTTCGAGGAGCGCTACTGGTACCCGGACGACGGCGGCGTTGTCTGGCTGGCCGGCTACCACCCGGTCGACCCCGAGTCGGGCCGCTTCCTCGCCCGCGACGCGCCCGAGCTGGCCCAGCGCGGCCTGCGCGTAGCGGGCGTGGCGGGGGCCCGCTTCAACCCGGAGGCCGTCGCCGCCGACGCCGTGGCCCCGGGCCGCGCGCTCCTGCTGCGCCGCGACCGTGGCAACCCCCATGACGACAACGCGATCGCCGTGCACCCCGCGGGCGGCGGCGACCAAGTCGGCTGGGTGCCGCGCGAGCTGGCCGCCGAGCTCGCGCCCGAGCTCGACGCGGGCCGGCCCTGGTCGGCGGTCGTGCTGCGCGAGCAGCGGCCCTCCCCGCGCGACCCGCGCACCGGCCTCACGATGCTGCTGGCCCCCTCCGC
>DASXAA010000049.1:0-5166 GCA_036407035.1 Thermoleophilaceae bacterium | reverse complement strand
CCTGATCGACGTGGGCAACGCCGACCCCGAGTGGCTCGGCCCGGTGAACCTCGCCTCTCTGCTGATCACCACCCTGCTCCTGTGGTGGCTCTTCACGGTCGCCCGCTCGGAGGAGAGGGCGGGATGAGGGTCTACCCCTAGCCGGCGCGCGCGCCTACTCGTCGGCCAGCGCGATCCGCACGCGCTTGTTCGCGCGGCCCTTCGACTGCGTGCCGGTCACGAGCACGCGGCCGACCTCGCCAGTCGAGGCGACGTGCGTGCCGCCGTCGGCCTGGCGGTCGAGCCCGACTATGTCGATCACCCGCAGCGGATCGATCGTGCGCGGGATCAGATTCGCCTTCAGCCTGATCAGCGAGGGGTCGAGGTCGGCCTCCGAGCGCGGCATGAAGCGCACCTTGACACGGCGGCTGCGCGCGACCTGGTCGTTGATGCGCGCCTCGATCTCGCGCCCGAACTCCTTCGACATCTCGGGCAGCTCGAAGTCGAGCCGTCCCTCCCCCGGCGTCATGTGGGCGCCCGTCACGCGCGCGCCGTGGTGGACCCAGATCAGGCCGTTCAGGATGTGGAGCGCCGTGTGGGTGCGCATCGTGCGGTGACGGCGCTCCCAGTCGAGCACCCCGCGCACCTCCACGCCGACGGCCGGGAGCGGCGCCCCGTCCGCCAGCTCGTGCCACACGACGCCGCCGTCGCCCTTCGAGGCCGCGGTCACCTCCGCCCTCGTCCCGTTGAACTCGAGCCGGCCGACGTCGTGCGGCTGGCCGCCCCCGCCGGGGAAGAAGGCGCTGGCCGACAGCGCCACCGCGCGCCGGCCCTCCTCGACGCCGGTCACGTCGGCGCTGAACTCCCTGAGGTAGGCGTCGGTCTCGTAGAGGGCTTCCATGCGAGCGATGGTCGCGCACGAGAGCTTCAAGTGCCACTCAAACTTCTGGCAAGTCAATTAAGCTCCACTTCATGCTCGACGCCCGGCGGCTGCGCGTGCTCGCCGAGGTCGCCCGCGGCGGGTCTTTCTCGGCCGCCGCCGCGGCGCTCGACTACACGCCGTCGGCGATCTCGCAGCAGGTGGCGGCGCTCGAGCGGGAGGTGGGGGCCACGCTGGTCGAACGGGGACCGCGCGGCGTGGCGCTGACCGAGCCCGGGCGGGCGCTGGTGCGCCACGCCGAGCGGATCATGGCCGGCCTCGACGCGGCCGAGGCCGAGGTGCAGGCGCTCGCCGGCCTTCGCTCGGGGCGGCTGACGCTCGGCTGGTTCGCCACCGCCGGGGCGACCCTCGTGCCGCGGGCGATCGCGGCGTTCCGCACCCGCCACCCCGAGATCGACCTCAGCCTGGTGGAGGCGGACCCGGACGACTGCATGGCGAGGCTGCGGGAGCGCGAGCTGGAGCTGGCGCTCGTGTACGAGTTCGAGCTCGCGCCGTCGCTCGGCGACGACCTCGAGCAGGTCGACCTGCTCGTCGACCGCCTCTACGTCGGCCTTCCGCTCGACCACCCCCTGGCGGCGAGGGAGAGCCTCACGCTGCGGGAGCTCGAGCACGTGCCGTGGGTGCAGGGCGTCCGCAGCGGATCGACGCTCGAGGTGCTGCCGACAGCCTGCCGCGCGGCGGGGTTCGAGCCCCGCATCGCGCTCAGGACCGACGACCCGATGACGGTCCAGGGCCTGGTGGCCGCGGGCGTCGGCGTGGCGCTCGTCCCCACACTCACCGTGCCGACGGCCCGCGCGGACATCGCGGTCCGGCCCGTCAGCGAGCCGGCGCTCGTCCGCCACGTGCGTGCCGCGGTCGCCCCGGGCCGCTACCGCCCGCCGGCGACGGAGGCAATGCTGGCCGTGTTGCAGGAGGTGGCGGCGACGGTCGCCGCCGAGGCGGCGCGCCACCTCGAGCTGCGCTAGCCGAAGCGCCCGACCGCGAGCACGAACGCGATCGTCGCGGCGAAGACGATCGTCACGCCGATCGCGACCAGCGTGCGCGACTGGCCGATGTGGCCGAGCGTGCCGATCACGAAGCCCGCGACCAGCAGGACGAACGACGTGGTCAACAGGGCCCGCAGGTCGTCGGGGCCCTCGCGTCCGAGGCCGGGAAGGTCGATCGCCGTCAGGAACGCGAGCGGGCCCAAGGCCGCGACAGTATCGCCGCGGCGGTCGGCGGCCGCGCGCCCTATCCCTTTCCTCCGCCGCACCGCCCCGGGCGTCTACGGCAACAACCAGGGGTGCCCACACGCCGCGCCCGGCTCGGGCGGCCCAGGTTCGCGACCTGGGGTGGCGAGGCGGGGCCAGGCTTCTCCACACAGTGGTGCTCTGTGGGGCCATAGGCCCCAAGATCGACCACGGCACCGCGACTCCGCCGCGGTCAGCCGCCGGCGCCGGCGAGCTCGGTGGCGTCGACCGTGTCCGAGTCGTCCGGCACGCCCACGTCCACGTCCTTGCCGAAGTCGGAGAAGTCGAACTCCATGCGCATGTGCATCACGCCGGCGCTCGGCACCTTCGTGTCCATCTCCATCGTCTGGCGCCTGACGAGCTCGTTCTCGTCCACCCACACCTCGACCGGGATCGTCGACTTCCCGCCCATCAGCTCCACGAGCCGGTCGACCGATCGCCTGGCCGCGGCCCGCCGCTCCTGCGGCACGAGCTTCACGTAGCGGCGGACGTCGATCGTCGCCTTGTAGTGCGTCGTCGGCACGCCGTCGAGCTCCTCGTCGCCGACCTTCTCCACGTCGCTGACCGACTTCAGGTAGCGGAGCGTCGCCATGGGGTCGCTCTGGGAGCCCTGCGGCAGCGCGCTCAGGTCGATGCCGAGCTGCTTCGACGTCTTCACCAGGTCGATCTTCACCCAGTCCTTGCCACCCGGCAGCTGGGCCGCGAGCTGGGGTGAGCTCATGTACATCACGAGCCCCTCCCCCTCCAGGATCTCGTCGATCTGGAACTGCTGGTCTGTTCCCGGGATCGCCGCCCGCATCCGGAGCTGAGTCAGCTTGTGCCGGAAGTCCACGTCGCCGTCGCCCGTCATTCGGACCGGCGCGGGCAGGGCGTCGTTCTCCACGGTCGCCCTGATGGTCGCGTGCGCCGTGCGCGCGCCGAGCGTGTTGGCGGCGGCCTCGGCCACGGAGTCGGGCGAGATGTCGTCGCCGCCGCACGAGGCGACCGCCGCGGCGGCGGCGAGGAGCAGCGCGATCAGGGCGGCGAGGCGTGCCATTCGCCACCAGTGTTACCCACTTCCGCCCTCCGGGCGAACCCGCCGAGGGCGACCCGGCCCGCGGGCGCGGCCGCCGGGAGCAGCCGAGCGGCCGCCATCAGCCGCGCGCTGAACAGCCCGAGCTCGTAGCCGAGGGCGGCGCCCACCACGACGTCGATCGGGAAGTGCGCTCCGAACATCACGCGGGTGACTCCCACCACCGCGACGTACGCGATCAGCGGCCTCCGCAGCAGCGGCACGGCGCTCGCCGCGGCGGCCGCCATGGCGGTAGTCACGATCAGGTGGCCAGACGGATAGCTCGCGAGCTGCGCCCAGCTGCGCCCGTGCGAGAGGTGGATCTGGTGGCCGAGCACCTCCTCTGGCCGGGCGCGGTCGATGAAGAGCTTGACGATCTCGAGCGCCGCCCCGGCGAAGTAGGCGGCCAGCACGACGCCCAGCGCGGCGCCCAGCACGTGCCGCGGGCGTCGCAGGACGATCGCCGCCGCGATCACGGTCGCCGCGACGAGCAGGAGGTAGTTGCGCGTGTGCGGGTCAACCGCCTGGTAGAGCCACTCGGGGCCGTCGCCGAGGCCGTTGATCTTCAGCTCGATCAGGTTGTCGAGCGGCTGGAAGACCGGCATCGCCGCACCGAGCGCGATCACGGCGAGCAGCAGCGCGCCGAGGCGCGGCAGCCACGACCGCAGCACCGCGAAGACCTCGGCGGCGCCCTCGCCCGCCGGCTCCCGCCGCGGCGACGCGGTCAGCGCGCGTGCGACCCGCAGCGTGTCGGCGACCGTGCGGTAGTGGCTCGGCTCGCCGTCGTAGATCGTCGGGATCTCGACCGACCCGACCCGGCGCCCGGCGGCGAGCAGCGCGCGCAGGTGGCGGCTCTCGGCCTCGTAGCCGCCGTCCGCGAGAGGCGCGTCGCGCAGGGCCTCGGTGCGGAAGAGCCGCATGCCGTTCTGCGCGTCCGGCACCCAGGCGCGCGCCGTGACGAGCAGCAGCAGGCTGGACGCCCTGTTCGCGATCCGCCGGACGAGCGGCATGGAGTGCCGGCCGCGCCGGTCGCCGATCACCACGTCCGATGACCGGCTCGCCTCGAGAAAGGCCGGGATCCGCGAGGGATCGTGCTGACCGTCGGAGTCGAGCACCACGATCGCCTCCGGCGGCGCGGGACGGTCCAGCAGCACGCTCGCGCCGGCGGCGACCGCGCTCCCCTTTCCGCCGTTGACGCCCTGGCGCACTATGCGGACCCGCTCGTCGCCGCCGAGCTCCTCGAGCAGCAGCGAGATGCGCTCGGGCGCGCCGTCGTCCACGAGCACGAGCTCGTCCACGTGCGGAAGCGTCGCCATCGCGACCTCGAGCACGCGGTCGGAGGCGAAGACCGGCATCACGGCCGCGACCGTCGCCGGGCGCGGCCGCAGGACGGCCGCGAGCGAGCCGGCGGTGCGCCGCTTGGCGAGCGTCAGCGGCACCAGCGCCGCGAGCGACACCGCGCCGAACCACATCACCGCGCGGTAGGTCCCGCTCAGCTGCACGACCAGGCCCGCCAGGGGCAGGGCGGCGCCCGACGCGACCGCACGCGAGGCGAAGAAGACGCCGCTGTAACGGCCGGCCTCGGCCGCCGGGACGAAGCGGGCGAAGTACGGGAAGCCGAGCGCCGTGACGAGCCCCGCGCCCGCCGCCGCGACCGCCAAAGCCGGCGCCGCCTCGGGGAGGCTGGTCGCCGGCGCCGCCGCCAGGACCCCGCCGCCGAGCAGCGCGGCGCCGGTCAAGAGCAGCGCGTGCACGCGCTCCGGGCGCGCACGCCCGGCCAGCACGATCGCGATCGCCGTCATGACGCCGAACCCGAGCGGGAGCGCGCCGGCGGCGGCGACGCCCATCTCGAGCACCTCCTCGGCGTAGAGCACGAAGAAGGAGGGCAGGGCCGCGTAGGCGAACACCCACAGCGTCTGCGCGAGCAGCACCTCGCGCGCTCCGGGGCGCGCGAGCACGTCGCGGAT
>DASXAA010000048.1:0-4633 GCA_036407035.1 Thermoleophilaceae bacterium | reverse complement strand
GTGACGATCGGCGACAGCTCGCCCGCCATGACCGCGACCATCGCCTCGTCGAGCAGCGCCAGCCCCGGCTCCACGCGCCCGAGCCGCACCAGGAATCGCCCGTGCTGGTGCAGGGAGAGCGCGAGCAGGTCGGGGTCGCCGAAGCGCTGGGCGATCTCGGCGGCGTCGGCGGCGATTCGGCAGCCGTCCTCGAAGCGGCCCGTCACCTCGTACTCGCGCATCGCGGGGATCAGCAGGTAGCCGCGCTCGACGCAGTCGTGCCGCTCCCGCTCGACCAGGCGCTGCGCTCGCCCGAGCCAGCCGCTGCCCTGCGCGAGCTCGCCGCGCATCGAGAGCGTGAGGCCGAGCCAGACCGCGCAGTGCGCGGCGGCCGTCGTCTCGCCGGCCTCCAAGCGGGCGAGATGGGCGCGCTCGAGCGCGCGCGCGTGCTCGTCGTAGCGACCGAGCATGTAGGCCGCGTTCGCGAGCCGCTCGAGGTCGTCCGCGCCGAGCGGCGCGTCCCGGTCGGCGTCGTCCAGCAGGCGGTGGGCATCCGCCCACGCCCGCTTGCGGTAGGCCTCGCGGCCCCGGTCGAGTGCGTCCATGACAGCGACGGACGCAACACGTTACCCGCGCGGCGGCCGGCTACAACTCGACCTGGCCCTCGACGCACGTGACCGTCCCGCCGGCGACCCAGATCGTCCCGTCCCCGTCGGTGGACACGTGCACGCGGCCGGCGCGACCGAGCGCTGTGCCCTGGCTCGCCACGTACGGGGCCTCGGCGCGGCCGGTGCGCAGGAGCCACTCGGCGAGCGACGCGTTCAGGCTGCCCGTGACCGGGTCCTCCACGAGCGCGCGGTCCTTCGGGAAGAACGCGCGTACCTCGAACGCCTCTGGCGAGCCCTCCGGGTAGGGGCCCACCACGCCGAGGTCGATGTCGTCGAAAGCCGGCTCGAGCGCCAGCACGGCGTCGGCGCTCTCGAGCAGCACCGCCACCCAGCCGGGCCCGTTGTCGGCCCACTGGGCGTCGACGATCTCGGTGCGCCCGATGCCGAGCAGCGTCGCGATCCGCCCCACGAGCCCCTCGTCGACCGGCCCCGAGCGGAGCAGCGGAGGCGCCGCGAACGCGAGCCCGTCCGGCGTGCGCCGCACGGTCACGAGGCCGGCCTCGCACTCCTGGACGAAGACGTCGCCGTCGGCGCCGTTGTGCGACAGCCACGCGTGGCAGGTGCCGAGCGTCGGGTGGCCGGCGAACGGCAGCTCGGCCACGGGCGTGAAGATGCGGACGCGGTAGTCCGCGCCCTCAGCCGTCGGCGGCAGCACGAACGTCGTCTCCGACAGGTTCGTCCAGTGCGCGAGCCGCTGCATCTCCTCGGTCGAGAGGCCGGCGCCGTCGAGCACCACCGCGACCGGGTTCCCGCGGTAGGGCTCCGTGGTGAAGACGTCGACCTCTGTGAACGGGCGAAGCAGGCCGCCGAGTGTACGGTGACGGCGTGGCCGGCACGACGATCTTCACGGTCATGACCGCGCTCGCCGAGGAGACGGGCGCGGTGAACCTCGGCCAGGGCTTCCCGGACGAGGACGGCCCGTCCGCGATCGTGGACGCGGCGGTGGAGGCGATGCGCACCGGCCACAACCAGTACGCGCCGCTGCCGGGCGTGCCGGCGCTGCGCCACGCGATCGCCGACCACCAGCGCCGCCACTACGGGATCGAGCTGGATCCGGACGCCGAGGTGCAGGTGACCTTCGGCGCCACCGAGGCGCTGGCGGCGGCCGTGCTGGCGCTCGTGGGCGAGGGCGACGAGGTCGCGGTGCTCGACCCCGCCTACGACTCGTACGAGCCGGTCGTCGGGCTGGCGGGCGGCACCGTGCGCCGCATCCGGCTGCGGCCGCCGGGCTGGCGCGTGGAGGCGGCCGCCGTCGGGGACGCCGTGACACCGCGCACGCGCGTGCTGCTCCTGAACTCGCCGCACAACCCGACCGGCCGCGTGTTCGACACCGGGGAGCTCGAGCTGCTCGCGGAGGCCTGCCGCGCGAACGACCTCGTGGCGCTGACCGACGAGGTCTACGAGCACCTCGTCTACGACGGCCGCCACGTGCCGCTCGCGACGCTGCCGGGGATGCGCGAGCGCACGGTCACGGTCTCGTCGCTCGGGAAGACGCACTCGCTGACCGGGTGGAAGGTCGGCTGGGCGAGCGGCCCCGCCGAGCTGATCGGGCGGGTCCGGGGCGTGAAGCAGTTCCTCACCTTCGCCGGCGGCACGCCGTTCCAGCACGCCGCGGCGGCCGGGCTCGAGCTGCCCGCCACGGAGCTCGTGGAGGAGCTCCGGTCGAAGCGCGACCGGCTGTCGGCGGCGCTCGCCGAGTGCGGCTTCGGCGTGCTCGAGAGCGCGGGCACGTACTTCCTGAACGCCGACGCCGCACCGCTCGGCGAGGAGGACGCCGCCGCGCTCTGCATGCGCCTGCCGCACGAGGCGGGCGTCGTGGCGATCCCGGTATCGGCGTTCAGCGCGGAGACCGAGGGCCCGCTGCGCCCGATCGTGCGCTTCGCGTTCTGCAAGAGCGACGAGGTGCTGGACGAGGGGATCGCGCGACTGCGCGCGTGGGCGGAGGCGCGCTAGAGAGCCTTTGGCTGGGGAGCGGTCTGGCCCGTCCAGCCGGCGAGGCGCGGAGCTAGACCGACGACCCGACGAGTGTGGCCCGCGCCGCCGGGTTGCCCCGCGGCCCGGACGCGCATACCGTGCACGATGCATGCGGCTGACGATCCTGCTGGCGGTGGCGATCTTCGTCGCCGCCGCGCCCGCCGCCGTGGCGGCGCCGGCGATGAAGCGCTGCCCCGACGACAAGTCGGCGCGCTGTGGCTCGATCCGCGTGCCGCTGTACCGCGGCGCGCCGGACGGCGGCGGCGCCAGGCTGCTGGTGAAGTTCAGGGTCTACCCGCGCAAGGACCGCTCGCGGCCCGCGCTAGAGCCCATCGTGGCCGCCGAGGGCGGCCCCGGCTATTCGACGGTCGACACCGCTCCGTCGTACCTCTTCATGATCGGCCCGCTCCATCGCCGGCACGACCTGATCGTCATGGACAACCGCGGCACGGGCCACTCGGGGGCGATCAACTGCCCGCGGCTCCAAGCCGGCAAGGGCGTGTATGCGACGGAGGCGGGCCGCTGCGCGCGGCGCCTCGGCGCGCGCGCGAACGCCTACGGAACCGGGGCGGCCGCCGACGACCTGGCGGACGTTCTCGACAAGCTCGGCGTGCGCCAGCCCGTCGGCCTCTACGGCGACTCGTACGGCACCTACTTCGCGCAGACCTTCGCTGTGCGCCACCCCGACCGCGTGCGCGCGGTGGTGCTCGACGCGGCCTTCGCGGTCGACGGCTTCGACCCCTGGATACGCCAGGAGTCGGTGTCGCTGCGCTATGCGTGGCCGCAGGTGTGCCTGCGCTCGACCGGCTGCGGCGGCGACGTGCTATCGCTGCTCGGACGCATGGCGACCCGGCTCGAGTCGCGGCCGCTGCGCGGCACGAGCCGCGACGCCGACGGCGGCCGCCACCGGGTGAAGGTCGACGGCGGCGCCCTCGGGCAGATGGCCGGCGACGGCTCCTTCTACTACACGATCTATCGCGACATGGCGGCCGCGCTACGCGCCTTCCGGCACGGCGACCGCGCGCCGCTCCTGCGGCTGGCCGCGGAGGACCTGCCGTTCACGGGCGGCGGCCCGATCACCTCCTACTCGGAGGGCGCGTACGTGGCGGTGGCCTGCCACGACTACCCGACCCTCTGGGACCCGGCGGCGCCGTTCCCCACCCGCCGCGACCAACTCGCGGCCGCGCGGGCCGGGCTCGCGCCGGACACCTACGCGCCGTTCCGGAACGACATCTGGCTGCGCTCGCTCTACATCGACCAGCAGGTCACGGGCTGCCTGCGCTGGCCGGCGCCGAAATACCCCGATCCGCCCGTGCCGCCGGGCGCCCCCTACCCCGACGTGCCGGTGCTCGTGCTCGACGGCGACGTGGACCTGATCACGCCGCTCGGCGACGCCGCGAGCGCCGCGCACCTGTTCCCGAACTCCACGCTCGTGACCGTCCGCAACGTGGGCCACGTGACCGGCCTGGCCGACTACAACGGCTGCGCCGCCGGGATCGTGCGCCGCTTCCTGACGACCGCGCAGACCGGCGACGTGGGCTGCGCGGCGCGCTACCCGGAGATCCACGTGGTGCCCGAGTTCCCGCGCCGCGTGGCCGCAGCGCCCGGCGCGGACCAGGCCGGCGCACGCGACCGCTCGCGGCCCGCCGACCGCCGCGCCGCCTGGGCCGCCTCCTTGTCGGTCGGCGACGCGCTCGCGCGCTGGTGGCTCATGTACGGCTCAAGCGGGCACGGCCTGCGCGGCGGGACCTTCGAGGCGTCGGGCGACTACCTCTCCTACGAGCCGGTCGAGCTGAAGATGCGGCGGGTCCGCTTCGTCGGCGACCTCGCGGCGAGCGGCGTGGTCGTGTGGGACCGCTCGCTCAGCACCGTGCGGGCGCGCCTGCGCCTGCGCGGCGCGCGCACCGGGCGGCTGCACGTGGGCTGGAGCACCAAGGCCACGCGCGCGACCGCCTTCATCCACGGCCGCCTCGGCGGCCGCCAGGTGCGCCTGCGGATGCCGGCGCCCTAGA
>DASXAA010000047.1:0-6581 GCA_036407035.1 Thermoleophilaceae bacterium | reverse complement strand
ATGGGCGCGCGGTACGTCCGTGTGGACGTGGAGATGGGACCGATCTTCGCGCCCGACGGGACGAGGGCCGCGCAGCCGGACTGGAGCGGGCTCGACGACGTGATGGCGCTCTCGCGCCGCTACAACCTGCCGGTGCTCGGCCTCCTGCGCGACGTGCCGCGCTACCTCTCCAGCTGCCCGGAACGGCCCGACCCCGGCCGATGCCCGCCTACCGACCCGGCGCAGTTCGGGGCGCTCGCCGGCGAGATCGCAGCTCACGCGCGGGGCACGATCGACCACTGGGAGATCCTCAACGAGCCGGACGGTGAGTTGGTCTTCTTCGGGGGCGACGCCGCGGACTACGCGCGGATGCTGAGCGCGTCGTACGACGCGATCAAGGCGAACGAGCCCGGGGCGACCGTGGTCCTCGGCGGGATCATGCAGCCGCAGGACCCGGCCTGGATCCAGCGCGTGTTCGCGACGCCCGGAACCGACGCCGCCCACAAGTTCGACATCGCCAACCTCCACCTGCGCGGGAGCGTCGCGAGCCAGGCGCGTCGGGTCGGCGACTGGCGCAACCTCCTCGCGGGCTACGGCTTCAGGGGGCCGCTGTGGGTCACCGAGACCGGCTACCCCTCGGACCCGGCGCTCCAGAACCAACCCGGCTACACGGGCGGTGACCAGGGCCAGGCGGCCTTCATGACGGACTCGATCGTCGCGCTGGCTGAGGCCGGGGCGAGCCAGGTGTTCGTGACGCTGCGCGACAACCTCGGCGGGCGGTTCGCAAGCGAGGGCGTCTCGCAGATCGCGGAGACGCCGGGCTACGCCGTGCGCCGCAAGCCGGCGTTCGACGCCGTGCGGCGCGTGTCGGCCGACTGGGACCGGATCGTCGTGTGGCGGGCGAGCCAGCGTTGGCACGAGCGGGAGCAGGCGCGCCACGAGCAGGCCGCCGCGGCGTGGCGCCACGCCGCGCGGGTGGCCCGCAAGCGCCTCCAAAACGTGCGCGCGGCGGCGCGGGTGCTGGCGGCGGGGGCCCTCGATCCCGCGCGCGGGCGCCTTGCGCGCCGCGGGGCGCGTGCCGCTCGGGCGCGGCCCGCCCGTGCGGGCGGCGCCGAGCGCGCGTCCGCGGGCGCCTGCGCGCAGGCGCTGCTGTCGGGCCGCCGACGGCCATCCAAGGCCTCGCGCCAAGATGCCCGCGCCGCGTGTGAGCTGCGCATCGAGGCCGAGACCTACAGGCGCGAGTGGGGCTGGTACGCGGCGATGACGAACCTCGAGCGGCGCATCGCGCAGGACCACTCCCAGGCGGCACAGAACTACGCGAAGCTCGTCAGCGGGAGGTAGGGACCATGAAGAATGACCGGCTGGACACGCTGAGGGAGGTCCTGGAGGCCTTCAGCCGGCACGACCTCGACGCGATCATGTCCCACTTCGCCGACGACTGCGTCTTCGAGTCGCCGCGCGGGCCCGATCCGTGGGGCCGGCGCTTCGTGGGCAAGGACGACGTGCGCCGGGGACTGGCCGCTCGATTCGAGGGCATACCGGACGTCGGCTACGGCGACGACGACCACTTCGCCTGCGGCAACCGCGGCGTCTCGGAGTGGACGATCAGCGGCACGACACTCGACGGCGAGCGGATCGAGGTCCGCGGCTGCGACCTGTGGACGTTCGGAGAGGACGGCAGGATCACGCGCAAGGACTCGTTCTGGAAGATCCGCGAGTAGCGCGAGGGCAGCCCTTCGAGCGCCGCGATCGGATAGAACGGCGGGGTGGACAAGCCATTCATCGTCAACGCGGCCGAGGCGGGTGCCCATAGGCGTCCGGAGCGGTCGGTCACCATCGACCTCGAGCCCGACGGCGCGCGCTGGCCGGACACCGGCGTGAACATCGAGATCATGTGGCCCGGCCAGCCGAACTGCCTGTATCACTCCGAGCCGGTCCAGGAGGACTTCCTGGTCCTCCACGGCGAGTGCATCGTGATCGTCGACGGGGAGGAGCGGCCGCTGCGGCAGTGGGACTTCTTCCATTGCCCGGCGGGTACCGAGCACGTCTTCGTGGGCGCCGGCGACGGGCCGTGCGCGGTCCTCATGATCGGCTCGCGCCGCCTCGACCAAGCGCACTACCCGGTCAACGAGGTCGCGGCCAAGTACGGCGCCTCGGTCGAGGCGCCGACGGACGATCCGGCGGAGGCCTACGCCGACTGGCGCCGGGAGCCCCGCAGCGAGATCGAGAATCCCTGGCCACTCGCCTGACGCCCGGCTGCGGCGCTGGGCAGGTGGCGCCACAGCCACGAGACGCTCCGCACGCACAGCCAAAGAGCCAGCGCCGGGATCGCGAGCAGGACCACCGGCAGCGCCAGTACCAACGTAAGCGCCAGCAGCGGCACCGCGAAGGGGAACAGCGCGATCGAGATCACCCCGAGCCCGGTCAACAGGCCGCTCACCTCCGAAACCAGCTCCTCGGACGAGATTCGGTTGCCGCGCGTGTCCATGAACGCTCCTTTCATCGAACTGATCTAGTCCGATGACACGCGGCGTGTCCGCGATGTGACAGGGCCAGGCAGCCCCACGGCCTCGAAGGCTTCCTCCGGTCGCAGGTAGCTCCGGTACAGGACGATCCGCCCGTCGCGGAACCGGAACACGATGGCCCCTCGCTGCCTGCCCGGGGCGCCGCTCATCGTTCCGCGCACGCGGAGGCGGCACAGCGCGACCACCGCGTCGCCGGCGTCGATCAGCTCGTCGAGCTCGTACTGGAACTGGTCGAAGACCTCGGCGGTGAGCCGGATCAGGGTCCGGATTCCGTCGTGGCCGCGGTACGTTCCGGCGACGAACGAGGCCGGATCGATCACGAACACGACCTCGGCGTCCAGGTCCGCCCAGACAGGCTCGCCGGTCTCGTTCCAGTGGTCGACGAAGCGCGCGACGATCGCCAAGTTCTCCCGCGACATCGTCCAGCAGTATCCCGCGCGCTCTGGCGGCGTCCGCTCCGGCTCACGCGGCGGTCAAGCCGCCGACAGCAGGAACCGCTCGAGTTGCCGCGTGAAGCCCGGCGCGGATGCCACGAAGTGGCCTGCACCGGGCGCGACGAGGCGCTGCGCGCCGAGCTCGGTCGCGAGCGCATCGGCCGCCCGCTCGAGGAAGGGCGCGTGGTCGCCGGACGCGACCAGGGCCGGGATGCGGGCCGCGCGCAGGACCTCGAGCGCGGGGCGTGCCTCACCAGGTGAGCGGCTGCCGTGCGCGCGCCGAACGGCGCGGGCGACCTTCTCGGGAAGCGGTCCGTCGTCCGGCACGGGCGTGCCCGCCACGCGCAGGAACTCGCGTAGCGTGGCGGGCTCCGTCTCGAGGCCGTGGGCGAGAATCTCGTCGCCGATGCGCTCGAAGCGCGCCAGCTCCGGGTCGTGCGAGACGAGGTGGAAGAGTGGCGGCTCGATCAGCGTGAGCGAGCGCACCCGTGCCGGTCGGCGCGAGGCCGCGATCAGGGCGCCCAGCGCACCATAGGAGTGGGCCACGACGTGCGGGCGGGCATCGAGCAGCGGCTCGAGATCGGTCGCGTCCACCTCGAAGTCCTGGCGCCCGCCGTGCGGCGGCGGGCTCGGCGCAAAGCCGCGCCGGTGAACGAAGGCCAGGACCCAGCGCGAGGCCATCGGCTCCAGCCCCGACCACGTGGTCGCCGGACTCGCGCCGCCGTGCACGAGCAACAGCTCGGGTCCGGCGCCCTCGCGCCGGACGACGATCCGATCAGCCGATCTAGATGACGCTGTAATCCGAATGAGGTTATGGGGCTTCGAGGTCGGCGAGCGCGCGGTCGCGGTCGAAGTAGAGGGCGAGCCGCACGACCTTCCCGCCGCGAAGCTGGACGATGTTGGCGCCCCTTGCCCGCATCTGCCCGAGGTCCAGCCCGCTCGTCTTGCCGCTACCGGCGATGCGAAGCAGCACGAGGATGCGCTCGGCGTCGACCTCCCGGTACTCCTCGACGTCGATGCGGTAGTTCCCCCAGTTGCTCAGGAAGGCCCGCCAACCCTCGACCATCCCGGCCTGCCCCCTCCAGCTGCCGGGGTCGGGGCCGTCGACCAGCACGAACTCGATCTCCGGATGCGCCCACTCGATCGAGCTGTAGTCGTCGCGCTCCCAGGCCGCGTAGATCGAGCGCACGAGCTCCACGTTCCCGGCCGCCATCGGCTTAGTATCGCCGCCGCGTCGGCCCTCAGGCCAGTCCGCGCGCCGTCCATGCTCGCGCGGAGATGACGAAGGGCGGCTCCGGCAGCCTCTCCCGGCAGCGGTCTCGGAGGCGTGTCCGCCGGCTCGGCTCGAGCCCCGCCACGTAGCCGCCCGCGGGTCCGACGCCGAGCGTGAAGGGCTCCCACCACTCCTCGAAGCTCGGGTGCTCGACGTCCACCGACAGCACGCTCTCCTCGACCTCCTGGATGCCCGCCGACCGGAACAGCTCCCCGAGGTGGCCCTCACGGGCGCCGTTCAGGCGCGACTCGTCCTCGACGCCGGGGTCGAGCTCGTGCGCCGCGTCCCAGAAGCCGCTGAGAGGACTTCCGCCGCCGGCGTGATCCCACACGCACGCCGCCACGACCCCTCGCGGCCTCGTCACCCTCGCCATCTCGCGCAGCCCCGCCACGGGGTCGGCCATGAAGTGCACCACGAGCTGCGCCAGGGCCGCGTCGAACAGCTCGTCCCCGAACGGCAGCTCCTCCGCCGCCGCGAGCTCCACCTGCACGCCCGGGTGCCGGGCGCGGGCGGCCTCGACGAAACCCGGCGAGGGATCGACGGCCGTGACCGCGTCGGCGCCGAGCCTGCCGACCAGCTCCGAGGTGAGCGCTCCCGGACCGCAGCCCACGTCGAGCACGCGCCGAGCATCACCGCCGCCCGCGAACTCGGCGAACGGCGCCGCAAGCGGCAACGAGTACCGGCCCATGAAACGGTCGTACGCGTCGGCCCCGACACGGAAGCTCATGGCCGGCTCGCGATCTGGATCAGGTTCCCGCACGTGTCGTCGAACACGGCCGTCGTGACCGTCTCCATGTCGAGTGGCTCCTGAGTGAACCGCACGCCCAATCCACGCAACCGCTCGTATTCCGCGTGCACGTCGTCGACGGCGAACGACGTGTAGGGGATGCCGTCGTCGACGAGCGCCCGCTTGAACGGACCCGCCGCGGGGTGCCCATCCGGCTCGAGCACCAGCTCGGTCCCGTCCGGTTGCTCGGGCGACACCACGGTCAGCCAGCGCGCCGCGCCGAGGGGCACATCGGTCTTCTTCACGAACCCCAGAACCTCGGTGTAGAACCTGAGCGCCTTGCCCTGGTCATCCACCAGGACGCTTGCGAGAGTGATCCTCACTGCTTCGCCTCCTTTTCGGTCCCACGGCCGACCACCGCTCCGCGATCTCGTTCAGGCCGGGACGGTACCTTGCACGCGTGCCAACGGGCCAAGGGAAGGGGCGCCCCGGAGAGGTCGAGCTGACCAACCTCGACCAGCCGCTGTTCGAGGGCGCGGATGCGACGAAGCGGGATCTCGTGGACTACCTGGAGGCGGTCGAGGAGCAGTTGCTCGCCGAGCTGCGCGAGCGTCCGCTGTCGGTGATGCGCGCGCTGCGCGGCCGGCGGCCGTTCATGCAGAAGAACCTCCCGCGGTACGCCCCGCCATGGATGCGGACGGTGACCATCTGGGCGGACAGCTCGAAGCGCGAGGTGACGTACGCGCTGTGTAACGACCGGGCGACGCTTCTGTGGTTCGCCAACCAGCGCGCCGTGGAGTACCACCCGATGCTCGTGCGGGTCGACCGGCCGGACCGGGCGCAGACACATCTCGTGCTCGACGTGGACCCGCCCCCGGGAGCTCCGTTCGACGCGGTCGTGCGCACCGCGCGACTCGTGCGCGAGGCGCTCGCCGAGGCGGGGCTCGCCGGCGCCGTCAAGACGAGCGGCGCAAAGGGGGTGCACGTCTTCGTGCCGATCGCGCAGCCGGCGACCGCGGAGGAGATCGCCGCGGCGACGCGCGCCCTCGCCGCGCGCGCCGAGCGCCTCGACCGCGAGCTCGCGACGACCGCCTACGTGCTCGCCGACCGCGAGGGGAAGGTGTTCATCGACGGCACTCGAACGGGCGGCGCGAGCGTGGTCGCCGCGTACAGCCCGCGCATCCGGCCCGGCGCGACGGTCTCGTGCCCGGTGGCGTGGGATGAGCTCGACCGCGTCGCTCCGAGCGACTTCACGATCCACACCGTGCCGGCGCTGATCGGCACCGGAGACCCGTGGGCCGACCGACTGTGCGAGCCACAGCCCCTGCCGCCCGCGCTCGTCGAGGAGGGCCGCGCGATCCCGGTCGCCCGCGTCGCCGCGATGCACGAGGGCAAGCGCCGCGCGCGCTCCCGGCGGCGGGAGGCAGACGGCGAGTAACGCCCGCCCGGGAGCCGGGCGTCTATCCGAGCCTCGCCGCCAGCCGCGCCCTCCCGCGCGCGAGGCGGCTCATCACGGTGCCGATCGGCACTCCGAGCGCGCGCGCCGCCTGGCGGTAGCTCATCCCGGCCACGTCGACCGCCGCGACGGCCTCGCGCGGCGCCGCCGGCAGATCGGCGACGAGGGCGACCAGCTCGCTCATCCG
>DASXAA010000046.1:0-15137 GCA_036407035.1 Thermoleophilaceae bacterium | reverse complement strand
GGTGTAGCAGCCGGGGCCGCACGCTTGGCCGTCGGCGTCGTGGACGGCGCCGTCGCTCGTCGTCGTTCGGAAGGCGACGTCGAGGCCCGTCGTTCCGGTGCCGTCCTGACCGAGGACGGTCGCGACGAGGGTGAGGTGCTTGGCGCCGGGCTGGACTGCGAGCGCGAGGGAGAGGTCCTTGTCTTCCTGGGCGAGCACGACGGCGTGCGGCGGTTGCCCGCCGAGGACGGTGGGGGTGAAGCTCGGGGCCGCGGGCTTGCCGGGTGGTGAGACGAGGGTGAGGGCGATCACGACCGCCGCGCCGGCGGCGAGCAGAAGCAGTTGGACGACGAGCCAGGCGCGGCTGCGGGCCGGTGCGGCGGTCGCGATGCCCTCGCTCACGGTCAGATGGCCTTTCCCGCTGCGAGTGCCTTCTTGATCGCGTCGACGCCGCCGGGGTAATCGGCCGTAGGAAGGTCGGCGCCGACAAGGACGACCTGCGGGGCGGGCTGGTCGGCGCTGGGTGGGCCGATCCAGCGGACGATCTTGCCGTTGGAGTAGGTCTGGAGCGCCTTGAAGGTGAGGCTCGTGCCGGGCTTGTCGGGCAAGGCGACCGAGATTCCGAAGTCCTGGAACTGGCCGGGCTGGATGGAGCCCTGCTTGCCGTCTCCGGTCCAGGTGATCGTGTCGACCTGCTCGGTGATCTTGTCGCCCTCGTCGGTGGTGACCGGTTTGGCGAGCTTGCTCTTGGTGACCTTCGTGGTCCAGCCGGGAACGGGCTCGGTCGACACCTCGGCGAAGCCGGCCGGGAACTTGACCTCGACCTTCGTCGTGGACGCGTTGTCGCGCTCGTTGGGCACCCGCACGTCGAGTCGGGCGAAGCCGCCGGCGGGCTGTTCGTTCGGTTGCAGTGTCACGTGTGCCTGCGCGGCGGCCGGTGCTGCCAGCGCCGCGGTGGCACACGCCAGGGTGATCGTCTTTCTCATCTGTCGGTTCCTCCTCTGTCGGTGTCCGAAGCCCATCGGCTTCGTTCGGGTCAGCCGGCGAGGAGTGGCGGAGCCCGGCCGGCGAGCCCGTTGGCGAGCAGCGCTCCGCCGCGCGGAAGTGCGGCGTGCGGACGTCGTGGGGACCGCGCGGCGCGCGGGCGCTGGGGACGGTTCGAGCGCCGCAGCCTGCGCAGGTAGGCGCGTTCGCCGGGGTAGCGGCCGAGCGCGAAGAGGACGAACAGCGTGAGTGCCGGGGCGAGGTACGTGAACGCCTCTACTGCGCCCAGCGTCGCACCGGCGAGCAGCAGGACGGCGGCTGCCAGGGCGAGGATCGCCATCCGTCGCTGCTCGGCGCCGTACTCGCGCCGGCGTGAGGCGCTCACTTGATCGGCACCTCCGCGTGGGACGTGTAGAGGTCGAAGGCGGACAAGCGCGCCGCGACCTCGAGGTGCCAGTCGCCCGCCGGGGCGAAGTCGGCGCGGCGGATGACGTAGTGGCCGGGCCCGGCCTTCCTCGCGCGCAGGGGCAGCGGGCCGATGCCATGGTCGGGCAGCCTGGCGGTGACGGTCATCTCCTTCACGCGCGCGTATTGGCGGCCGGTGCGGCGGTCGAAGAGGTAGAGGTGGATCTCGTTGGGGCCGGTGTGGGCGGGGTCGACGGTCAGCGCCATGCGTGCCGGGCCGAGCGTCTCGCTGGCCGAGAACGGACCCGTCGCGCCGGTCGGCGGCGCGTACGAGACGAGCGCCGCGGTAACGGCCAGCACCGTGGCCATGAGGGCGATCTCGGCGCGCAGCGACCGCCGCAGCTGCATGCCGGTCGCGCCCGGCGTCTCGCCCGCCTGGGCAAGCGACTCGAGGCGCGGGCGGGCGCGCTGGCGGTTCCAGGCGCCGAGCCCGACGAGCGCGAGGAGCAGCCCGATCTTGATCAGGATGGCGCGGCCGAAGGCGGTGTCCACGAGGTCGGAGAGGGAGTCGAGCTCGACGATCGCCTGCACCACCCCGCCCGCGATCAGGCCGGCGACGGCAAACAGCGCGATCGTCGAGAAACGACCGACGGTCGCCGCGAGCAGCCAGGTGCGCTCCTTGCCCTCGAGCGCGCGCGTGGCCGCCGGCAGCGCCAGCAGCAGGACACCGACGCCGCCGACCCACAGGCACATGCAGGCGACGTGCAGGAAGTTGGCCGGCACTAACAGCCAGCGGGGATCGAGGGTCCAGGCGTGTCCCGCCAGGGCGGGTGTCAGGCACAGGAACCCGAGCAGCAGCGCCAGCGCCGCGATGCTCGCCGGCGCGGCCGGTCTCGCGGGCGCGAGGCCGGTGGCGCCCAGCGACGCCGGTCGCAGCACCGGCGCGCGCAAGCGGGCCGCGGGCAGAGCCACCAGCCCGCCGACGGCCAGCCAGACGACCAGCCGCAGCCCCCAGATCGTTCCGAAGTGGGTGTCGAGCACGTCCCCTATGACCGTCGGATCGAGCGCCTGCCATAGCGACGTGCCGCTGGCGACCGCCCCCTGGAAGGCGATCCCCAGCGCGGACATCGCGGCGCCGAGGAGCGCGGAGCCGAGCACGAGTGCTCGCACGCGGCCGGCGAACGCTTCGCTCGCCCGGCGCCACTCGTCGCCCGCCCCGGCGACGGTTCGCAGCGCGGGCCGCCACACCGCCGCCACGAAGGCGACGCCGCCGATGCCGAGCGCCAGCGCCACATACGAGAGCCCGCGCACGATCCCGAAGCCGACCTCGGTAGCGGTCCCCGTCCCTCCCTTGTCGAGCAGCTGGTCGAGGCTCTGCGCCGGGGCGCCGCCCCGCCCGACCGTGAACACGTATCCGCCCGAGACGGGGTGCGAGTCGGCCGAGATAACACGATAGGTCGCCGTGTAGGTGCCGTCGCCGAGCCCGCCACGGAGCGCAACCGCCACCTCGTCGCCGCGCCCTCCGGGATGCTCCGCGGCGCCGCGGTCGACCCGCTCACCCTTGCCGTCGTAGACGCGGAGGGCGCCGAAGGCCACCTCGACCGACTCGTCGAAGCGGAACACCACCCGCGCGGGCGCCCTCTCGAGCTGCGCCCCGCGAGCAGGCGATGTGCTCTCGAGTACCGCGTGAGCCGCCGCGCCCTGCGGCGCCAACAGAGCAAGCGCCAGCGCGGCGCAGCAGACGGATGCGAGCCGTCCCGTCACCACGCTTCCTTGGCGGGCGCGGCCGCCGCCGGCCGGCGCCTCCGCTTCCGGACGACGACCACCAGGGCCAGCCCGGCGAGGGCGAACACGACGATCGAGATCACGCCCGCCACCGGGAAGCCGCCGGAGCTCTTGCCGACCCAGACCAGCCGGCCTCCGATGGTCGCCGGGCTCGCCCCGACTGCGATCGGCACCTTCCAGTTGAAGATCTTGGTCCGCTTGTGCTCGTCCTTGACCTGCGGCGGCAGGCTGTGGCTCATCCAGTGGATGCGATGGTCATGCCAGGTGTAGCGGCCGGTCCCGTCGACCGTCTGCCAGTCCGGGCTCGCCTTGGCGCTCGCGCTCGCAGGTACGTCCACGCCCTCGCCAAAACGGTCCTCGTTCAGGTAGTACGAGGGCGACCGGTGGTTCACGGCGACTGTCCCGTCGCCCGCGATCCGCACGTACGGCTCGCCGTCATAGCCGTTGACCAGGACCGTGCGGCCGGTGTTGTTGCGCAGCTCGATGCTGTCGTCGTAGTTGACCACCTGCGCGTCGAGACCACTTATCGCAGGGGAGATCGACCGCACCGCGGAGCGGAAGTTCGGATTGCCCTGATGGGCAAGGGCGACGGGAGCCGCCACGCACAGCGTCGCAATCGCCGCGGCGATCGCGCATCTAAATCGGGGCACGAGACCTCCTCGGGCCGCAGCACCATCGCGCCCAGGCCGTAACGAGAGCCCGAGCGCCTAACGCAAGCCGAGTCGCGGCGGCGGCCGCACCGCCAAGGCCTCACCCAGCAGCAGACCGCCGCGCGGAATGCTCCGCCGGGCGATCCCGTGCCCGACCGGCGCGGCGACCGAACGCGGGCGCAGTTTGCGAGACCGCGCGCGGGAGGCGAGCCGGACCAGTCGGTCCTCGCCGACATAGCGGCCACCCACCAGCGGCAGCGCCAACACCAGCACCGGCGCCGCGTAGGCCAACAGCTCCTCATGCCCGGTCGCCCCCGCCAGCAGCAACGCGATCGACGTCAGCACCATCGCCAACACCAACAGACGCTGCTCACCCACGGGCATGACCAAGGAAGCGTAGACGCTCAAACCTCGACGCGAACCACAACTCCTTCGAGCGGTCAACGTCGGTGCGGTTAGAGACCCGCGGGGTGGCTGACTCCGAAGCCGCGCGACGAGCTCTGCTCCAGCGTCCAGCGCGAGCCGGAGCACGAGCGGGCGCTGGTGTCGAAGCGCATCCCCGCGACCGAACTGACCTCGGGGCCCCGCGGTTAGGACGTGAAGGACAAGTACGGGTGGTCCGGAGCCTTGATGCTTTCGATCCGCGTGGCGCGCAACACGAGGTGGGGACCGCTGCGCACGAGCTCGCCGCTGACGTCGAGCCAGTCGTCGCGCCGGTAGGCGGGCGGCTGCGGGTCGGCGGGCTGGATCGTTACGCCGATCGGCACGGAGTCGGCGACACAGCAGGTGATGTAGAAGCGGGCCAAGTCGAAGCGCCCGCGGTCGGTCTGCGGCGGGTGCCAGACGAAGCCGACGAGCCGAACCTCGCGGCCGGGCTTAATCCCGCTGTGCGCCGCGAACCCGGAGTTGTGCTCGGCCGCCTGCACCTGCACGAAGCCGAGCTCGGAAGCGTTGCGCGACGCGAGCTCCGCCAGCGCCGTTGGATCGATCCCGCGCGCGGTCAGCTTCTTCGACGCGGCCAACGCACCGAGCTGCGCGTGGGCCAGGAGCAGCCCGGCAGCCACCGGTACGAGCAGCGCCACGAACCCGAGCACCTCGCGCCACGCGAGCCTCGCGGGCGGTCCCTCCGCCGGCGTCCGGGCATACGCGGCGGCGGCAAGCGCGAGCGCGAGCCCGCCGAACGGCACGAGCCATTCGGTCCGCGGCCCGAGATAGCGGACCGTCTCTCCGGTCAGCCAGAGCCAGAGCAGGAAGACGCTCCAGGTGACTAGCACGAGGATCCTGACGTTGCGGCGGTCGAGCGTCATACGAGCGCCTCGAAGACGACCGCCCCGGCGACGGTCAGGGGGACGGCGACGACCGCGAGCTTGAGCAGGAAGTCGCGCCTGAAGGTGGCGCCGTAGAGCACCGCCAGCTTGGTGTCCAGCATCGGCCCGGCCACGAGGAACGCCAGCTGCGACCCGAGCGGGAAGGCCGTGAACGAGACCGCCACGAACGCGTCGGCCTCGGAGCAGAGCGACAGCGCGAAGGCGACCGCGATCATCACGAGCGAGGCGAGGACGATCTCCTCGCCGATGCCGGAGATGAGGCTCTGTGGCAGCAGCGTTTGCATTACGGCCGCGGCGGCCGCGCCGAGCACGAGGAACTTGCCCATGAAGAAGAAGTCGGCGGCCAGGTGGCTCGTGAACGCAGACAGCCGCCCGCCGGTGCGGTGATCGTGCGCATGCTCGGCGACGTCGGTGCCGTCGCCGGCGCGCAGCAGCGAACCGTCCGCCCGGCGGCCGATCAGCCAGCCGGCGGTCACCGCGATCAGCAGCCCGAGCCCGGCGCGCGCGGCGGTCATCTCGAGCGCGTCGCCGCGCCCGTCGTACGCGACCCAGGTCGACGCCAGCACGATCGGGTTGAGGATCGGCGCGGCGAGCATGAAGGCGATCCCGGCCGCCGGGTCGATGCCGCGCGCGAGTAGCCGTCGCGCAACGGGCACGGAGCCGCACTCGCAGACCGGCATTCCGACACCGGCGACCGCCGCCCCGGGCAGCTGAAGCGCTCGCGGCAGCCGTGCGAGCCGCGCGAAGACGCGGTCGGGCACCCAAACGGCGATCGCCGCCGACACGATCGCTCCGATCAGGATGAACGGCAGCGCCTCGACGACGATCGACGTGAAGATGACGCCCAGCGTCGTGACCGCCGGCACCTCCGCGAGACCCGCGGACCGCGCCACCAGAACGAGAGCGACCACGCCCCAGAACCCGGCCGTGACAACCCAAAGCGGGACGCGAACGGGCTCGCGTGTGGAGGCGGCGCCGCTCGCCGCGACGGCCATCAGCGCGCGGCGGCGTGGGCGCTCGGCGCGTGAGGCTGCGCCGGTGCGCTCGATCCGCTCGCCAGCAGGGCTGCGGCCAGCAGCGCACAGCCGAGGAGCGTGATCGTCACCGCGCGCATGCGCCGCCGGGTCAGCCAGGAGTAGCGCCTGGTGGCGAGCCACGACCGGATGCCGGTCGCGCCGGCGACGGCCGTCATGGCGCTCGCCATGCACTGCGCGCACATGCCGGGAAGCGTAGAGAATCTGCGCCGGCACTTCGGGGCGCCTGAGCGCCACGACGGGCAGGAGGCTCGTGACGCCGCTCGAAAGAGCACCTGCGTGTCGGAGGATTGGAATGCGACCTCGCGGGCGGACGAGCTTCCGGCGGAGGGTTGGGACGGCGCGCCGGGCCCAGCCGGCCGCGAGCGGGCTCGCCGCCGGCTCGATCGCGAGTCGCGCCGGGCGGAGCGCGAACGGAGCGCCCGGCACGCGGTCGCTCGTGGCCGGGTGGGCGTGGGCGGCATCCTCGCGACGCGTTCTGGCCGTGTGCTTGCCGGCCTCGTCGCCGCGCTTGCGCTGGCGACCGTCGTGGCGCTGGTGGTGCTCTGGCCCGGGTCGGCGGACCGGGATCGGTCGGATGCGTTCGGTGGGAGGACGCTGGCCGCGACCGTGGTCTCGGTTCGCGATGCCGGATGCGATGGTCCCACGCGGCAGGTGTGCAGGCGGTTGGCGGTCAAGCTCGATGAGGGGCCGGACCGTGGCCGGGTCGTGCGGGTCGAGCTCGGGCCGAGCGAGCTGAGCTCGAGCTTCAATCCCGGGGACGGTGTGCGCGTGCAGCGTGTTGCGGCGGCGCCCCTACAGCTATACCCGCGGCATCGGCCAGTCCGGCCAGTCGGCCATGGCCTCATCTTCTGCGCGTTCCAGCGCGACGTCGAGCGGCAGTTCGAAGCCGTCCAGAAGCGGCTGGCGGGCGAGCCCCTGGTCGGCTCCGGCCTCTTCGTCTGACTCGCGCCGTCGCCTGCAAGCGGCCGGTCACATGCGAAGGTGGCGGGTGGCCGGATCGAGGTCTATAGTGGCCGCGCCTTTCCAACCGCCGAATCTCCCGTCCGGGCGGACGGGGGAGCGGGGGACCCGTTGCCACCAGTGGCCTGGGGCGAACGCCGCGTGATCGCGGCGAAGCGCATGAGGAGCGCGAGCCCGACAGCTAACCCCGTAGGCAAATGCCGCGATGCAGATCCGCGCCAGGACACCACTTGCGCTACTGATAGCCGTGTTGGCGGTGACCCTCTCGGCGCCGGCGGGGGCAAGCGCGGCGCGCTACGGGTCGCGCGCGCTCGCGCCGGGCAGCCACGGAAGCGACGTCAAGCAGCTCCAGCGCTACCTTAGCCGCGCGGGCCACAGGACCCGCGCCGACGGCGAGTTCGGCCTGCTCACGGCGCGGGCGCTGCGGGCGACCGAGGCGGAGCTGGAGCTCCGGGCAGACGATGTCGCGACCCGCCGCGAGCAGCGGCTGATCCGGAGCGCGGTGGCGGGTTCGGGCGGCGCCAGCTACGTCGCCCCGCCGGATCCCGAGGAGGCCGTGCACGGTGAGGCTGGCACCCTCACCGAGGCGGGCTTCGCCGTGCCGCCCGCGTCGGCGCCGCAGGCCGTCAAGGACGTGATCGCGGCCGGCAACCTGATCGCGCTCCTCCCCTACAAGTGGGGCGGCGGCCACCAGCGCTGGCAGGACAGCGGCTACGACTGCTCCGGGTCCGTCTCGTTTGCCCTCCACGCCGCCGGGCTGCTCGACAGCCCGCTAGTCTCGGGCGACTTCCCGGGCTGGGGCGAGCCCGGTCCCGGCGAGTGGATCACGATCTACGGGAACGCGGGCCACGTCTACATGGTGGTCGCCGGGATGCGCTTCGACACCAGCGCCCGCTCGCGCACGGGCTCGCGCTGGACTCTCGAGCAGCGCTCCCCGCGCGGCTTCGGCGTCAGCCACCCGCCCGGCCTCTAACCACTTACGCAACCCGATCGCCGCCGCGGCGCGATGAGCCGGATCGCTGGCTGATCGCGAACCAGACGGCGCCCGCGAGCGTGAGCGCGCTGGCGAGGTAGAAGTTGAGCCGCAAGCCAAGGATGTGGTGGGCGGGGTCGATGCGCAGCCGTTCCTCGAGGATGCGGAAGAGGGAGTAGCCCGTCACGTAGAGGGCGAAGAGACCGGGTGGCCGGATCCGCCGGTGGTGTCCGAGCCAGACCAGGAACGCCGCCAGCGCCAGGTTCCAGACGATCTCGTAGAGGAAGGTCGGGTGGAAGGTCGCGAACCGCTCGTAGCCGTCCGGACGGTGCGCGACGTCGATCTCGAGCGCCCAGGGCAGCGAAGTGGGCTTGCCGAACAGCTCCTGGTTGAAGTAGTTGCCGACCCTGCCGACCGACTGGGCGACCAGCAGCGCCGGCGCAGCGGCATCGAGGAACGCGGCGACGTCGGCCTGGTGGCGGCGGAGCCGCCAGATACCGACAGCGGTGCCGAGCGCGATCCCGCCCCAGATCCCCAATCCTCCCTTCCAGACGGCGAACGGGCCCCACCAGGCGTCCGGAACCTGATCCCAACTCGTCGCCAGGTAGTAGAGACGACCGCCGATCAGCCCTGCCGGGAACCCCCACAACGCGACCTCCCGGACGAGCTCACGCGAGCCGCCAAGCGCTTCCCAGCGGCGGGTCGTGATAGCGACCGCGGCGAACAGAGCGACGACGTAGAGCAGTCCGTAAGCGCGGAACTCGAACGGACCGACCTGAAGCCCGTTCGACGACGGGCTCGGGATCGCCGCAACCATGAACGCAGGGTAGGAGCGCCGAGTCGGCGCCCGCCGACGGGTTCGCACCTTCCGCTTGCGAACGAAGAAGCATCTCCCAGACACCTCCTTTCCCATGCAAGGACCACTCTGCGGGTCGCGCGGTTCTCACCCGAGTTGGACGAATGGGAGGCGTTCGTGTGCGCGCGATCGGGTCCGCGCTCCGTGTCGCTCTCGTGCGAGAGCAGCGGTCCGTGCCAGCGGTTGATGGGTCCGTCCGGGGCGGGGGTCGGATGTTTGCCCGACCGGCGCCAGCGAGGGGGGTGATTCGCGTTGGGTCGCTGGACCGTGAGCGCGTGCCGGATCGTAGGTGTTGTGTGCGTGCGCTTTGCGTAGCCGGGCTTGTGTCCGCAGCGGCGCTGCTCGGCTGCGCCGCTTGTGGGCGCGACGAATCGGCCGGGGGCGGCGGACAGCATGCGCTGCGTCCTCGAGCCCCTGTCGTGGGGCGGGTCGTGCCGGTTGGGGAGGCGGGCTTCGGCGTCGGCAGCATCGCCGTCGGCGACGGGGGCGTCTGGGTTTCCGGCTGGGACCGCCACGGCGGCCGGGCGTCGCGCCTCGACCCAGCCACCGGCGATGTCGTGGCCAGCGTGCGCGTGCCGCACGACGGTCGTGCGGTGGCTGTCGGAGCGGGCGCGGTATGGAGTGCCGGCGAGGCCTGCATCGGACCGCACCCCGACGACCCAGACGTTTGCGTGACCGAGCCGCGGCTGTCGCGCATCGACCCCGACACCGACAAGGTCGCCGCCACAGTCGCGATCCCGCTGCCGCCCGGTACGCGCCCGGACACCGCCTCGACCTCGGCTGTAGCGGTCGGCGCGGGCGCGGTCTGGCTGGCCGTCGGCTGGGGGCCCGCGACGGGAGAGCTGGTGCGCATCGATCCGACGACGAACGCGATCGTCGCCCGCATCCCGACCGGCGGTGATGTCGGCGATCTGCGCCTCGGGGCAGGGTCGCTGTGGCTCCTGAGCCATCCCGAGCAGATCGGCGAGACCAAGGTCGGGGGCGCGTCGCTGCTCCGAATCGATCCGGCCACCAACACGGTCGTCGCGACCCCGATTCGAGGCGGGCTGCCGTTCTTGGGCGGGGGCGGTACCGAATATCCCCCCGTCCTGGCCGTCGGACGCGATGCGGCGTGGGTCGCTGCCCCCACCGCAGCCCATCCCCGGCTCGCGCTACGCGTCGACGCTCAGACCGGTCGGGTCTCGCGCGAGCAGCTGCCCGTCGACCACTTCAACCCGGTCGCCGTTGAGCAAGATGCGATCTGGTTTATCGGCAGCGACGGCAGCAACGCGACGCTGGCGCGGCTCGACGCGCGCACGCTTCAACAGACAGACACAACCAAGCTGCCGCTCGCGGCCGTCCAGGCAGCGCTCGACCCTGCAGCCGAGAACCTCTGGCTCGTATCACTACCCACTCTCGCAACAGAGCGCGCCCGAGTCGTCCGCGTACAGCTTCACTGACCTGAGCAGCCACGGCCTAGACGACGCGCCCGCGTCGATGACACGCATGACGTTGAGAGCCGCCTGCAGGACTTCACCGCCGCGAAAGGCCGGGCGCGGCAGGTGCCGCCGATGTGGTTGCATGGCGGTAGGGGCGCGCGCCCGGTATTTCATGGTGCAGGGTCCGAGGTCCTCGCTGCTCCGTTGGACGAACAGCAGCAGTGCGAGCGGGGTGCCGCTATGCGCGACAGGCGTAAGTCTGCCGCTCGCGGGATCAGCGGGAGTGAGAGAACGGCGCCTGAGGCGATGCCGGGGGATGTCCCTAGGACGCCCCGGCACTATCCGACGCTTCCGCCGGCCGTATCCCTGGAGCTGAGGGCCCGCCGGAGGGCGCGAGCCGGCGGATATGGTCGTCAGGTCGCTCTACTCACTACGCGAAGGAGACCGGGCTGAAATCGCGAGCCACAGCCGGCATCCAGGTCGGTGCGATCTCGATCGAGTTCATCGTCGACGCTGACGACTCCGGCGGCAGCGTGACCGTGTTCGAGTGCGTCGTGCCGGCGGATGCGAAGGTGCCGATCGGTCACAGCCACGACGCGTTCGAGGAAACGATCTACGGCCTCGAGGGAGTCTGCACATGGACGATCGACGGCCAGACCGTCGAGGTCCGCCCCGGCGAGGCGGTCTGCATCAAAGCGCGGCCAGGTGCACGCGTTCGAGAACCTCGGTGGCGTCGACACGAAGTTCCTGGCGATCGCCACCCCCGGCGTGTTCGGCCCCGCCTTTTTCGAGGACATCGCCCAGGTCCTCGCCGCCGCCGCAGGCGGGCCACCCGATCTGACCGCGCTGCGCGAAACGATGCGCCGCCACGGACTGACCCCCGCCCAACCAGTCGCGACCTGACTGGCGACTGCAGCTCTCCCCGAGGGATACTCACCGGGCGATGTCGCAGGAGAATCTGGAGCTGGTGCGCCGAATCTACGCGGACCCGCTCGGGTTGACCGCTGGGGCCTCCGGCAAGATCGCCCCGGACGCGGAGTTCGATTTCAGCGCCGCCTACCCCGATGGGCCGATCGTGAGCGGAGTCGAGGAGTTCCGCCGCTTTCGGGACGGCGGACCCTGGGGTGGTTCGCCGATCCGCTTCGAGCCCGAGCGCTTCTTCGACGTTGACGACGAGCGGGTGCTCGTCTTTGTACGAGTCGCCGCGACCGGCCGGGGAAGCGGGGCGCCGGTGGAGATGCCGGTCGCCCACGAATTCACGATCCGCAACGGCCTGGTCGTGCGCTTCAAGGTCCACGGCAGCCGCGACCAGGCCCTCGAAGCCGTGGGGCTGCGGGAATAGGTAGGGCCCGGCGACGGCCCGCCGCTGTCGCCGGCTCGTCGCCCCGCAACGTGCGTTAGCCGTGCGTTAGCGGCGCGGCAGAGGCGCGTAAGGCGGCTGCGCGATCGTCGTCCAGTGAGTCACGAGCGCCCGACCACCCAAGATAGGTAGGCCGGGAGCGAAAGATGGGTCCCCTTGCTGATGCGCTCCCGAGCCGCCCCGGCCACGATCGGGTCGACATGACGACCGCAGGAGGCCAGCGGGTACAAGACGCGCAGACGGACGAGCCGTCCCGGGTGCCGGGGGCCCGATCGCGATGAGGCGCGCGATCCTGCCGGCGCTCGTCGCGCTCGTGGCGATGCCGTCGCCGGCCACGGCCGGCTGGGCCCAGCCGGTGGTCCCGGTGAGCCCGCGCGCCGAGGCGGCGGACCTGGACATCCGCGACCCGAGCCTGGCCGAAGTGGGGGGCGTGCCCTACGTAGCGTGGAGCGAGTACGACCGCGCCGAGCAGAACTACGACGTCCGCGTGGCCCGGGTGGACGCCGCCACGGGGGCATGGGTGCAGCCGTGGGCGGGTGTCGGCGACTTCGACGGCGGGATCAACCGCTCGTCGCTTCATGACGGACGCGAGCCGAGCCTGGCCTCGATCGACGGCGTCCCCTGGGTTGCCTGGGTGGAGCGCGACGGCACGAACGACGAGTTGAGGGTCGCGCGACTCGACTCCGTCACCAACCGTTGGGTGCAGCCGTGGACCGGCGTGAGCGACTTCTACGGAGGCATCAATCAGCGGTCCGGCGTGGGCGCGAACGCCGGCTTCCCGAGCCTTGCCTCTATCGGGGGCGTCCCGTACGTCGCCTGGGCCGAAGCGGCGGACACCGGCAGCGAGCTGCGGGTCGCGCGCCTCGAGGGCGACGCCTGGGAGCAGGCGTGGCCGGGCGTGACGAACGACTACGGTGGGATCAACCAGTCGACGAACGGGTTCGCGACCCTGCCGAGCCTTGCCTCGGTCGGTGGCGTCCCCTACGTCGCCTGGGCCGAGTACGACGGCACCAATTACGAAGCGCGGGTCGCCCGCCTCGACGCTGCCACCCGCGGCTGGGAGCAACCGTGGGCGGGCGTGAGCGACGGTTCCGGCGGAATCAACGAGTCGACCGTCAGGACCGCGTTCGAGCCGAGCCTGACATCGATCGGCGGCGTGCCATACCTCGCCTGGGACGAGTACGACGGCACCAACACCGACGTGCGCGTGGCGCGGCTGAGCGCGGGCGCGTGGAGCCAGCCGTGGGCGGGAGTGAGCACGACCTCCGGCGGCGTCGAAGGGCCAACCACGCACTACGCGGACGAGCCGAGCGTCGCCGCGGTCGGCGGTGTGCCGTTCGTGGCGTGGCGGGACTCCCAGGGGACGAACTACGAGATCCGCGCCGCGCGTCTTGGCGGGGGCGCGTGGAGCCAGCCCTGGACAGGCGTCGTCAGCCGGCCGGCCGCCGGGGAGGCGGGCCAGCCGAGCCTGGCCCCGATCGGCGGCGTGCCGTTCGTCGCCTGGCGCGAGGCCGGCGCAACCCGTAACGGCAGGCCTCACGTCGGCCGCCTGGAGCCCGAGTTCACGTCGGAGAGCGCGGTCCCCACCCTCACCGGCGCGACCCTCACGGCCGAGGTGCGCACATTCGGCATCCCGTACCCGATCGGGTTCGAGTACGGGACCACGTTCGAGCACCAGACGGCGCCCGCCGCCGGCCCCGCCGACAGCCAGCCGGTCATGGTCGGCAGCCGGATCGGCGGCCTGACCCCCGCGACCGCCGTCCGGTTCCGGCCCTTCGCCATCGCCGGCCTCCCGGCCCCGAGGGTGCTCGGCCGGCCCGGCGCGTTCTCGACGTTGTCGCCGCCGGATACGACGCCGCGTGATACGACGCCGCCGGCCTTCGTGGGTCCGGTGAGGGCGGCTCCGCGCACGTTCGTGGTCGGCCCGAGGCGCAGGACCGCGGGCGCCCGCCGGAAGCGCGGGACGACCTTCCGCTACCGCCTGACCGAGGCGGCGCGGGTCGTGTTCACGATCGAGCGTCGTCACGGCCGACGTCACAGGCGCATCGGCGGGCTCCGCCAGCAGGCCGGCGCCGGCGCAAACGCGAAGAGGTTCTCCGGCCGCATCGGCAGGAGGCGCCTCTCGCCCGGTCGCTACCGCGCCGCGCTAATCGCGACCGACGCGGTGGGCAACACGTCGCGCGCTACGCGGGTGGCGTTCAGGGTGGTGCGGGGAAGATGAGCGCGTGGCGCCTCGCCGCCGCGACGGCGGCCGTCGCGTGCGCGCTGCTCGCCGCACCGGGGGGTGCGCCGGCGGCCACCTCGTGCTCCTTCAACGCCGGCGGTGGCCTGCTCTTCGTCGACATGAACGAGGCGAACGATCAGGCCTTCCTGACGGTGGCAGCGGGCCCCTCGGCGGAGATCGTGGTGGTCGGCCGCTCTGGACAGGTCCCGTGCACGGGTGCGGCGACGCCCGTCACGACCAACACCGACTCGATCAACATCCTCAACCAGCCCGGCGCGACCGGCACGGTCGTGCGGATCGACGGTACCGGCCGGTTCGGCCCGGGCGTGGAGAGCGAGCTCGGGGGGACAAGGGAGATCGAGTTCTTCGTGAACCTCCGGGACGATCCCGGCTCGCAGCTGGTGGTCGCGGACGATGGCGTGAGCATGCGCCTCGGCACCGATGGGATCAACCCGAACGCGTTCGGCGGGGAGGTGGCGCCCGACGCGGACATCTTCTTCGCCGGAGTGCCCGACGGCGGTCTCGTGATCGCCGGCGGCCCGAGCGGAGACGTCCTCGGCGCGCAGGGCGGGGCGGGCACGGCCCGCCCGCGTACCGATCGCGTCGTGCTCCAGGGTCTGGGCGGACCGGACTCCCTGACCGGCGGCGAGGGCGCGGACACGCTGGTCGGCGAAGAGGGCGGCGACGGGCTCGCGGGCGGAGGCGGCGACGACGTGCTCCGGCCCGGCGGCGGCGACGACCGCGTCGACGGGGGCCCCGGGATCGACACCGTGGACTATGCGGACGACTTCGCGCGCGTCTCGATCGACCTCGCGATCGATGGCCCACAGCCCACCGGCGCCGGCAGCGACTCGCTCGCGCAGGTCGAGAACGTGGTCGGCGGCGGCCTCGCCGACGTCCTCCGCGGCGATGACGGGCCGAACGCGCTGGACGGGGGCGCGAGGGAGGACTTGATCGAGGGACGCGGCGGAGAGGACACGCTGACGGGCGGCGAAGGCGCGGATACGCTCGACGTCCGCGACGGCGGGGCGGACCGCGTCGACTGTGGCGCCGGGGCCGATACCGTCATCGCGGACGACCCCGGGATGGATCTCCTCACCGGCTGCGAGATCGTCGTGTTCCCCGGGGCGGGCGGCGGCGTGCCCGCGGGCGGCGCGGGCGGTGGGTCCCGGCCCCCG
>DASXAA010000045.1:0-15255 GCA_036407035.1 Thermoleophilaceae bacterium | reverse complement strand
GTACTTGGACGCCTCCTCGATCCGGCGCTTGAGGAAGTCCTTGTCCTCGAGCTTCGGCCGCTTGGTGGTCACCAGACCGAGCACCACGGTCTTTCCCTTGGGCACGTAGCGCAGCGGCTCGAAGCTCCCGGAGCGCTCGTCGTCCCACTCCATGAAGAAGCCGTCGACGTCGAGCTGGTTGAACAGCGCGTCGGCCACCAGGTCGTAGCTGCCCTCGGCCGCCCACATCGACTGGTTGTTGCCGCGGCACATGTGCGTGGTCACCGCGAGGTCGTCGGGCCGGCCGGCGAGCGCCCGGTTGATGTTGGCGATGTACTGCTCGTGCAGGTGGTCCGGATCGCCGCCGATCTGGACGATGTGCTCGCGCTGCGCCGGGTCGTTGATGTACGCGAGGCTCGTGTCGTCGAGCTGGAGATAGCGGCAGCCGAGGTCGTAGAGCCGCCGCATCTCCTCGTTGTACGCCGAGGTCAGGTCGGTCCAAAAGTCCTCGAGGTCCGGGTAGACGTCGCGGTCGATCGACGAGTTGCCGCCGCGGTAGTGGACCATGCTCGGCGACGGGATCGTGAGCTTGGGCGTGGCGCCGTCGACCGTGTCGCGCAGGTACTCGAAGGCGTCGCCGAAGATCGTCCCCGGGAGCGACACCCGCTCGCCGACGTGCATCGCCGGCGGCGCGTAGTCGTACTCGCCCTCCTCGTTGCGGAAATGCACGTGGATGCTCTCGCCCTCCACCTGCTCCACGCCGCCGAGCTGGTAGATGAAGTCCATGTGCCAGGAGGTGCGGCGGAACTCGCCGTCGGTGGCGGACTGAAGCCCGACGTCCCGCTGCATCGCGACCACGTCGCGGATCGCCTCGTCCTCAACTGCGCGCAGCTCGTCGTCGCCCACGCGCCCGGCGGCGTGGCCCTCGCGGGCTGACAGCAGCTCGGGCGGCCGCAGCAGGCTGCCCACGTGGTCGGCTCGGAACGGCGGCTTGTCGCGCATAGGGCCCCTGTTTACCATGACCCACCGGCGCAGGGCGATCAGGAGGAGGGGACGATGGAGCACTCCACGGTGGACCGCGAGGAGACGCGCACGGGCCTGTTCATCGCCGGCGAGCCGCGTTCCCCCGACGACAGCTTCCCCGTGCACGACCCCGCCGATCCGGAGGCGGTGGTGGGCCACGCCGCGGCGGCCACGACGGAGCAGGCGCGCGAGGCGGTACGGGCCGCGCACGAGGCCTTCCCGGCCTGGGAGGCGCTCGGGCCGCACCAGCGGGCGGAGCTGCTGCTCGCCTCGCTCGAGCGCCTGGCGGGCGACAACGACGCGCGCGTGGAGCTGCTCTCGCGCGAGAACGGCAAGGCCCGCATGGAGTGCGTGATCGACCTCCAGGTGATGGCCGGCCGCTTCAAGCTCGCGGCGGACATGGCGGACGACGTGGCCGAGGTGCGCACGCTCGACGCGCCGCCCCTGCGCACCACGATCACGCGCCTGCCGCTCGGCGCCGTGTCCGTGATCGTGCCGTTCAACTGGCCGATGGCGATCCTCGGCGCCTCGCTGCCGCAGGCGCTCGTGGCGGGCAACACCGCGGTGGCCAAGGCCCCGCCGACCACGCCGCTGTGCTTCGTGCGCACGCTCGAGCTGATCGCCGCCGCGCTGCCGCCCGGAGTGCTGAACGTCGTCAGCGGCCGCGACGATGTGCTCGGACCGGTCCTGATCCAGGACCCGCTGGTCAGGAAGGTGGCGTTCACCGGCAGCGTGCGCGGCGGCAAGGCGATCATGCGCCTGGCCTCTGAGAACCTGACCCGGGTCCTGCTCGAGCTGGGCGGGAACGACCCGGCGCTCGTGCTCGCCGACGCGGAGCTCGACTCCGACGCGATCCACCGCCTCGGCGTGGGCGCGTTCCTCACGACCGGCCAGGTGTGCATGGCGATGAAGCGCCTGTACGTGCACCGCTCCCGCTACGACGAGGTGGTCGACGGCCTCACGCAGGAGCTCGAGGCCACCCGGCTGGGCCCGGGGCTCGACCCGCAGACGACGATGGGCCCCCTGCACACCGGGGCTCAGCGCGACTTCGTCTCCGGGCTGGTCGAGGAGGCCCGCGGCCGCGGCGCCGAGGTGCGCGAGGCCGGCGCGCCGGTGAACGACGCGGACCTCGGCCGGGGGCACTTCCTGCGGCCCTCGCTGGTGCTCGACCCCGAGCCGGACGCCCGCATCGTCACCGAGGAGCAGTTCGGCCCGACGCTGCCGATCATCCCGTTCGACGACGAGGAGGACGCGATCCGTCAGGCCAACGACACGTGGTCGGGCCTGTGCTCGTCGGTGTGGTCCGGCGATCCCGAGCACGTGGAGGCGGTGGCGGCGAGGCTGCGCACCGGCACGACGTTCGTGAACGCCCACAACGCGCCCTGGCTCGACGACCGCGCGCCGTTCGGCGGGTTCAACCAGAGCGGCTTCGGGCGCGAGATGGGCGTGGACGGCATCCTGGCCTTCACCGACACGCACTCCACGTCGGTCACGGTGTAGCGGAGCCGGTCAACTCGGGCGAACGACGGCAGCAAAGGGCGGTCCCGGCCACGGCGTGAAATCCCGAGGGTGGGCCGGATTCCGTCCGCCATTTCGTCGAAAACCGGCCCACGCCCCGACCAGCCCTGGTTGCCAGCAGTAAACGCCGGACCCGCCACGGCGCCCGGCCACCCGCGCGCCGCTCCGCCGGCGCCCCGCCCACCCCGCCGGCGCAAAAAAAGAGAGACGTAGACTTCGCGCTTGAGGTCCGTTCCTCGCCGGCCGAAGCCGACGTCTCACCGGGGCGAGCCTCACAACCTCTGGCTTCGCTCTTTGCGCTCCGTCTACGTCTCGAGCAGCAGTAGACCAGCGGAGCCCGCTTTGGTCAAGAGGGGCGATCACGCGATCCCCGCAATGTGCGAAGAAATGTGGGTTTCGGGCGGACGCGTTAGTGTGCGCCCGTGGGACGAATCCTCGACGAGCGCCGCGAGGCGCTCCTGGAATCTCTCTGCGAGACGATCGTCCCCGGCTCGGCGCGCGTGGGCCCGACCGTCTACATCGACGCCCTCCTGACGAACGTGGACGACGGCACGCGAGAGGCCGCGCTCGCCTCGATCGACGCGCTCGCCGAGGCGGCCGGCGGCGGCGCCGAGGCGCTCGAGGCGCACCAGTTCACGCCCGAGTTCATGATGGTGCGGGCGCTGGCGATCGAGGCGTTCTACAGCGACTTCGTCGCCCCCGGCCGCGACGTGGACGGCGCCTGGAAGGAGATCGACTTCAACAGCCCGCTGGCCACCCGGCTCGACAAGGACTGGTCCTACCTGGGGGTGGGCGGGTGAGCGAGCGCTTCGAGGTCGTCGTAGTCGGATCGGGCGCCGGCGGCGGCGTGATCGCCGGGGAGCTCGCCCGCCGCGGCCGCAGCGTCTTGCTGCTGGAGGCCGGCCCGCACCGCACCGCGGCCGACTTCACCCGCTGGGAGGCCCACGCGAACCACGACATCTGGTGGCCGATCCGGCAGGCGCCGATCACCACCGAGGGCCTCGGCGTGGTGCTGCTGTTCGGCGGCCGGTGCGTCGGCGGGACCACGACGATCAACACGAAGGTCGCGCTGCGCGCGCACTCGCAGGACTACGAGAAGTGGCACGCCGCCACAGGGCTGCGAGGCGAGGGCGGCGGACCGTTCGGCGCGGCCGAACTCGAGCCCCACTACGACCGCGTGGAGCGCACCCTCGGCGTGCGCGAGCGCAGCGACTGGCCGGAGTGCGTCCAGACGATCGCGGCCGGCTTCCGGGCGCTCGACGCCGAGCTCGAGCCGGTGCAGTCGTACACGGACCACAACTGCATGCGCTGCGGCTCCTGCCTCCAGGGCTGCCCCACCAACGCGGGCAAGAACACGGCCAACGTCTACATCCACCCCGTGTGGGCGACCGGGCAGCTCGACCTGCGCGCCGGGTGCACGGTCACGCGCGTCCTGATCGATGGCGGTGAGGCGACCGGCGTGGAGTACGCGGACGCCGCCGGCGAGGCCCACACCATCGACGCCGGCGCGGTGGTCGTGGCGGCGGGCGCGCTCAACACGCCGCAGCTCCTCGCCCGCTCGGGTATGGACGACCCGAACATCGGGCGCAACCTCGGCCTCCACCCCGCCCGACTCGTCTACGGCCTCTTCGACGAGGTCCAGGACGCGCACATGGTCTATCCGATCACCTCGCACTGCATGCAGCACCAGCGCGACGAGGACGGCGGATTCATCGTCGAGGCGTGCACCGTGCAGGACCCGATCGGCTTCGCGGCCAGCCTCGGCGACGAGGGCGGCCCACTGTGGGGAGAGCGGCTCGTGGAGGCGGTGCGCAGGTACCGCCACTGGAACGGGGTGCTGGTGATGGCCAACGACGGCAACAACGCGTCGGTCACGGCCGAACCGGGCGGCGGCGAGAGCTTCCTGGCGGACTTCCAGCCCGACGAGCTCGACCGCATGGAGCGCGGCCTCGACTTCAGCCGCGAGGTGCTGGAGGCGGCCGGCGCGACCCAGATCGTGTGGACGGGGATCGTGTCGACGCACGTGCAGGGCAGCTGCCGCATGGGCAGCGACCCGGCGCGCTCGGTGGTCGACCCCGACTGCGAGGCCCACACGGTCAAGCGGCTGTTCGTGGGCGACGCGTCGGCGATCCCGCGCACGCTGTCGGTGAACCCGTCGCTGACGATCATGGCGCTCGCCGACCGGCTGGCCGAGCACCTGCACGCCGACCCGCACGGCTACCTCGAGCCCGCCGCGGCGGAACCGGTGCCCGCCGCGACGTGATCGCAGCGCTCCTACGCGAGTACCACCGGCCGCTCGAGCTGATCGAGCGGCCCGCACCCGAGCCCGAGCGCGCGAACGACGTGTGTGTGAAGGTCGCCGGGGCCGGTGTGTGCGCGACGGACCTGCACGCGATCGAGGGGCTGATGGAGCCCGCCGGGCTGACGCTGCCCGTGGTGCTCGGCCACGAGAACGCCGGCTACGTGGAGGCGACCGGCGACCTCGTGTCCACCGTGCAGCCGGGCAATGCCGTGATCCTCTACCCGCCCTACAGCTGCGGCCTGTGCGTGCCGTGCCGGCGCGGCAACGACATGCACTGCGAGCGCCACCAGTTCACCGGGCTGACCGTTGACGGCGGCTTCGCCGAGTACGTGGTGGTGGACGAGCGGTCCGTGATCAAGCTGCCCGAGGACGTGGACCCCGTCGCGGTGGCGCCGCACGCCGACGCGGGCATCACCGCCTACCACGCGGTCAAGAAGCTCGCCCACCGCGCGCAGCCCGGCACGACAGCCGTCGTGATCGGCGTGGGCGGCGTCGGGCACATCGCGCTACAGCTGCTGCGGGAGCTCGGCTCGTGCGACGTGATAGCGGTCGAGGCCGACGAGGGCCGCCGGCGCCTCGCCGCCGAGCTCGGCGCGTCGACCGTGCTCGAGGCCGGCGAGCCGGCGGACGCGGTGCGCGAGGCGACCGACGGCCGCGGCGCCGACATCGTGCTCGACTTCGTCGGCACCGACGCGACCCACGCCGGCGGCATGGCAATGCTCGCCCGGGCCGGGACCTACTCGATCGTCGGCTACGGCGGCACGCTGTCGGTGCCCTCGGCCGCGATGGTGGGCACCGAGCAGGCGGCGATCGCGAACCTGGTCGGCAGCTGGACCGACCTGTGGGAGCTCATGCAGCTCCACGCCAGGGGACATATCGTTCTGAAGACCGAGACGCACCCGCTCGAGCAGGTGAACGACGTGCTCGACCGGTTGCGCGAGGGCGCGGTGACGGGCCGCGCGGTGCTGACGCCGGACAACACGGAGGTGGCGTAGATGCGGAAGGCCGTCTTGCTGGCGATGGGACTCGCCCTGTTGGTAGTGCCGCCTCCCGCGCTCGGCCACGGCTTCGGCCACCTCTCGCTCGAGTCGCTGTCGGCCGACCCCGGCCGCGTCACGGGCGGCGACGTGCTCGCCGCCGTCGACGTGCCGCGCTTCGTCCCGGCGAGCAAGGTGGCGGTCACGCTCGGCCGGCGTGACGTGACCGACAGCTTCTCCGCGGACCCGGCCGACCCCGACCGGCTGGTCGGGCTCGTCAGCGGCCTGAGGGACGGCCGCAACACGCTCGAGGCCTCGGTGCGCGGCCACTGGTTCCGCCACGAGGAGGACGAGCTCCACCTCTTCAACCACCCGATCACCGGCCCCGTGTTCTCCGGCCCCCACCAGACGCCGTTCATCTGCCAGACCGCCGGCACGGACCTCGGCCCGCCGACCGACAGCGACTGCTCCGCCCCCACCCGCGTGGACTACGTCTACCGCTCGACGGCGAACACGTTCAAGCCGCTGGCGAACCCGACCGACCGCCCGGACGACCTCGCGCAGACGACCACGCGCGACGGCCGGACGGTCGACTACGTGGTGCGCGTGGAGTCGGGCACGATCAACCGCGCGGTGTACCGCTTCGCCGTGCTCGCCGCGGGCGGCGAGGCGGGCAACGGCTGGAACGACCGGCTCGTCTACGAGTTCGGCGGCGGCTGCGGCACCGGCTACCACCAGGGCACGCTCGGCAGCGGCGCGGTGCTCGACAACCAGATGCTCTCGCGCGGCTTCGCGGTCGCGAGCGCGAGCCTCAACACCTTCGGCGTGGCCTGCAACGACGTGCTCTCGGCCGAGACGCTCATGATGGTCAAGGAGCGCTTCATCGAGGCGATGCGCACGGTGCCCGTGTGGACCACCGGCTGGGGCGGCTCCGGCGGCGCGATCCAGCAGATCGAGATCGCGCAGAACTACCCCGGGCTCCTCGACGGCATCATGCCGTCCGCCACGTTCCAGGACGCGCAGCTGGCGGAGCCGACCGACTGCCGCCTGCTGAACCGCTACTTCGCCGGCCCCGGCGCGTCGCTGACCGCGGCGCAGCGGACGGCGATCATGGGCTTCCGCAACAACAACACCTGCGTCTCGTGGGACCTCGCGTTCGCCAACGTGATCGCCCCCGACCTCGGCTGCGACCCGGTGCTGCCGGTGGAGCTCAGGTACAACGCCGTCACGAACCCGACCGGCGCCCGCTGCACGGTCTGGGACAGCATGGTCAACGTCTACGGGCGCGACCCGGCCACCGGCTTCGCCCGCCGCACGCTCGACAACGTCGGCGTGCAGTACGGGCTGCAGGCCCTGCAGGAGGGCCAGATCACCGTCGACCAGTTCCTCGACCTGAACGAGAACATCGGCGGCTACGACAACGACGGCCACCCGCGGCCGGAGCGCGCGGTCGCCGACCGCAAGGCGCTGCGGATCGCCTACCGGACCGGGCGCGTCGACCAGGGCGAGGGTGGCCTGCCGCAGGTGCCGATCATCGACCTGCGCGGATACACGGACCCGACGCCCGACATCCACATGTACATCCACTCGTACGTGCTGAAGGAGCGGCTGCGCCACGGCGGCAGCGGCGAGAACCTCGTGATGTGGCGCGCCGGCGGCGCGGGCGTCGCGCCGATGACGACGGCGGCGATCGACCTGATGGCCGACTGGCTCGACAATCTGGCGGCGGACCACTCGCACCGCTGGAAGTCGAGGAAGGTCCTCGACGCGAAGCCCGACACCGCCGTCGACGCCTGCTGGACGCCGGCCGGCGAGCGGATCGACGACCCGGCGGAGATCGACTCCACCGGGCCGTGCACCCAGCTCTACACGCCGTTCCGCACGCCGCGGATGAGGGCGGGCCAGCCGCTCGACTCGCTCGCGATCAAGTGCCGCCTACGGCGGCTCGACCCGGGCGAGTACGGCGCGCTCACCCCGGACCAGGAGCAGCGGCTCGCAGCGCTCTACCCGGACGGCGTGTGCGACTACTCGAGGAGCGGCGTCGGCGAGCGGCCGCTCGCGAGGACCTGGATCTCGTACGGGGACTGATCGCGCCGCCGGTCAGTACCACTTACCGCGCGCGAAGCCTCCGAACGCGATCAGCCCGATCAGGACGATGATCAGCCCGATCCAGAAGCTCCACACGAACATCAGGACGATGCCGACGATGACGATGATTCCCCCCAGCGAGATGCCTGCCACGCGTTCCTCCTCCGATCCGCTTGCCTGCATCCTGTCTCTACCCCCCGGAGCGGGGGCGCAAGCATGAGCTACGACGTGGTCGTCGTCGGCGGCGGCCTGGCCGGCCTCAGCGCGGCGCGCGACCTGGCGGGCGGCGGCGCCGACGTGGTCGTGCTCGAGGCGCGCGGGCGGCCCGGCGGGCGCGTGGAGCAGACGAAGCTGGCCGACGGCCGGCTGGTGCAGCTGGGCGGCGAGGTGGTCGGGCCGTTCCACACCGCCTACACCGGGCTCGTCGAGGAGCTCGGCCTCACGCTCGTGCCGTCGTTCCCGCAGCTGCCCGGCGAGGACACGTGGGTGCTCACCACCGGGCGCGTGGTCGGCGACGACCACCCCTGGATGAGCGACGAGGACCGCGCCAGTTACGAGAACGTCGAGCGCGAGTTCGGGCGCCTGGCCGCGACCGTGGACCCGGACGACCCCTGGTCGCACCCCGACGCCGAGCGGCTCGACCGGCTGTCCACCGGCGCGTGGCTGCGCGAGGCCGGCGCGACGCCGAACGTGGTCCGCGCGCGCGACCTCGTGATGCTGGCGCTGTCGGCCGAGTCGGTCGAGCGCACCTCGCTGCTGTCCGACCTGCGCAAGGAGGCCGCCGCCGGCGCGAAGGGCTTCTACGACTACGAGGTGTGGGAGTGCCAGCGGGTGGCCGAGGGCTCGGCGACCGTCGCGCTCATGATGGCCGAGGAGCTGGGGCACCGCGTGCGCTACGCGACCCCGGTGACGCGCATCCGGGTCGCGCCCGGCGGCTGCTCGGTGATCACGCAGACCGGCGAGCGCTTCGAGTCGGACGCGGTGGTGTGCGCGGTGCCGGTGGGGCCGCTGCGGCAAATCGCGATCGAGGGCGTGTCGGACGAGCGGCTCGGGTCGCTCGACCGCCAGCGCCACGCGCTCGCCGCGAAGGTCGTGTTCGCCTACGAGGACTCCTTCTGGGAGGCCCAGGGCCAGAACGGCGACGCCTACTTCGAGACCGCGGTCATGGGCGGCACGTGGGTGCAGCGCGAGGGGATCATGTCGGCGCTCGTCCCGCCGGAGCGCCTGGCCGCCCTGATCACGACGTCGCAGCGGCAGATCGAGGCCGAGATGGTCGAGGAGATGGTGGCCGCGTTCGGCGAGGGGGCGCGCGACACGCTCGCCGTGTACTTCCGCCGCTGGGGCATCGATCCGTACACGCTCGGCTACATCACCTCGTGGCGTCCGGGCGACGTGACCGCCGTCGGGCCGCTCCACGGCAAGCACGAGCCGCCCTTCTACGTCTGCGGCTCCGACCAGTGGGTGTGCGGCTACATGGAGGGCGCGGTGCGCACCGGCCGCGGCGCGGCCAGGGCGGCGCTCGACGGCACGAGTGACGGCCCGATGTAGTGCTCGACCCACCCGGCGTCGGGCGCGTAATCGACAACGTAGGGCCCGCAGCCGTCGACCGCCCTCCACTCGTACGACACGGGGTTGCCGATCGTGGCCAGGTCGAAGGTGAACGAGATCGTGTCCGGCGCCCCGGCGGGCGTCTGGGTGTCGATCACGCGCGTCGGCGACAGGCCCGAGCCGTAGATCTTGCCTCGGAAGAGCTTGTACGAGGAACCGTCGGGGGTGCGGAGGTAGAGCCCCGGGGCGTTGGTGTAGGGCGCCATCGTCTTGATCGTGTGCCGGACGAACCGGCCGCTGACCGACGGCGGATGGTCCACCGCGGCCCATTCGATGTCGCACGCGGAGGGCAGGTCCGGCTCGTCGGGATCGGGCACCACGCCGGTGTGAGCGGCCGCCGTGGAGGCCGATGTGAGGGCGAGCGCGGCGGCGGCGAGGACCAGCGCCGAGCGGCGTGAGCGGAACCTTCGATTCGCATCCATGCAGCCCAGGGTGGCGGCCGGTGAGAGCGCCCACCAGCCACCCTTGGGCTACGGCGAGGCCACCTAGGACAGCTCGCCGCTCGCGATCTCCGCCCCGTCGGCCAGCGCCTTCAGCTTCAGCCACGCCACGTCCGGGTCCACCTGCGAGAAGCGGATGAACGTGTCGAAGCCGCAGTCGGTGCCGGCCAGCAGGCGCTCGCCGCCGATGATCCTGCCCACGCGCAGCAGGCGGTCGGCCACCACCTGCGGGTGCTCCACGTAGTTCGTCTTCGTGTCGATCACGCCGTAGATGACCTTCATGTCGTCCGGCAGGTCGAGGTCCTCGAACACGCGCCACTCGTGCTCGTGCCGCGGGTTGCCGCCCTCCGGGTAGATCGTCCCGACGTTGGCCTTCACGACCTCGCCGGCTATCTCGCCGAACGGCACGTCGCAGTGGTGCGGACCGGCGTAGTTGCCCCAGCACACGTGGAGGCGCACCTTCTCCTTCGGGATCCCGTCGAGCGCCTTGTTGATGGCCTCGATCGCCAGCGGCAGGTGGGTCTTCCAGTCGGTCAGGCTGCTGCCGACCGAGCGGCAGTGCTGCGCCATCGCCAGGTCCGGCGAGTCGATCTGGAGGTTGAGGCCGGCGTCGACGATCGCGTTGTACTCGTAGGAGAGCGCGTCGGCCAGCGCCTCGAGGTAGGCCTCGTGCGACGGGTAGTGCTGGTTCGGGTAGTTGAAGGCGATCTGGCCCGGGCTGATCGCGCCCATGAAGGCGGAGTCGGTGTCGCCGGCCGCGTTCTTGAGGCGCTCGATGTCCTTCTTGATCGCGTCCTTGTCGGTCAGCTCGACCGGCCCGACGCAGTTGGAGAAGACGATGTGCGCCATCGCGTCGGTGGCGAACAGGCGCATGGCGAGGTTGGGGAAGGGCGCCACGTCGTCGGCCTGGAACTCCGACTGGCCCTCGAAGCCGCTGAAGCGGTCGGACACATAGGTGCTGAAGCCGGGCTTGCTCAGCTCGCCGTCGCTCACGATGTCCACGCCCTGCTCGCGCTGCTTGGCCACGATCTCGCCCACAGCCGACTCGAGCCGCGAGTCGAAGGCGTCCTGGTCGAACTCCTTGCCCTCGATGCGGGCCCACACCATCTCCACCACGTCGTCGGGCCGCGGCAGGCTGCCGGCGTGCGTCACGAGAACCCTGCTCATCTGTCTCCTCCATCCGTGTTTTCTGGCGCCAGCACGATGTCGTTCCTGACCGCGCACCACTCGCCCTCGACGCCCGGCGGGCGCTCGGGGTCGTCCGCCGCGCGCGGCACGAACTCGCGCAGCAGCGACGGCTTGACGGCGTAGACGGCGTCCGAGTCGAGGTAGTCGCTGGTCGAGTCGAAGATGTGGGTCGCGAGCGTCCGGTAGCCGGGCGCGCGGACGATCATGTGGATGTGCGCCGGCCGCCAGGGATGGCGGGCGGTGCTCTCGATCATCTCGCCGACCGGGCCGTCGTGCGGCACCGTGTACGGGATCGGCCGCACGCCGATGAAGGCGTACGAGCCGTCGTCGCGGCTCTCGATCACGCCGCGCAGGTGGTCCTCGGGCCCCTCGGCGTCCTGCACTGCGTACAGGCCCTCGGCGCCGTTCTGCCAGATGTCGAGCTCGGCGCCTGCGATCGGCTCGCCGTCGAGCGACTGCACCTGTCCGTGCACCCAGGCGGCCGTGCCGCCGGGGCCCTCGCGCAGGTCGGCGCCGTACTCGCGCCGCGGCGAGCCTGGCACGTAGAACGGCCCCATCACCGTCGACTCCATCGCGCCCTCCGGCAGCGGGTTGGCGAGCGCGTCGACGAGCATCGAGATGCCGAGCGTGTCGGACCAGAGGATGAACTCCTGCCGGCGGTCGTCGGTGATGTCGCCGGTGGCCGTGAGGATGCCGATCGCGGCCATCCACTCGTCCTGCGTCAGCTGCACGTCGTTGACGAAGCCGTGGAGGTGGCGGACCAGCGACAGCATGATCTCCCGCAGGCGCGCGTCCGGCGTCCCCTCGTAGCTGTCCAGCACCTTCTCCAGCAGGTCGTCAGGCGTCGTTCGTTCCATGATCACCCCTCCCCCGCACTGCGGCCCTGTAGGCCTTCGGCGAGGCGTCGAATCGGCGCTTGAACGCGCGCGAGAAGTACAGCGGATCCTCGAACCCGACCGCATACGAGATCTCCCCGATCGTCTGCTCCGTGTAACGCAGCAGCCGCGCCGCCTCGAGCATCACGCGGTCGGTGATCAGCTCCTTGGTCGAGCGGCCGGTCGCCTCCACGAGCGCCCGCGACAGCGCCGCCTGCGGCATCGCCAGCGCCTCGGCGTAGTGGGCGGCGTCGTGATGGCGGGTGAAGTCGGCCTCGAGCCGGCGCGAGAAGCGCCGCAGCACCTGGACCTCCGCCTCGTCCGGCTCGGTGCGCGCGAGGCGGACGGCGTCGTACCAGCGCTCGATCCAGAGCAGGATCGTGGAGATCAGGTGGCGCTCGATGCCGGGGCTGCACGCGTCCTGGCGCCGCTCCTCCTCGCTCGCCAGAGCGGCGATCGTCGCCTCGAGCGCGGGCACGTCGGCGGGCGGCACCGGCACCGTGCGCTCGCGGCGGCCGGCGAGCAGCCAGCCGGGCGAGACGAGGCCCGCCTCGCCGCCGAACAGCATCTCGTCGCCGAACTGCACGACCGCGCCGGTGAGGTTGTCCGCGTGGTGGAACACGTGTACGGAGCCGCGGCCGATCAGCGTGATCGAGCCGGGGCGGACCGGCACCTGCTCGCCGTCCACCAGGTGGCAGCCGGAGCCCTCCCGGGTCCACACGAGCTCGTGGTAGTCGTGGCGGTGCGGCAGGCGGACCGACTCGCGGCCGACGCTGGCGTTCTCCAGCATGAGCACGTGGACGGCCCCGTCGGTGAGCCGATCGACGGCCAGGCTCCTCGCCTCCATGCCGGGATGGTTGCAGGCCCGCGGCCGCGGGCTGGAAAAGTCCATGTATCGGCGAGTTCCTCCCATTGGCGGATCGCCCTCTTGGCGCGATATTTGCATATGCAACTATCTGAATGAGGGAGGGAACGATGTCAATCGCAACTCGCACCCAGCTTCCGACCGGCACCTGGTCCGTGGACCCCGCCCACTCGGCGGTCGAGTTCCAGGTGAAGCATCTTGGGATCGCCAGCGTGCGCGGCGCCTTCAACGAGTTCGAGGGCACGCTCGAGATCGGCGAGGACTCGGCGCGGGCCTACGGCACGGTGTCCGCTGCGTCGGTCGACACGAACGAGGACCAGCGCGACGCTCACCTGCGCTCGGAGGACTTCTTCCACGCCGAGGAGCACCCGCAGCTCATCTTCGAGGCGCGCGAGATCCGGCCGCTCGACGAGGACACGTTCGAGATCGCCGGCGACCTGACTATGCGCGGCGTGACCCGGCCGATCACGCTCACGGCCGAGCTCCAGGGCACCGAGGAGGACCCGTGGGGCAACGAGCGGGTCGGGCTCGAGGTCACCGGCCAGCTGAACCGCGGGGACTACGGCATGACCTTCAACCAGGCGCTCGGCAGCGGCAACGTGCTGGTGTCGGACAAGGTCAAGCTGCGACTCGACATCTCGGCCGTCAAGCAGGCGTAGGACCCCCAGAGACGTTCCGGTCACCCGGGCGGGCGGGCGCGAAGCGCCCACCCGCCCGGTCGCGCTTCGGGGCGCCGCGCGCGCCGGGCGCCGCCCGGCGCGCGCTACACGAACAGATCCGGGATCAGGTCCTCGTCCTTGCTGCCCGCGTATGAGTACTGCGAGAAGTCGGTCACGCCCTCCTCCGCGAGCACGTCCTCGGCCAGGAACAGGTTGCCGGTCGTGTCGCGGCTCCGCCGCGTGACGACCGCGTAGGCGGCGTCGGCCATGATCTCCGGCTTGCGCGAGCGGGCCATCGCCTGGTCGCCGCCGAGCAGGTTCTGCACGGCCGCGGTCGCGACGATCGTCTTCGGCCAGAGCGCGTTGAACGCGATCCCATCCTCGCGGAACTCCTCGGCCATGCCGATCGTGCACATGCTCATGCCGTACTTGGCGATCGTGTAGGCGGCGTGGGCCGCGAACCACTTCGGCTGCATGTCGAGCGGCGGCGAGAGCGTCAGCACGTGCGGGTTCTCGGCCTGCTTCAGGTGCGGGACGCACGCCTTGCTGACCAGGTAGGTGCCGCGCGTGTTGATGTCCTGCATCAGGTCGTAGCGCTTCATCTCCATCGCCTCGGTGCCGACGAGGTTGATCGCGCTCGCGTTGTTCACGCAGACGTCGATGCCGCCGAAGCGGTGCACCGCGCGGCCCACGGCCTCGTAGACCTCCTCGTCGTTGCGGATGTCGCCGACGATCGGCAGCGCCTGCCCGCCGGCGGCCTCGATCTCCTCGGCGGCCGTGAAGACGGTGCCCTCGAGCTTCGGGTGCGGCTCGGCGGTCTTCGCGATCAGCGCGACGTTGGCGCCGTCGCGCGCGCACCTGAGCGCGATCGCGAGCCCGATGCCCCGGCTCGCGCCCGAGATGAAGAGGGTCTTCCCCTCGAGGGTCGTCGACATGCAGCCACCTCCAGGTCGAGTCCGTTCCACCGAGGGTCTACCACGTAGGGCATGATCCGCGCCATGCGAATGACGCGCGTGATCCACTGCGTGGACGCCCACTGCGAGGGCGAGCCGAGCCGGATCGTGGTCGGCGGCGTGGCCGACGTGCCCGGCGACACGATGCTCGACAAGATGCGTCACCTCGAGCGCGAGGGCGACTCCCTGCGCCGCATCCTGCTCTACGAGCCGCGCGGCGCGGCGCCGCTGTCGGCCGACCTGGTGCTGCCGCCGACGGCGGCCGAGGCCGACGCCGGCTTCGTGATCATGGAGTCCTGCTCGTACGAGGGGATGTCGGGCACCAACACGATCAACACGGCAACGGTGCTGCTCGAGACCGGCGCGCTGCCGATGACGGAGCCGGTCACGTCGATCGTGCTCGAGGCGCCCGCCGGGCTCGTGCGCGTGACCGCCGACTGCGCCGGCGGCCGCTGCGAGCGGGTCACGTTCGAGAACGTGCCGTCGTTCGCCACCCATCTCGACGCGGCCGTCGACGTGCCGGGCCTCGGCGAGCTGCGGGTGGACCTTGCGTACGGCGGCGCGTTCTGCGCGTTCGTGGACGCGGGCGCGCTCGGTTACTCGATCGTGCCCGGGGAGGCGCGCCACCTGGCGGAGCTCGGCGAGCGGATCCGCCCCGCGGTCGTGTCCCAGCTCGAGATCGCGCATCCGGTGGAGCCGGCGCTCGGCGTGCTCTCGTTCGTGGTCTTCACCGCGCCGCCTTGCGACGGCGGGCACGCGCGCAACGCCACGGTCGTCGCG
>DASXAA010000044.1:0-55059 GCA_036407035.1 Thermoleophilaceae bacterium | reverse complement strand
CGTCTGCAGCGTGTCCTCGTGGTGGGCGGGACGCCAGCCGAGCTCGCGCTTGGCCTTCGTCGAGCGGAAGGCCCACCACAGCGACGAGGCGCGGACCTCGACCGTCGTCACCGCCGGCCGACCGGGCGCCAGCTCGGCGGCGCGCGCCACCGCGAGGGCGGCGGGGAGCGGCAGCTTCAGCGCCGGCGGCTCGACGCCCGACAGGCGGGCGAGGTCAGCGAAGAGCCGGTCGAGCGTGAAGTTGCGGTTGCCCAGGATGTAGCGCTCGCCGACCTCGCCGCGCTCGTCGGCGAGCACGTGCCCCTGGGCGGCGTCCTCCACGTCGACCACGCACCAGGCGCCCTCCGTGTAGACCGGTATGCGCCCGAGCAGGAAGCTCCGGACGAGCCGGGTGGACGAGACGTTCACGTCGCCCGCGCCCAAGCACACCGCCGGGTTCACGCACACGAGCGGCAACCCGCGGGCGGCGAGGCGCATCGCCTCCACCTCCGCCTCGTGGACCGAGTTGACGTACGGGATCCCGAGGTGGGCCGCGCGGAACAGCTGCGTCTCGTCCGCGGTCTTGCCTCGCTCGGCGGGGCCGATCGCCGCGGCGCTCGACGAGTGCACGACCCGCTCGACCTCCGCCCGCAGGCATTCCTCGAGCACGACCTTGGTGCCGCCGACGTTCACGTCGAAGAGGCGCCCGTCGTCCGCCGGGCGCACGGAGGTGACGCCCGCACAGTGGAAGACCCGCTCCACGTCGCGGAGGGCGCGGCGCACAGCGCGCCGGTCGCGCACGTCGCAGCGGACGCGCTCGCAGTCGAGGTCGTCGATGTGCGCGTCCGGCGCGCCGGGCTCGAGCGCGAGCCGCACCTCGTCGCCGCGCGCCTGCAGCAGCCGGGCCACCCGCGAGCCGACGAAGCCCGTGCCGCCCGTGACCAGCGTCCTCGCCAAGTCAGACGCGCGTGTGCTGGCGGTGAAGCCCCTCGAAGTGACGCTGGCAGTCGATGCAGCGGACGGCCTCGGGGGCCGCCTTCAGCCGCTCCGGCGGGATCGCCCCGTGGCACTCCTTGCAGAGGCCGTAGGTGCCCTGGGCCAGCGCGCGCCGCGCCTCGGCGATCCGGCGCTCCTCCTCGTCGAGGTAGATCTCGGTGGTCTCGTCGAGCTCCTCGTCGTGCAGCTCGGTCGCGCGGTCGCCGGGGTGGTTGTCAAGCGCCGACAGCTCGGACGTGCGCATCCCCTCGCCGGAGCGTCGCATCGCTGCGCGCGTCCGCGTGAGCTGCTCCAGCCTCGCCGCGAGCCTCTCCTCGATCCGCTTCCGCTCCCTCGCTGTCATTCACGGGCGAGTCTAGACCGATAGGGTGCCGCGCGCATGGCGCCCGTCGCGGTGGTGACCGACAGCACGTCGTACCTTCCGGCGGACCTCGTGGAGCGCCACGGGATCACCGTTGTGCCGCTCTACGTGGTCTTCGGGCCTGACCGGACCGTCCGCGAGACAGAGATCACGGACTACCCCGCGTTCTTCGACGAGCTGCGCCAGGCGGAGACGCTGCCGAAGACCTCGCAGCCGTCCGTCGGCGACTTCGTCTCGGCGTACGAGCCGCTCCTGCAAGAGGGGCGAGAGGTCATCTCGATCCACATCTCGGGCGGTCTCTCCGGCACGCCCGAGGCCGCCCGGCAGGCGGCCGAGGCGCTCGCGCGCGACGGCCGCGGCGGCGAGCGCGTGCGCGTGTTCGACTCGACCACGGCCGCCGGCGGGCTCGGCTTCGTCGTGCTCGCCGCGGTGGCGGCGGCCGCGAGCGGGGCCTCCGTCGACGAGGTCGAGCGGGCCGTCAAGGAGGCGCGCAAGGAGATGAAGATGTGGTTCGCGATCGACACGCTCGAGTTCCTGCGGCGAGGCGGGCGGATCGGCGCCGCAAGCGCCTGGATCGGCTCCACGCTGCGCGTGAAGCCGATCCTGACCGTGGAGACCGAGATGTCGCCCGTGGAGCGCGTGCGCACGAGCGCCCGGATGTTCGAGCGCATGGTCGACTACGCGCGGCAGCGCCACGACTCGGGCGCGGACGGGTGGGCCGTCCAGCACATCAACGCGCCCGAGATGTGCGCCCGGCTCGTGGAGCGGTGCACGGACGTCTTCGGCTGCGACGCCGCGTACGTGAGCGAGGTCGGCCCGGTGCTCGCGGCGCACACCGGCCCGGGCCTATTGGGCGTCGGCGCCGTTCCCACGCGCTTCCTGCCCGCGGACTCGGCCTAAGCGACTCGCCCGCGCCGTCCGGCCGCGCCGTGACAATCGCGCGCGTGGCACAGGCCCCCGTGAGGTCCGTCGTGCGCATCGTGCTGATCATCGTGGCGGTGGTGCTCTGCCTCTACGTGATCTACCTCGTGCGCAAGCCGCTCACGTGGGTGCTGATCTCGATCTTCCTGGCGATCGCGCTGTCGGGTCCCGTCAACACGCTCTCGCGGCACATGCGGCGCGGCTTCGCCATCGCGATCGTCTACCTCGGGCTGCTCGGCGTGCCGGTACTGCTGATGGCCCTGATCCTGCCGCCGCTGATCGGCGAGGCGAACGACTTCGCCGACAACGTGCCGCACTACGCGCGCGACGTGACCCACTACGTCAGGCAGAACGACCGCCTGCGCAGGCTCAACGAGGACTACGACATAACCGACAAGCTCGAGCAGGAGGCCGGCAAGCTCCCCGGGAAGCTCGGCGGCGCCGCCGGGACCCTGCGCGACGTGGGCTTCGGCATCGTCAGCTCGATCTTCGCGCTGCTCACGATCATGGTCCTCACGGCGTTCCTGCTCGGGAGCGGGCGAAGATGGGTCGACGCCGCCCTGTCGAGCCGGCCACCCGACCAGCGCGAGCGATTGCGCCGCTCGCTCGACCACATCGCGGGCGCGGTCGGCGGGTACGTGGCCGGCGCCATGTTCATCGCGTTCGTGGCGGGGGTCGCGACCTACATCGTGCTCTGGATCCTCGGCGTGCCCTTCCGCGGGCCGCTCGCGATGATCGCCGGGTTCTTCTCGCTCATCCCGCTGGTCGGCGCCACGATCGCGGCCGTGCTGATCGCGCTGGTCACGCTGTTCGACAACTTCCCGACCGCGACGATCATCTGGGTGATCTGGGCGATCGTGTACCAGCAGTTCGAGAACCACGTGATCCAGCCGCAGGTGCAGCGCCGCACCGTCCAGGTGCACCCGTTCATCACGATCGTCGCGGTGCTGTTCGGCAGCACGCTCTTCGGCGTGCTCGGGGCGCTGGTCGCGATCCCGATCGCGGCGTCGATCCAGATCCTCCTGCGCGAGTACTGGGACTGGCGGACGCTCTCGATCCGCGAGGAGCCGCCGCCTCCTCCGGCGCCGCCCGCGGCGGCCGACGAGCCCGCCCCAGCATGACCGCATGACCTAGCCTGGCTCGATGGCACCCCGGGAAGCGCCCGCCCGGATGACACCGGGACTGCTGGTCCGCCGCGGTGTGCTGCTGGCCGTCACGGGCGTGTCGCTCTACCTCCTCTTCCCCGCGCTCGCCCAGGTGTTCGGCGCGTTCGACCAGCTGGACGACGTGAACCCGCTGTGGTTCGTGGCGATGCTCGTCCTGCAGACCGGCAGCTACTGCTGCATGTGGGCGATCCAGCGCATCGCGCTGCGGACCGAGCGCTGGGGCCCCGTGGTCACCTCGCAGCTCGCCGCGAACGCGTTCGGGCGCGTGGTGCCGGGCGGCGTCGCCGCGGCCGGCGCGCTCCAGTACGGGATGCTCGTGCGCGCGGGTGTGCCGGTCGGCGCCGCGGCGTCCGGGATGACCGCGTCCTCGGTGCTCGTGTTCGGCACGCTGCTCGCTCTGCCGGTGCTCAGTCTGCCGGCGATCCTCGGCGGCGCGCCGGTCGACCGCGGGCTCGCGAGGGCCGCGCTCGTCGGAGCCGGCGCGTTTCTCCTTCTGTTCGCCATGGGCGCCGCGTGCGTGGTCTGGGACCGGCCGCTCGTGCTCGCGGGCCGGGCGGCCCAGGCGGTCCGGAACCGGATGTTGCGAGGGCGGCTGCCGCTGATGACCGGCCTGCCCGAGAAGCTCATCGAGGAGCGGGACATGGTCGTCGAGGTGCTCGGCTCGCGTTGGTGGGAGGCGCTGCTGGCGGCCAGCGGGCGCTGGGTGCTCGACTACCTCACGCTGCTGGCCGCGCTCACGGCCGTCGGAGCCCACCCGCGCCCGTCGCTGGTGCTGCTCGCGTTCTGCGCCGCCCAGGTGCTCGGCACGCTGCCGCTCACGCCCGGAGGGCTCGGCTTCGTCGAGGCGGGCCTGACCGGGACGCTCGCGCTCGCGGGCGTGGGCGCGGGCGCGGCCGTGGTAGCGACGCTCGCCTACCGCCTCGTCTCGTTCTGGCTGCCGATCCCCGCCGGCGGGGTGGCGGCGCTGATCCACCGGCGCCACTACGGCGCGGCTAACGGCGCAGCGACCGCCAGTCCTCCACCGTGATCGCCCAGCGCTCGTGGTCGCGCCAGCGGCCCCCGATCTTGAGGTAGCGCGGCGAGTACCCCTCGAGCCGGAACCCGGCGCGGGTGACGAGCCCCCGCGAGCGCTGGTTGTCCGGCTGGATGTTCACCTCGACGCGGTGGAGCCCGAGGTCGCGGAACGCGTGCCGCAGGAGCAGCTGCAGCCCCTCGCTCATGTAGCCGTGGCCCGCGTACGGCGCCCCGGCGTCGTAGCCGAGGTAGGCGTTCTGGAACGCGCCGCGGAAGATCTGGCTGAGCGCGAAGTAGCCGGCGATCGCGTCGGTGTTGCGCAGGCAGCAGAGCTGCAGGTCGAACGTCGTGCCGTCGGAGCGGGCGACGTACGGCAGCCAGGTGTCGAGGTCGGTCGGCGGGTACGACCAGGGCCGGTGCAGCTCCCGGCTCGCCCGCATCAGCTCGATGAACTCGGGCCCGTCCTCGCGCACCGCGGCGCGCAGGTAGACGCGCGGCCGCCTTCTCAGCTTCCCCGGCGCCCCGTGAAGATCGAGATGGTGGCCGCGACGCCGCCGCCGATCACGAAGCCGGCGACCGCCGCGCCGATCAGCGCCGTGCGGCGGTTGCGCGCGAGCTGGCTGCGCCAGTCGGTGATCTCGGCCATCTTCGAGCGCAGGTCGTTGACGGAGAAGGCCAGCTCGCGGCGCGTCTCCTCGATCGACTGCCGGATCAGCTCCGGGCTGCGCGTCTTCTCCGCCATCAGGGACCGACCTCCCGTCCGCGCTCGAGGCTGCGCTCGAGCTGGTCGCGCTCGATCTTCTGCGCCTCGAGCTCGGCGCGGGTCCGCTTGGCCTCCTCGATCGCGAGGTCGGGCGTGGGCGGGGAGCCGCTCTTGAACAGCCGCGCCGCCACCAGCCCGGCGACCGCGGCCAGGATGAACAGCAGGATCGTCACGATCAGGAAGCCGGGCCACACGCCGTTCCAGTTGAAGAGGTCGTCGAGGAACCACGCCAGCGTGTGGAACAGCATGGTCACGCCGAAGATCGCGAACACGCCGGCGGCGGCGCCGACCGCCGCGCCCTTCCCGAGCTTCGAGACCTTGTCGGTGACCTCCGCCTTCGCGAGCTCGATCTCCTCGCGGACGAGCAGCGAGGCCTTCTCGGAGACGTCCGAGACGATCTCGCCGATGCTCTTGTCGGCCGAGCCGGGCGGCCGCTCCCCGTTCACGGTCATCGAGTCAGCCTCCTGAGGATCTGGGCCACGACCAGCCCGCCGACGAACGCGGCCCCGACGTAGATCTCGGGGCGCTCGGCGAAGGCGTCGTGCTCTGACTCGACGGTCAGCGGCGACTCGCCGTAGGCGCCGCCTGCAACCGGCGGCGGCTCGGCGGTCGGCGGCGCATCGCCGGTCGCTCCCTGGTTCGGTTCGGCGGCCATCAGTCGACGGGCGGGTCCTCCTTGAACACCCGCAGCCAGATCTCGGTGGCTATCCGGTTCGCGACGATCGACGTGAGCACGCCGACGCCGGCGAGCAGCCCGCCCCACATCAGGCGCTTCACCATCTCGTTCTGGTTCATGTCGGCCGGATTCAACCAGACGTCGCCGCGGCGCCGGCGGGCGCCGACTCGAGGCCGCCGCAGATCGCCTCGACCACGAGGCCCTTGGCGCGCTCGAACTCGGCGTCCGTGCGGTCGAGCACCTCGAAGATCCAGCCGGTGAGCAGCTGCTCGATCGCGCCGTAGAAGCACATCGCCGCGAACTCCGACGGGATGTCCGATTTGAAGGCCCCCTCGGCGCGGGCGGTCTCCACGATCGCTGCGATGCCCGCGTACGCCTCGCGGATCTTCTCCAGGTGGAGGCGGCCGAAGGAGTTCGCGGCGCGCGTGACCTCGACGATGATGACCTTCATCAGGTCGGGGTCGTGGCGGTACGAGTCGATGATGAAGCCGGCGACCAGGTAGAGCTTCTCGCGCGCCTCCACGTTCGGGCGCGAGTCGATCTCGGCGATGGCGTCGAGCATGACCTGCCAGCGCTCGAGGAAGAGCGTGTTGAGGATCTCCTCCTTCGAGGAGAAGTAGTGGTACACGAGCCCGTAGGCGACGCCGGCCTCGTCGGCGACGTCCGACACGCGGCAGTGGTGGAAGCCGCGCCGGGCGAACACGGTGACGGCGGCGTCGAGGATCAGCCGCCGCTTGTCCACCGGCGCGCCCTTCGGGGCGGTAGCCGCCACTAGGCGCTCACCTCTTGGGGCCAGCGGTACGCCGAGGCGATCCGGTTCGCGAGGCTCGGCAGCTTCTCGCGCACCTCGTCCTGCCGCGCGAGGTCGAGGTCGGCGGCGACGAAGCACTCCTCGTCGGGCGCGCGCGCCAGCACCTCGCCCCACGGGTCGACGATCATCGATCCGCCGAAGGTCTCCTTGTCGGGCGGGTGCTTGCCCACCTGGTCCGCCGCGACCACGAACGACTGGTTCTCGATCGCGCGCGCCCGGATCAGGATCTCCCAGTGCGCCTGGCCTGTGACCTTGGTGAACGCGGCCGGCAGCGTGACGATGCGGGCGCCGCGGATCGCCAGGATCCGGTACAGCTCGGGGAAGCGGAGATCGTAGCAGACGGTCAGGCCGAGCGGGACGCCCTGCGCGTCGGACAGGACGATCTCGTCGCCCGGGTCCTCCGAGTCCGACTCGCGGTACACCTGACCGCCGACCTCGACATCGAACATGTGGATCTTCCGGTACACGGCCTTGAGCTCGCCGTCGGGACCGACGTGCACCGACGTGTTGCCCAGCTTCTCGCGGCCCTCGCGCCGCTCGACGATCGAACCCGCGACGAGGTCGATGCCGAGCTCGCGCGCGGTGTCCCGCGCCCAGCCGACGGTCCGACCGTCGAGCGTCTCGGCGCCCGCGAAGTAGTCCTCGTTCGTGCCGAGCACGTTGAACTTCTCGGGCAGGACGACGAGCTCGGCGCCGTCGGCGGCCGCGGCTCGGGTCAGCTGATCCGCGGACGCGAGGTTCCGCTCCTTGTCGTCGGTCGAATTGAGTTGCACCGCCGCCGCGCGCATCGCTCCTCCAGCGATTGACTGACCAGTCAATCTGAGTGTATCGAGGCGGGCGGCAGCCGCCGCCGGTCGGCCGCGCCGGCCGGCGCGCGCGGCTCGCGGCCGGCGGAGCCGGGCGGGCGGCCGTTTACGCTCCCGCGGCACATGGACCCGCTTCCCGTTCGCGGCCCCCGCGTCCGCGAGCTCGGCCTCTCGCTACCGCCCGGCCGCATGCCGCTCCTGCGTCGCGGCCGCCCGCTGAAGCGCTGGCGCTACGTCGGCGTGTACGGGCCGGAGCTGATGCTGTGCGTCGGCGACGCGCGAGTCGCGGGCGTGCCGCAGCGGTGGTGGGCGGTGGCCGAGCCGGACGGCCGCCTGCACGAGCGCACCGGGCGGCTGTGGCGGGCGGTCTCGCTCGAGCCGGGCCGGGTGCGGGTGCGTGGCCGCGGGGTCGCGATCGACCTGCAGCTCGACGAGGGCGCCGGCGTGGAGGTCGCGTCGCCGAGCGGACGCTCCTGGGCCTGGACGCGCAAGCAGGCCGGCGTCCCGGTGCGCGGGCGGGTGGAGGTCGACGGCCGCTCGTGGGAGATCGACGGAGAGGGCTTCGTGGACGACTCGGCCGGCTACCACGAGCGCCACACGCGATGGCGGTGGTCGGCGGGGATCGGCCGCGGCGCGGCGGGCGAGCGGCTCGCATGGAACCTCGTGGAGGGCGTGCACGACTCGGCCGAGGCGAGCGAGCGGACCGTGTGGGTCGACGGCGAGCCGCACGAGGTCGGACCGGTCGCGTTCGCGGCGGACCTCTCGCGCGTCGGCGACCTCCGGTTCAGCGAGTGGTGCGCGCGCGTCGACTACAGCAACATGCTCGTCTTCCGCAGCCGCTACCGCCAGCCGTTCGGAACGTTCGAGGGCGCGTTGCCGGGCGGAGCGCGGGTGGCCGAGGGCTGGGGCGTGATGGAGGAGCACGACGTGCGGTGGTGAGGCGGCGGTAGGGTCGGAGCCATGAGGATTCGCGCAGCCGTTCTCGAGGAGTTCGCAAAGCCGCTCGCCGTGCAGGACGTGGAGCTCGACGGCCCGCGCCCCGGCGAGGCGCTGGTGCGGCTGGCCGCCTGCGGGGTCTGCCACACCGACCTGTACACGGCCAGCGGCGCCGACCCCTCCGGCTACGCTCCGACGGTGCTCGGCCACGAGGGGGCCGGCGTGGTCGAGGAGGTCGGCGAGGGCGTCACGAGCGTGGCCCCCGGGGACCACGTGGTCACGCTCTTCTCGCCCCAGTGCCGCGAGTGCGTGCACTGCGTGTCCGACAAGACCAACATCTGCCTCGCGATCCGCGACGAGCAGAACAAGGGCCACCTGCCCGACGGCACCACGCGGCTGAACCGCGACGGCGAGCGCATCCGCCACTTCATGGGCACGAGCACGTTCGCCGAGGCGACGGTGATGCCGGAGATCGCCCTGGCGAAGATCGACCCCGACGCGCCGCTGGACGTGGTCTGCACGCTCGCCTGCGGCGCGACCACCGGCCTCGGCGCCGCGCTCTACATCGCCAAGGTCGAGCCCGGCTCGACCTGCGCGGTGTTCGGCGCCGGGCTCGTGGGCCTCGGCGCGGTCGCGGGCTGCCGCCTCGCGGGCGCGGAGCGGATCATCGCGGTGGACCTGTCCGAGGAGCGGCTGGAGCACGCGCGTGGGCAGGGGGCGACCGAGACGCTCGTCGGCGGGCCGGACACGGTCGAGAGGATCGTGGAGACGACCGGCGGCTTCGGGGCCGACTACACCTTCGAGGCGACCGGCAACGTGGCGGTCATGCGGCAGGCGGTCGAGTCGGCCCGGATGGGTTGGGGCCTGTGCACGATCGCCGGGGTGGCCGGCAGGGGCGAGGTGCTTGAGGTGATCCCCCGCTTCCTGATCACGGGCCGCCGGATCGCCGGAGCGTCGTTCGGAGGCGCAAAGGGCCGCGACCGCGTCCCCGAGCTGGTGGACCGCTACACCGCCGGCGACCTCGACCTCGAATCGCTCGTGACGCGCCGGATCTCCCTCGACGAGGTGAACGACGCGTTCGCCGCGATGGAGCGGCAGGAGGGGATCCGGACGGTCATCACCTGGTAGTGGGGTGATGTCGACTTATGGGTGGGCTATAGCACCCAAGAAGTGACATCACCCTCCGGACCAACCCCTGGTTGCGCGCAGTAAGCGCACCGATTCGCCGCGGCCCACGAGCGCCATCCTGTACCCGATGCCACAGACCAGCGCCTTCGGCCCCGGCCGCGTCAACCTGATCGGCGAGCACACCGACTACAACCAGGGGCTCTGCCTGCCCTTCGCGATCCGGCAGGGCGTGACGGTCACGATCGGGGACGGCGACGACGGCGTCGTCGCGGCCCGCGCCGAGGACCTCGGCGAGGAGGACGAGTTCCCGGTCTCCGACGCGCGCCCCGCACCCGGCTGGCGCGCCTTCGTGCGCGGCACCGTCGGCGAGCTCCTGCGCGCCGGGCACCGCGTCCGCGGCGGGCCGCTGTCGATCAGCGGCGACGTCCCGCGCGGCGCCGGGCTGTCGTCCTCCGCGGCGCTCGAGGTCGCCCTCGCCCTCGCTCTGCTCGCCCACGCCGGCGAGCCGGAGCCCGACCGGCGCGAGCTGGCGCGCCTCTGCTCGCGGGTCGAGAACGAGTGGGCCGGCGCGCGAACCGGGCTGCTCGACCAGCTCGCCGCCCTGCTGCCCGAGGGCGGCCACGCCGTGCTGCTCGACATGCGCGACCTCGCGGCGAGCCCCGTCCCGCTGGACCTCGGCGACTGGCGGCTCGTGGCCGTCGACTCGGGCGTCGCCCACGAGCACGCCGCGTCCGGCTACAACGAGCGCCGCGCCGAGTGCGAGCGCGCCCGCGACCTCCTCGGGCTCCCGTCGCTGCGGGACGCGGACCCCGAGGCCGCCGCGTCGCTGCCGCCGCCGCTCGACCGCCGCGTGCGCCACGTGATCGACGAGAACGAGCGCGTGAGGCGCGCCGTGAACGCGCTCGCGGACGGCGACCCGGCCGGGCTCGGGCGGCTGCTCGACGCCTCGCACGAGAGCCTGAGCGACCTGTACGAGGTGTCCGTGCCCGCCGTGGACGACCTCGTTCAGCGCCTGCGCGCGAGCGGCGCCGCCGGGGCGCGCATGATCGGCGGCGGCTTCGGCGGCTCCGTGCTGGCGCTGCTGCCGCCGGGCGCCGACCCGCCCGCCGGGGCGCTCGAGGTGTCCGCGGGCACCGCGGCGCGTCTGCTCTAGCCGGCGAGGCGCGACGCGAGCTTGTCGAACGCGCCGTTCCAGCCGCCCTCGGCGCGGTCGCGACCCTCGGCCGGGTGGGGCGAGTCGCTGAAGGTCATGCGCGTCCTCGCGCCGTTGTCGTGGAGCTCGATTCGCACCACCGACGCCTCGTCCATGCCCATCTCCGGATGCGGATCTGAGCGCATAACGATCAGCTCGGGCTCCACCAGCTCGAGGATCTCGTAGCCGATCGTCATCTCCGCCCCGCCGCCCAGGACCATCGTGAGCTCGTAGCGCCCGCCGACGCGCAGGTCGATGTGGATCCGCTCGCGCGGCGTCTCGACACCGGCTGGCCCGAACCACGCCGCTACCTCGTCCGGGTCGGTCCAGGCCCGGAACACCTGCTCGCGCGGGGCCTCGAAGACGCGCGTGATCAGGATCTCCCGCTCGGCGGCGGCGGGCGTCGGGTCACTCATCCTGCTCTCCCTTCCGGCGCAGATGCGCATCGAGCCGGTCCATCCGCGCCTCCCACGTCCGCTTGCGCGACTGCATCCACTCAACCGCCTCGTCGAGTGGCTCGGCCTGCAGCCGGCTCGGCCGCCACTGGGCCTCGCGGCTGCGGACGATCAGCCCGGCTCGCTCGAGCACCTTGAGGTGGCGGGAGATCGCCGGCAGGCTCATGGGGAACGGCTCCGCCAGCTGGTTCACGGTCGCCTCGCCCTCGGCGAGGCGGCTGAGGATCGAGCGGCGCGTGGGATCCGCGAGGGCGGCGAAGGTGACGCTCAGTTGGTCGGTGGGCATCTAACTTTGCGGTTAATTAACGATGCCATTAAATACAACTCGGCGGAAAACCGCAAGGGCGGCCGCGCTCCAGCGGAGCCGCTCCACAGCGGAGCGGCTCCAACGGGCGGCCGCGTTCTACCCCAGCCACTCCACGGGCGTCCCGTGGTACCCGGCCCGGGCGAGCACCCGCCGTTCGCCCCCGGGCCAGAGCGTCAGGCGCACCTCGGCGTACTCGCCGGCGGGCTCCAGCTCCAGTCGCGCCATCGGGGCGGCCTCGGTCGCCCAGGCGCCGGCGTCCGCGAGCAGCTCGTCGATCCGACGCCGTTCCTCCTCCGGCACGTACTGCATCACGATCGAGTGGAAGACGATCGAGCAGACGCCCTCCGCGGCCTGCGCGAGGCGCTCCTCGAGCCAGTCGGTCGCCCGCGCCCTCTCCACCCGCGCCGGCACCCGGCCGGCCACCTCGAGGGCCGCGTCGAGCAGCCGCAGCCGGTCGAGCTGGTCGGCCCACAGGTACGAGCGGAGCGTCAGCGCGCCGTCCTCGCCGGCCGCATCCACGGGGCTCGGGTCGCAGCCGAGGCGCTCCGCCACCCGTGCCGGCTCCGTCACGAGCGGCACGGCGGCACCGTCGAAGTAGCCCGCGAAGCGGACCGGCGACTCGGGGTCGCCGGCCGACCAGCCGTCGGCCTCGTAGCGGAAGTGGTCCCAGCGCAGGTTGAGGCCGGCGCTCGAGCCCACCTCGAGCAGCCTGAGCGGCAGGCCCGTCTCGGCCGCCGCCACCATGAACCCGGGCGCCAGCGCGCGCGAGCGCCCCACCTCGTTCGTCTGCACCGGCAGCTCGACCAGCTCGCGCAGGTCGTGCACGCGATCCGCGACCGTCTCCCGGAAGGCGCGCCACGTCCCGTCGGGCGTGCCCTCGCCGCCGGTGGACGGGTAGCGGGCCGCCAGCGCCGGCGCGCGCCCCGACAGGGCCAGCCTGTGCACCGCGCCCGCGAACCGCAGCTGCAGCATCGACTCGTACGAGTCGCGCTCGTGGCCGTCCAGCACCGCCCACACCGGGCCGCCCGCCTCGATGTCGCGCGCCGACCGGACCATCAGGTCCGCGTACAGGGGCGAGCCGAGCCGCGCGCACCAGTCGGCCTGCCAGTCGAAACGCGCCGCGACCGATTCGCGCGCGTCGCTCACTGGCGAGCGGCGCGCTGGCGGCGCAGCTCCGCGACGAGCAGCTTCTGGTGGAGCGCCGCCATCAGGGCGGCGAGCGGCTCGACGCCGGCTGAGATCAGCTCGGCGGCGTCGTCGGGGTCGAGCTCGCCCGCCAGCCGGTCCATCAGCAGCTGGACCTCCTCCTTCACGAGCTCCTCGAGCGCGCGCTTGTAGCGCACCGTGTCGTACACGGTGAACCCGATGCGCTCGTCGTAGCCGCCGGCCCGGAAGCGCGAGATCGCCTCCACGATCTCCACGTCGCGCTGTCCGTAGCCGCGGCTGTTCGGCGACAGGATGCCGAGCTCCTCGAGCCGGTCGAGCACCTCCTGGGGGATCTCGTAGCGGCGGCGCAGCTCCGCCGCCGAGACCCGCTTCTGCTCGCCCTGCAGCGCGCGATCGAGGATGCGGTCCTCGAGCTCCACGAGCGCCCGCGCGCGCCCGGGGTCCTCGTCCAGCATCGACTTGATCAGCTTGAGCGGCATGAAGCGCTCCTCCTGGAGCTGCTTGATCAGCCTGATCCGCTCGACGAACTCCGGCGGGTAGTACGCCATGTTGCGCGAGGTCTTGACCGGCTCCGGCAGCAGCCCCTCGCGCAGGTAGTGCTTGATCGTGCCGGCGCTGACGCCGCTCGCCTCGGCCAGCTCCTTCATCTTGAGCAGGCCGTTGCCGCTCATCCCATGAAGGTCCCCTCGGCCCCCACCGGCGGGCCGGCGACCGCGCCGCCGTCCTCGAGCGAGGAGATCTCGTCGTCCGAGTAGCCGAGCCTCGCCAGCACCTCGCGCGTGTGCTCCCCGAGCGCCGGGCCGGGGCCGCCGGGCGCCCCAGGGGTGCGCGAGAGCTTCACCGGCACGCCCAGCTGGCGCACGCCGTCCGTGCCCGGCTGGTCGAGCTCCACGACCATCTCGCGCGCCCGCACGAGCTCCGAGTCGAGCGCCTCGCCGAGGTCCAGCACCGGCTCGAGGCAGCAGTCGTTCTGCTCCGCGAACTCGTGCCACTCCTCGCGCGTGCGCTCGAGGAAGATGCGCTCGACCTCGGCGTGCGTGTCGGACCCGGGCGGCGAGAACTGCTTCGGGATCAGGTCCTCGCGGCCCACCCCGCGGCACCACGCCTGCCAGAACTTCGGCTCGAGCGCACCGAGCGTGACCCAGCCGTCGCGGCACGCGTAGGGGCGGTAGCAGACGAGCCCGCCGGAGAGCTCGATCCGGCCGCGGCGCGGCGGCTCCCCGTCGCAGAGGTAGCGCGCGGCCACCATGCACAGCCACGAGAGCGATCCGTCGAACATCGACACGTCCACGAACTGGCCCTCGCCGGAGCGCTCGCGCTCGCGCAGCGCCGTGAGGATCCCGACCGCCCCCATCAGCGCGCCGCCGCCCAGGTCGGCGATCTGGCCGGCCGCCTGCACCGGCGGCCCGCCGGCCTCGCCGGTCAGCCCGAGCAGGCCGTTCAGCCCGAGGTAGTTCATGTCGTGGCCCGAGCGGGCGGTGTAGGGGCCGTCCTGCCCGTAGCCCGTGATCGCGCAGTAGACGAGCCGCGGGTTCTCCCGGCGCAGCCGCTCGTAGCCCACGCCCAGGCGGTCCATCACGCCGGGCCGGAACGACTCGAGCAGCACGTCGTACTCGCGCACCAGGCGCAGCAGCACCTCGCGCCCGCGCTCCTCCTTCAGGTTGAGCCGCACGGAGCGCTTGCCGCGGTTGAGGGCGAGGAACAGCGCCGACTTCGCCGAGTCGTCGGCGCCCCCGTGGTAGGGGGCGCTCCAGCGCACGTAGTCGCCCATGCCGGTGTCCTCCACCTTCAGCACCTCGGCGCCGAAGTCGGCCAGGAGCAGCGAGCAGAAGCCGCCGGGCAGCAGCCGCGAGAGGTCGAGCACCTTGACGTCGGAGAGCGCGCCGCTCATGCCGCCGCCGCTCGCCTCGGAGCGCCGAGCAGCTCGCGCGCCTCGGCGACGGTGGCGGCCCGGCGCCCGACGTCCTCCACGATTCGCCGCGCCCTGGCGATCAGATCGCCGTTCGAGCGCGCCATCTCGCCGTCCGGCAGGTAGAAGTTGTCCTCGAGCCCGACCCGCACGTTGCCCCCGAGGGCCGCGGCCGAGGCGACCAGGCGCCACTGTCCGCGGCTGATCCCGATCACGCCCCAGTTGTTGCGCGACTCGGGGCCGCCCGGGACCTGGTCGGCCATGTGGGCCAGGTTGCGCGGCGTCGGCCGGATGCCGCCGGTCACGCCCATCACGCAGTCGATCTGGAGCGGCTCCTCGAGCAGCCCCATGTCGATCAGCGGGTCGAGGCTTGCCACGTGTCCCGAGTCGAAGCACTCGTGCTCGGGCCTGATGCCGACCTCGCGCATCACCTTCAGGAACTCGATGATCTCGTCGAACGAGTTCTCGAACACGGTCTTGAAGACGAAGTCCTTGCGCCGCGACGAGTACTTGGCGTAGTTCATCGAGCCCATGTTCAGAGCGGCGACGTCGGGCCGCAGCTCGCGCAGGTACTCGATCCGCTTCTCCACCGGCACCCCCACGGCGCCGGTGGAGTAGTTGATCACCACGTCGTCGACCTCGGACAGGATCGCCTCGGTGATCGCGCGGAAGTCCTCCACCTCGAAGCTCGGCACGCCGTCCGGCGTGCGGGCGTGGATGTGGATCATCGTGCAGCCCTCGTCCACCGCCCGGCGCGCCTCGGCGCCGTACTCCTCCGGCGTGTACGGGATGGCCGGGCACTGGTCGCGATTGGCGACCGCCCCCGAGATCGAGCAGACGATGATCGCGGGGTCGTCGAAGCGGCTCATGAGCGCCTCAGCGCCGCCAGCACCTGCTTCGCGGCGGCCTCGCCCGACCGCACCGCGCCGTCCATGTAGCCGTTCCAGTAGGTGGCCGTCTCGGTCCCCGCCCAGTGCACGCGGCCGGCCGGCTTCCGCAGAAACGGGCCGTACTTGCGCATCACGCCCCGGCCCATGCTCCCCACGGGGCACCCGCGCGTCCACGCCTCGGTCGTCCAGTCCATCTCGAACGAGTCGCGCGGGCCGCGGGCCTCGTCGCCGAAGAACGTGACGAAGTTGCCGAGCACGGCCTCGCGGCGCCGGGAGCGGGACAGCCGCGCGAAGCTGCGGGCCGAGTCGCCGCCGACGAACCCGAAGACGACGCCCGGGTCGCCGCCGGGCGGCGAGTTGTCGAACGTCGTGTTGGCCGGCCCGACGTCCGACACGGCCTGGCCGCTCAGCCCCTGGGCGCGCCAGAACGGGGTGTCGTAGACGGCCTCCCACTTGATCAGGTGGCCGGGCACGATCTTCTTCAGCAGCCGGCGGTGCCCGCGCGGCAGCTTCGGCGAGAAGTCGATCCGCGCGGCGAGCGCCGGCGGGACGGCCACGATCACCTGCCGCGCCTCCACGATCATCCGCTGGCTGGTGACCACCACGCGGCCGCGGTGCTGCTCGATCTCGCTCACCGGCGAGCCGAGCACGACCTGCCTGCCGAGCCGCTTCGCCACCTCGATCGCCACCCGCTGCGAGCCGCCGACGAAGCGGGAGTCCTGGGCGCCGCCGCCGGTCGTGAACAGGCGGGCGACGCTGCCGGGCGTCGTCTCGTTGCCCGCCGTGGCGATGTACGCGAGCGCGTAGAGCAGCGACGTCTGCCTCGGCTCGGCGCCGAAGAGCGCCTCCCAGGCGACCGCGAAGATCTTGCGGGCGTTCGGCGAGGGCAGGTTCGCCTGCGCCCAGTCCTCGGCGGACATCGCGTCCCACTCGGCCGCGCGCGGCGCCTTCCACGGCGCGGCTACCGGCACGGTGGCGGCCATCGGGTCGAGCTTCACGACCGCGGTGATGAACGCCTGCTGGAAGTCGGGGTCGTCCGAGAGCCCGGTCGCCGCCGGGTAGAGCGAGCGGCGCCCGCCGAGGTACAGCACGTTGCTGCCCTCGTTGTAGGTCTTGAACGTGTCGACCCCGACGTCCTTCGCGAGCGCGAGGATCCGGTCCTGGGTCGGGCCGACGTACTCGCCGCCGAGCTCGGCCACGACGCCCTTCTGGACGCGGTGGTTCAGGGTCCGTCCGCCGACGCGGTCGCGGGCCTCGAGCACGCACACCTCCTTGCCGGCGCGTGCGAGTGCGCGCGCGGCCGAGAGGCCGGCGAAGCCGCCGCCCACGATCGCCACGTCGACGCTGCGGCGCTTGCGGCGGCGCTTCGCCGCCGCGGACACGTCAAAAGGGAGGAGTACTCCGGCGCCGGTGGCGGCGCCTCCGGCGATGAAGGCTCGCCGGGTCGTTCGGTCGTTCATACGGGCATCACTCCATGCTTCTTCCAAGGTCGGTCGACGCGTTTGGTCGCTGCCATCTCGAGCGCGCGGATCACCGTGGGGCGCGTCTCGCGAGGGTCGATGACGTCGTCGATCAGGGCGTTACCAGCAGCAATGTAGGGATCGATCGTCCGCCGAATTCCCTCGATCATCTCCGCGCGGGTCGCGTCGGGGTCGTCGGCGGCCTCGATCTGCTTGCGGAAGATGATGTTCACCGCGCCCTCCGGGCCCATCACCGAGATCTCGGCGGACGGCCACGCCACGATCAGGTCGGGCTCGTAGGCCTTGCCGCACATCACGTAGTAGCCGGCGCCGTATGCCTTGCGGATCACCACCGTCACCTTCGGGACCGTCGCGCGCGAGACGGCGTAGAGCATCTTCGCGCCGTGCCGGATGATCCCGGCCTGCTCCACCTTGGTCCCGACCATGAAGCCGGGCACGTCCATCAGGAAGAGCAGCGGGATGCCGTAGGCGTCGCAGAGGTTGATGAAGCGGGCGGCCTTGTCGGCCGAGTCGTTCTCGAGGATGCCGCCGAGGTGCTTCGGCTGGTTCGCGACGATGCCCACCGGCCTGCCGCCCATCCGCGCCAGGCAGGTGATGATCGTGCGCGCCCAGCGCGGCTTGAGGTCGAACCACCTGCCGTCGTCGACGATCCTGCGGATCACCTCGTACATGTCGTACGGGTGGCGGGGCGAGTCGGGCAGTACGTCGAGCAGCTCGTCGTCCATGCGCTCGGGCGGGTCGCTCGCCTCTCGCAGCGGCGGGGGCTCCTCGCAGTTCTGCGGGAAGTACGACAGGTAGTCCTGGACCGCCCTGATGCACTCCTCGTCGTCGGCCACCTCCAGGTCGCCGACGCCGGATACGCGCGTGTGGATGCGCGAGCCGCCGAGCTCCTCCTGGGTCACGTCCTCGCCGGTCACGGCCTTCGTCAGGTGCGGGCCCGCGAGCGCCATCGAGCCGCGGCCCTTGACCATCGGCACGAAGTCGGCGAGGCCGGGGATGTAGGCGGTCCCGGCGGCGCAAGGGCCCATCAGCGCGGCGACCTGCGGGACCACGCCGCTCATCACCACCTCCTCGCGGAAGAGGTGACCCGAGCCGGCGAACAGCGAGCCGGCCGCCTCCTGGATGCGCGCGCCCGCCGAGTCGAGCAGCCAGATCATCGGGATCCGCTTCTGCAGCGCCAGCTCGCGCAGGCGGGCGACCTTCATCTCGCCGGTCATGCCCATCGACCCGGCCATGACCGTGAAGTCGTAGGCCGCCACCGCCGCGAGCCGGCCGTCGACCTTGCCGAATCCCGTGATCACGCCGTCCGCGGGCGCGTCCTTGCCCTCCATCGCGCGCTGGGAGAAGTGCGGCCGGCCGTGGATGCCGAGCTCGGTGAAGGTGCCCTCGTCGATCAGCAGCGCGAGCCGCTCGCGGGCGGTGAGCTTCTCCTGCTCGTGCTGGCGCGCGATCCGCTCGGGGCCGCCGCCCTGCCTGGCGTGCTCGCGGCGCTCGTGAAGGTCGTCCACGAGCGACCGCAGCGACGGGCGGGCGACGAGGGTGTCGGCGGAGGCGCGGTCGGTCGTAGCCATAAGTAGGAAGTCCTACTTCCTACTTTGACGGATGGGCGGGCGGGCGGTCAAGCGGGGATGGGGCGGCCGGCCCCGCGGGCAGCGCGCGCCCCGCGCTCGCGTGAATGGAGCGCCGGCCTCCGCGCGCAGCGCGCGACCCGCGCTCGCGGGCCCGACGCTCGGGCGGCGCTCACCGCCGCACGACCGTGAAGCTCACCTGCCGGGGCCGGGAGCGGTTGCCGGCGCCGTCCACCGCGGTCACGACGGCGCGGTAGCCGCCCGGCTTCAGCGCGCGCCTGCCGATGCGTCCGGTGAACGGGACCTTCGTCCTGCCGGCGCCCACGTGGCGCTTGAGCGAGCCCGCCCGCTGGTACAGCGTGCAGCGGCGCCCGCGGCGCGCCGACGCGCGGCAGCGGCGGCCGGCGCGGCGGCCGGGCCGAGCGCGGTCGATCGCGATCGTCACGGTCGCGGACTCGGACGAGGTCAGCGAGAACGACGTCCCCGCCGCCGCGGCGCTCGTCGGCGTGGGCTTCGCGGCGACGCGGAAGCGCTTGCGCGTGACAGCGAAGCGGGAGATGGCCGGCGCGACGCGGTCGGAGGCCGAGCCGCCGCCGGGCGCGCCGCCGCCGCCACCGCCGGAACCGCCGCCACCGCCGGAACCGCCGCCCGGGGCGCCTCCGCCGCCGCCGGACCCGCCTCCACCGGGACCGCCGCCACCCCCGGGGCCGCCTCCGCTCGGCCCGCCGTCGGGCGGCGTGGGCGGCGTTCCCGGCACGGGGTCGCCCTGCTGGGGGACGGTCCGGGGCGCGACCGGCTGGCCGTCGTCGAGCACCGCAACCGAGCCGCCGGCACCGGTGACGAGCCGCAGCTCCCCGGTCACGGGCCCGTAGTACAGCGTCGACCCGCGGGCGCTTCCGTGCACCGGCGTGATCGCAAGGCGGGCGCCGTTCGCCGGCACCGTCACGTCGACCGGCGTGGAGTCGTCGGTCATCGCGATCGGCTCGCCGGGCAGCTCGAGCAGGTCGAGCCCCCCGTCCGCCGCGGCGTCCTCGAGCGGCGACGAGAGCGCGGCCGCGGCGCGCAGCCCGGACCCCGCCTGCGCGCCGGCCAGCTCGATCCCCCTGAAGCGGACCTCCTCGCCCCCGTTCTCGCAGATGTCGCGCGCCTTGAGCGGGGGCGTGCCGTAGAGCAGGAAGTCCTTCAGCGGCGAGGTGACCTTCTCGTCGCCCGGCAGCGGGACGTGGCCTACGCCGCACACGTACGAGAGTGGAACGTCGTCGCCGAGCGGGTCGCCGGTGCCGATCGGCCCCTGGCTGGCGCTGCGCGCCGGCACGGTGCCGTCGCCGTTCACCCAGCCGACGTCGACGGTCGCGGCCTCGCCCTCGGCGCCGGGGACGAACGCAACCGACCCGATCGTTGCCAGCCCCGTGCCGATGAACGCGCGGTAGTCCACGTCGTGGCGCTTGAAGCCGTCGAGCACGTCGCGGTGCGTGTTCTGCGCCAGCGCGAGCAACGCGGCATTCCCGCCGAGCGTCCCGCCGACGTAGTCCTGCAGGTTGGCCGGTGTCAGGAAGCCGTTCGAGTAGCGCCCCTGCACCGTCAGCCAGGGCCCGTAGTTCGCGGAGGGATACAGGAAGTAGTTGCCGGTCAGGTTGCGCGCGAACTCGTGGAACTCGGCGTTCGGCAGGATCGCGTCGAGCGGGCTGAAGTCGGGGGTCTCGATGCCCGCGGCCAGCGGGAAGATCGCCTTCGGCGCGCCCCAGTACGGCGTGCCGATCGTGACCGCGCGCGAGACCTTCTTCGCGCGGTCCGCGTCATCGAGGTAGGCGCGCATCACGAGGCCGCCCATCGAGTGGCCCATCAGCACCACCTGCTTGACGCCCTGCCTCTTCTGCAGTTCGCCGTTCAGGGCGTCCTGGATCATCAGGCCGAGCCCGCCGATCGCGGTGCGCGGGTCCTTGCGCCAGTCCCAGAAGTACACGTGGTGGTGGTCCGGCGCGACGTCCTCGAGGAAGTCCAGCGCCGAGCCGTACACGTCCTTGCCGAACGCCGAGCGGATGATGTCAGTGGGTTGCGCCCCGCAGGCGTCGGGATGGTTGGACGAGCCGTTGTCGGCGAGGCGCAGGTTCAGCAGGTCCTGTCCCACGTTGCCCGGCGTCGGGGTCCACAGCTCGTCGCCGCCGCAGGCGATCTTCGACCCGGCGAAGCCGTGGACGAAGATGATCGGCTGGGTCTGCGGCTGCAGGTCCATGTTCATGATCAGGTCGACGTGCGGGCCCGGCCCGGGCAGGGTGCGCTCGGCAGGCTCGGCCGGGTCGAAGTCGAGGTCCGGGTCCGGCACCCGCAGCAGCCGCGTCGTGCAGGACGACCCGAGCGAGTTGCAGCTGCCCGCCATCAGCCGGGCACCGTCGGGCGTGAACACCACCGAGTCCACGCGCGCGCCACCGGACAGGGTGAGCGTCTGGCCCGGCACCCCGGCCGCGTTGAAGAGCCTGATCTGCCCGGTGTTCTTCCTCGCCCAGGCGAGCCGCTCGCCGTCCGGCGACCAGCTCACACGCCGGCCGCCGTAGACGCTGAAGTCGTTGTCGTAGGGACCGCTCCTGTCGAGCTCCTGCGCCCCGCCGCCGCCCTGCGGCACGACCACCAGGCTGCGCCAGACCTGAAACCCGATGTTGGTGAGCAGCTCCACCGCGACCTTCCCGTTCGACGACCAGTCCGGGTTGTGGAAGCGGTAGTTCTCGGCTCCCGGCCCCTGCCCCTGCTTCTCGAGCAGCAGGCTGCCGTTGCCGCCGGATGCCACGTCCACCACGCGCAGCTGGGCGTCGCTCCGCGCCGTTCCGTCCCCGAGCGGCACCAGGCGCTGGCGCGTGAACACGAGCTCTTGCCCGTCGGGCGACCACTCCGCGAACCAGTCCACCTCCTCGGTGTCCTGCGACGGCTGGCTTATCTGGCGCCGGCCGCTCCCGTCCCGGTTCATCACCCAGATCGCGTATGCGCTGGTGCCAGCCACCCTGTCGGAGAACGCGATCCGCGTGCCGTCGGGCGACCACCTCGGCGCCAGACCGGTGCCGAGGTCGCGCTGGACCGAGTCGGGGTCGGCCGGGTCGCCCGCGAACACGTGGCCGTTGCCCCACACGAGCTCGCCGCGTGAGCCGGGGAACGTCGCCCAGGCCGGCGACGCCGAGAGCGCGGCGATCGCGGCGGCGAGGGTGCAGGCGAGCAGAACGGGTCGGACCGATGGGCGCAAGGCGTCTCCTGTGGCTGGCGTGTGTCAAGCGCGCCAGCGACTGCGAGTCCATCGGCGCGACGGCGAGCGAGGCTCGCCGTGTCCGAACATAACATCGATCAGGCGGGCAACCGGTCCAATAACGGCTCGATCACGTGCAGCGCGATCGAGGCCGCCGCCTGGCGCTCCTCCTCGTCCTCCGGCGCCTCGAAGGCGGTCACCTCGAGCCCGATCAGCTCGGAGTCGTCCGCCACCGCCTCCAGCAGGTCGTAGAGCTTCTCGGGCGGCAGGCCGCCGGGCGCGGGCACCTGGGCGGGAAAGATCTCCGGGTCGAGCACGTCGAGGTCGAGGTGCACGAACACGGCGGCGCCGTCGAGCGCGTTCTTGGCCGCCACCAGCGTCTCGACCACGCTCGCGCCGATCACGGTCGCCTCGCTGCGCTCGAGCAGCTCGCGCTCGCCCGAGTCGAGGTCGCGCACGCCCGCGAGCACGACCCGGCCCGGCTCGATCGACCCGCCCACCCCGGCGTCCCACGCCCCGCAGGCGCCGGCCAGGCACATGCCGCCGAGGAAGCCGCTGCCCGTGGTGCCGGGGGTGTTGTAGTCGCCGTGCGCGTCGAGCCACAGGACCTTCGCGTCCTCGCGGTGGCCGAGCGCCGTGGGAAGCGTGGTCAGGCAGATCGTGCAGTCGCTCGCCAGCAGCACCGGCACGTTGCCGCCGCTCAGCGCGTCGTCCACCTGGCCGCCCGCCTCGAGGATGCACCCGCGCGAGTCGCGCAGGTCGTCCTCGTAGCCGGCCGCGCGCGGATCGCCCGGCGTGCCGATCACGCGCGGCTCGACCCCGAGGCGCTTGCCGATCAGCGGCGCGAGCGCCTCCACGCCGCGGCCGCCGCCGTGCGTGCGGTCGGAGGTCCGGCAGCGCAGCGCCACCAACGAGACGCCCAAGCTTCAGCGTCCCGTCCACTGGGGCTCGCGCTTCTCGAAGAACGCGCGCACCCCCTCTTGGATGTCCTCGGTCGTGAATGCGATCGAGAGCTGCGAGCGCAGGAAGTCGAGCGCGTCCTCGAACGGCATGTCGAGCTGGCGGTACATGGCGTCCTTGCCGAGCTTCATCAGCACCGGCGACTTGGAGGCGAGCCGCGTGGCCCACTCGTCCACCGCCGCCTCGAACTCGTTCGCGGGCACCACCCTGTTGACGATCCCCGCCGCGAGCGCATCCTCCGCCGACAGGCGCTCGCCCAGCAGCAGCATCTCGTTCGTCTTCTTGCGCGGGACGTTGCGGTAGATCAGCGCCATGATCATGAACGGGAACACGCCCACGTTGATCTCCGGCGTGCCGAACGTGACCCCCTCCTTCGCCACGATCAGGTCGCACGCGAGGGCGATGCCGAGCGCACCGGCGAGCACGTGGCCGTTGGCGGCGCAGATCGTCGGCTTGCCGAGCCGCATGATCAGCTTGAAGAGGTTCGGGAAGCGCTCGGTGCCGAAGTGCTTGTGCACGAGCGGGACCTCGGCCGCGAACTGGTCGAGGCTGGCGCCGGACGAGAACACCTTCTCGTGCGACGAGGTGAGCACGACGCAGCGCACGGCGGCGTCGTCGCGGGCCGACTCGAACGCGTCCGTCAGCTCGGACAGCAGCTCGTTCGACAGCGCGTTGCGGCTGTCCGGCTGGTCGAGGGTGACGGTCGCTACGCCGTCTTCGCGCACCTCGTAGCGGATCGTGTCGTACGGCACGCGCGCATTTCTACTACGAAGCGAGAGCCTCCACGTGCTTCGCCGTGTCCACGTAGTGGCGGAACTCGCTCACCTTGCCGTCCTCGCCGAACGTCCAGAGGTGGATCTCGCTGTCGCGGAAGCGGTGCCCGGTCTCCTTCACGGCGAGGTCGACCTCGATCAGCGCCAACACGCGATCGTTCGACTCGATCAGCTCGGTGGGGCGGAACTCGTGGAACTCGAGCGCCCCGAGCGCCTCGAAGAAACCGGGCACCTCCTCCCGCGAGCTGCGCGGCTGGAGCCACGGCACGCCCCTGCAGGCGCCGCCGTTGCCGTCGGGCCAGTGCTCCCAGCGGACGTCGTCGGCCAGATTGTCGAGGATGGCCGGGATGTCCCCGCGACCGAACGCCTCGTAGATGGACTGCACTGTCTGCGAGTTGCTCATCGGCGGACGCTAACCGGCCCCGCGCCCCGCCGCATCGTCCGTTCGGTCTATTCCGCGACCTGCGGCGGCATCCACGCGGCGCGCATGTCCACGCGCTCGCCGGTGAACGGCACGCCCTCCCGCTCGAGGATGCGGCGCTGCCGATCGCCCTTCGCGAGCGAGCCGTCGGCGCGCACCACGCGCTGCCAGGGCACGGCGGGGTCGTCGCACTGCGACAGCACCGCGCCCGCGAACCGCGGCGCGCCCGGCGACAGGTCGCCGTAGGTGGTCACGAACCCGGGTTGGATCGAGCGCACGCGGGCGAGCACCTCGCGGGTCCGGGCCTCGTCGAGCCTCACAGCGCGGCGACGGCCTCCTCGATCGGTGTGTCGCCCGAGACGAGGTCGAACGCCTTGCCGATCGTTCCCGGCGCGTCGAGCACCGCGACCAGCACGGCGGCCACGTCGTCGCGCGGGATCGCGCCGTAGTCGAGCTGCTCGGCGGCCGACACGCGCCCTGTGCCCGGCTCGTCGGTGAGGGAGCCGGGACGCACGATGGTGTGGTCGAGGCCAGAGGCGGCGAGCGCCTCGTCGGCGCCGGCCTTCGCCTCGTAGTACGGCCGCATCTGCTCCGACCAGGTCTCCGGCCGCGACGCCCCGATCGCGCTCACCATCACGTAGCGGGAGATGCCGTTCGCCCTGGCGGCGTCGATCAGCTTGACGGCCCCGCCGAGGTCCACGGTCTTCTTGCGCTCGGGGCCGCTGCCGGGCCCGGCGCCGGCGGCGAACACCACGGCGTCCGCCCCCTCCACGCAGCGAGAGACGTCGTCCTCGCCCTCGAGGTCGCAGACCACCGCCTCGGCGCCGGCCGCCTCGAGGTCCGCGGCGTGGTCGCGGTTGCGGATCAGCCCGCGGGCGCGGTCGCCGCGCTCGGCGAGCAGCCGAAGCGTCCGCAGGGCGATCTGCCCGTGTCCTCCCGCGATCACTACGTCCATGCGTTCACCTCCCGGTGCACCGGGTACTCGGACCTGCAGGCATGCGCCGTCTATTCATTCTCGCCCTTCTGCTGCTGCCGGCGGCGCCCGCCGCGGCGGCGCCGCCCGGCGCCCCCGGCGCCGCGGCCGACTGGACGCCCGCCGACAAGGACGGCTACGGGACCGCCACCACCCGGCAGAGCAACGTCTGGTTCACGCTCGAGAACGGCGAGCTGACCGAGGTCTACCACCCCGACCTCGGAACGCCGAGCGTGCGCGACCTCCAGTTCGTGGTGTCCGACGGCCGGACGTTCGCGGCGCGCGAGACCGACTCGACGAGGCACCGGGTGGAGCTGCTCGACGGGAGCGGGCTCGCGTACCGCCAGGTGAACACGGACAGGCGCGGCCGGTACCGCATCGTCAAGACCTACGTGACCGATCCCGAGCGCGACGTCGTGCTCGTGGACGTGCGCTTCCGGTCGCTGACCGGCCGGCCCTACAAGCTCTACGCGCTGTACGACCCGTCGCTGTCGAACGACGGCATGGACGACACCGGCGCGAGCCGCGGGCGGCTCCTGGTGGCGTCGGACGGCGGCACCGCCTCCGCGCTCGCGGCGACGCCGCGCCTCGGCCGCACCTCGAGCGGCTACCTCGGCGCGAGCGACGGCTGGCAGGACCTGCGCTCGGACTTCCGCATGGACTGGCGCTACCGCTCGGCGCCGACGGGCAACGTGGTGCAGACCGCGGCGACGCGCGTCGACGGCCTGCGCGGGCGCCGGCACCTGACGCTCGCGCTCGGCTTCGGGCGCGACCGCGCGACCGCCGCGGACGCCGCGAGGGCGTCGCTGCGCGCCGGGTTCGATCGCGTCGCGCGCGGCTACGCGCGCGGGTGGCGCTCGTACCTCGGCTCGCTGAAGGCGCCGCCGAGGAGCGTGGCCGGACACCGCCGCCTGTACGACGTGTCGGTGATGACGCTCGCCGCGCACGAGGACAAGGTCAACCGCGGCGCCTACATCGCGTCGCCGACGATGCCCTGGGTCTGGGGCCAGGGGCTAGAGAACCCGTCCGGCGCCTACCACCTCGTCTGGTCGCGCGACCTCTACCAGATCGCCACGGCGCTGGTCGCCGCCGGCGACCGCGCGGGCGCGGAGCGCGCGCTCACCTACCTCTTCAACCGCCAGCAGAAGGCCGACGGCTCGTTCCCGCAGAACTCCCTCGTCGATGGGACCGAGCACTGGACCAACACCCAGCTCGACGAGGTGGCGCTGCCGATCGTGCTCGCCTCGCAGCTCGGCCGCGAGGACGGAGTCACGTATCAGGACCACGTCAAGAAGGCGGCCGACTACATCGTCGCGAGCGGCCCGGTCACGCCGCAGGAGCGCTGGGAGAACCAGGGCGGCTACTCGCCCGCCACGATCGCCGCCGAGATCGCCGGGCTGGTGTGCGCGGCGGACATCGCGCGCCGCAACGGCGACGCTGCCTCGGCCGAGACGTACGAGCGAACGGCCGACGACTGGCAGTCGCGCGTGGACGGCTGGACCGTGACCACGAACGGGCCCTACTCGTCCTCGCCCTACTACCTGCGGATCACGAAGGACGGCCAACCGGACGCCGGCACCACGTACTCGATCGGCGACGGCGGCCCGTCGGCGATCGACCAGCGCCGAGTGGTGGACCCGAGCTACCTCGAGCTGGTGCGCCTGGGCGTGAAGCGCTTCGACCACCCGGCCGTGCTCTCGACGGTCCCGGTCGTCGATTCCCAGCTGGGCGCGGACACGCCGAACGGGCGCTTCTGGCACCGCTACAACTTCGACGGCTACGGCGAGGAGCCCGACGGCGACCCGTGGCACGTGTCCGACCCGGACACCTTCCAGACGATCGGGCGGATCTGGCCGATATTCGCGGGCGAGCGCGGCGAGTACGAGCTGCTGGCGGGCCGGTCGGCGACCGCCGAGCTGAACGCGCTCGCGGGCGCCGCCAACGACGGCTACATGATCCCCGAGCAGGTGTGGGACGAGAACCCGCCGAGCGGCACGCCCGGCTTCCCGCGCGGCGAGGGCACCTTCTCTGCGACCCCGCTCGCATGGTCGCACGCGCAGTTCGTGCGGCTCGCCTGGTCGATCCAGGCGGGCCGGCCGGTGGAGCAGCCGCGGCTCGTGGCCTGCCGGTACGCGGGCTGCTAGCTGCCTGCCTAAAGCCAGCCGCGCTCCTCGGCCACGCGGATCGCCTCGATGCGGCTGTGCACGTCGAGCTTCTGCATGATCGAGGAGAGGTGGTTGCGGGTGGTGCCGTAGGAGAGATGGAGCGCTGCCGCGAGGTCCGCCGTCGAGCCGTGCCGGCGGGACTCGGCGAGCACCTCCTGCTCGCGCTCCGTCAGCGGGTTCTCGCCCTGGCTCAGCGCGGCGGCGGCGAGTCCGGGGTCCACGACCCGCTCGCCGGCGGCGGCCGCGCGGATCGCGCGGCCGAGCTCGCTCGGCGGGGCGTCCTTCAGCAGAAAGCCCGCCGCGCCCGCCTCCATCGCGCGGCGCAGGTAGCCGGGCCGGTTGAAGGTGGTGAGCATCACGACGCGCACCTCGGGCAGCTCCTCGTGGAGTGTGGCCGCGACGTCGAGGCCGTCCACGTCCGGCAGGCCGATGTCGAGCAGCGCGACGTCCGCGGCCCGGTCGCGGGCCGCGGCGATCACCTCGTCGCCGCGGCCCACCTCGGCCACCACCTCGATGTCGTCCTCCAGCCGCAGCAGGCTGGCGATCGCCCCGCGGACGAGCGCCTGGTCCTCGGCGAGCAGGACGCGGATCACGCCACCGGCTCGGGCCGACCGGCGGGCACGATCACGCGCAGCACGAACCCGCCGCGCGGGCGCGCGCCGACCTCGACCCTTCCGCCGACCGATTCGGCGCGCTCGATCAGGCCGGTGAGCCCGTGGCCGCCGCCGCCGGACGACGGCCCCGCGCCGGGGCCGTCGTCGGAGATCTCGAGCTCGGCCGCGTCCGCGCCCGGCCGCAGCTTGATCTCGGCGTTGCGGGCGCCGCTGTGGCGGATCACGTTCGTCGCGCCCTCGCGCACGGCCCAGGCGAGTACGGCGTCGGCGGCGGGATCGAGGTCGTCGTCGGTGGCGTCGACCCGCAGGTCGATGCCCGCGACCTCGAGCGCGACCCGCGCGCCTGCGAGCTCGCTGCGAAGCGTGGGCCGGCGGTAGCCGTCCACCGCCTGGCGCACCTGGGCCAGCGCGCTGCGGGTGAGCGACTTGATGTCGTCGATCTCGGCGCTCGCCTCGTCGGCGTCCGGCGGTACCAGCCGGGCGGCCAGCTCCGCCTTCAGCGCGATGAGCGAAAGGTCGTGGCCGAGCAGGTCGTGCAGGTCGCGGGCGAAGCGCAGCCGCTCGTCCGCGACCGCCGCGTCCGCCAGCTCGGCGCGCGCCTCGCGCAGGGCGGCGTTCGTGCGCAGCAGGCCGCCGATCAGCAGCCAGAGCGCGGCGGTGCCGACCACGGCGCTCATCACGCCCCAGAAGAAGGCGGCCTCGGGATCCGTCAGCGCGAGCGTGCCCGCGGCGACCGCGGTGACGGCCGCGACCGCGATCAGGCTCGCCCGCTCCCACCGCACGGCGGCGGCCGCTCCCGCGAAGGCGAAGAGGAGGGCGAAGCTGTCGAGCGCGGCGAGCGTCAGCACGACGGCGAGCGCCGTCATGGCGGCGACGCCGATGAGCGGGGGGCGGTCGGTCGCCACCACCGAGATGAAGGAGAGGGCAAAGACCGGCATGGCCACCGCCACCAGCGCGATCTGCCACGCGGACGGGCCCGAGCCGGCGAAGTCGACGACCGGGACCGCCGCCCACAGGAGCGCGAAGACCGGCATGGCGACGTCCCAGACGCGGGCCCAGAGGGGCTTGCATGAGGTGCGGTTGTCAAGGATGTGAGTCATGCCGACCAAGCTAGGTATTCCCCGGAACCGTGCCCAGTGGAGCGCGTCCGGAACTAGGCATGACATCCGTCACAGGCCGTACTCCTCGAGCAGCCGCAGCCACACCTCGCTGCGGGTCGGGAACGAGGGCACGGCGTGCCACAGCCGCTCGAGCGGCACCTCGCCCACGACGGCGATCGTCGCGGCGTGGAGGAAGTCGGCGACCTCGAAGCCGGTGAACGTGGCGCCGGCCAGAACGCGGCGGTCCTCGTCGACCACGAGCCGGCAGGTGCCGGGCGCGTCGCGGCCGTAGTAGCTGCCGCCGGCCACGCCCTGGGTCGAGACGTCCACGGCCCGCACGTTCAGCCCCGCATCGCGCGCGGCGCCGAGCGTATAGCCCACGGCGGCCACCTGCGGGTCCGTGAAGATCACGCGCGGCGAGCGGATGCCGTCCTCGACTACGCGGGCGTCGCGGCCGAGGATCACGTCCGCGGCCACCCGGCCCTGGTACTTGCCCATGTGCGTGAGCAGCACGCGGCCGTTCACGTCGCCGATCGCGTACAGCCAGTCGTTCGCGCGCATCCGGTCGTCGACCTCCATCGGCTTGCCCGGCTCGATGCCCACGGTGTCGAGGCCGATGTCGTCGGTGACCGGCTTGCGTCCGATCGCGACGAGCAGCTCATCGGCGGTCAGGCCGGCGCCGTCCTCGAGCTCGACAGCCACCTCACCGCCACCGGCGCGCACGGCCCTCGCCTTGACGCCCGTGCGCACGTCCGCGCCGGCGGCGCGCAGGGCCTCCGCCACCTGCTCGCTCGCGAACGGCTCCTCGTTCGAGATCAGGCGGTCGAGGGCCTCGACGACGGTGACCCGGGCGCCGAGGCTGGTGTACGCCTGTGCCATCTCCACGCCGACCACGCCGCCGCCGAGCACCGCCAGCCGCCCCGGGATCCGCTTCGTCGTGGTGATCTCGCGGTTCGTCCACGGCCGCGCCTCGCGCAGGCCGTCGATCGGCGGGACCGCGGCGCCGCCGGTGGCCACCACGACCGCGCGGCGCGCGAGCAGCGTGTCGTCGCCGACGGCCACGCGCCGCTCGCCGTCGAGGCGGCCGTGCCCGCGGACGATGGCGATGCCCTGGTCGGCGAGCCACGGCTCCATGGAGGAGTCGTCGAGGTCGTGGATGATCTCGTCGCGCCGCGCCAGCACGGCGGCGACGTCGAGCTCCCCGGTGACCGCCTCGCGCACCCCCGGGATGCGGCGCACCTCCGCCAGCAGCTCGCCCGGCCTCAGCAGTCCCTTCGACGGCATGCACGCGTAGAACGAGCACTCGCCGCCGATCAGATGCGACTCGACGATGGCGACCTCGAGGCCGCCCTCCGCGAGGCGGCCGGCGCACACCTCCCCGGCCGGGCCGGCGCCGAGCACGACCACGTCGAACTCCCGCTCGGGCATTGCCCGCAACCGTACCGGGGCGGCTGGCGCTCGGCGGGCGGCCGGGGCGCCGGGCGTCTACAGCGGCAATGAGGGGTGGGGCCGAAGGGGGGTGTACGACAAAGCGGGACTATTACTCCCGTTTCGTTGAACACCCCACTCGGGACCACCCCTGGTTGCCCGTCGTTCGCCCCGGGGCGCGGTCCCCCCGGAGCGGCAAGTAGGAAGTGCCACTGTTTACTTTCCCGGCTCGCTCCGCTAGCTTGCCGCCATGGCCACCGCTGACGCCGTCCTCAAGCCCGACCACTCCTCCAGGCGCAAGCACTTCATCTTCACCGAGGAGCACGATCAGCTGCGCGAGTCGATCCGCGCGTTCGTCCTGAAGGAGCTCGCGCCGCACGCCGAGGAGTGGGAGGAGACGACCTTCCCGGACTGGGTCTTCCGGCGCATGGGCGAGCTCGGCTTTCTCGGGCTCTCCTATCCGGAGGAGTACGGCGGCCAGGGCGGCGACTACTACTGCAACCTGGTGCTCGCCGAGGAGATGTCCAACTGCAACTCCGGCGGGCTCGCGATGGGCGTCGCGGTGCACACCGACATGGCCACGCCGCCGGTGTTCCTGTTCGGGACCGAGGAGCAGAAGCAGCGCTACCTCGTGCCCTCGATCAAGGGCGAGAAGATCTCGTGCCTCGGGATCACGGAGCCGGACGCCGGCTCCGACGTCGCGGGCATCAAGACGCGCGCGGTGCGCGACGGCGACGAGTGGGTCATCAACGGCTCGAAGACGTTCATCACCAACGGCCACCGCGCCGACTTCATCGTGCTCGTCACGAAGACCGAGCCGGACGCCGGGTACGACGGCTTCACGCTGTTCCTCGTCGACATGGACTCGCAGGGCGTGATCCGCGAGAAGAAGCTCGAGAAGCTCGGCATGCACGCGTCCGACACCGCGCTGCTCGCGTTCCAGGACGTGCGCGTGCCGCACGACGCGATCCTCGGCCAGGAGGGCAAGGGCTTCTACCACATCATGTGGGAGCTCCAGGGCGAGCGCCTGATCGGCGCCGCGGGCTGCGTGGCCGGCGCCCAGAAGGCGTTCGACCGAACGCTCCAGTACGCGCAGGAGCGCAGCGCGTTCGGCCGGCCGATCGGCAGGTTCCAGGCGATCCGGCACAAGTTCGCGGACATGTCGACGAAGATCGAGGCCGCCCGCCAGCTCGTGTACACGACCGCCTGGCGCTTCCAGAACGGCGAGTACCCCGTGCGCGAGATCTCGATGGCCAAGCTCTACTCGGCGCGGATCGCGTGCGAGGTCATGGACGAGTGCCTCCAGATCCACGGCGGCGCCGGCTACATGAAGGAGTACGGCATCGAGCGCGCCTGGCGCGACATGCGCCTCAACCGGATCGGCGCCGGCACCGACGAGATCATGCTCGACGTCATCGGCCGCTCCTACGGGCTCTAGCGCTCCTGAGCGCGCGCATCGAGATCGACCGCTCCCTGCGCCTCGACGAGGGAGCGCCGAACGGGCACAACCGCTGGCACCCGGACATCCCCGCTGTGGCCTCCGTGGACCCCGGCGTGACCGTCACGTTCGAGATCCGCGACTCGCGCGACCGCACGATCGGCCGCGGCTCGACGCATGAGGACCTGCTCGCCACGCCGGCGCTCGCACACCCACTGACCGGGCCGCTCGAGGTGCGGGGCGCCGCGCCGGACGACGTGCTGGAGGTCGAGATCCTCGGTTACGAGACCGACGGCTTCGGCTGGACGGCGATCTGGCCGGGGTCCGGCTTCCTCGGCGACCTCTTCGACCGACCGTTCCTCGCGCGCTGGGAGATCGACGGGACGCACGCGCGCTCCGGCGAGCTGCCCGGCGTGGCCGTGCCCGCGTGCACGCACGCGGGCACGATCGGGGTGGCGCCGTCGCGCGAGCTCTTCGAGCGCGCGCTCGCTCGCGAGCGCGCGCTCGCGGACGCCGGCGGCCAGGTGCCGCTCCCCTCGCCCGAGTACGCCGCTCCGCCGTCCGCCCCCGACGGCCTGCGCACCTACCCGCCGCGCGAGAACGGCGGCAACATGGACGTGCGCGACCTGGTCGCGGGCAGCCGGCTGCTCCTGCCGGTGCACGTGCCCGGCGCGCTGCTCTCGATCGGCGACCTGCACTTCGCCCAGGGCGACGGCGAGGTGTGCATCTCGGCGATCGAGACGGGCGGCAGCGCGACCGTGCGGGTGAGCCTCCGCCGCGACGGCTGGCGCCCGCGCTTCCCCGCCTGGGAGACGCCGGCGCGGCCGGGGCCCGCGTACTTCGCCACCACCGGCATCCCGCTCGACGACGAGGGCCGCAACGCCGACCGCGACCTGAACCTCGCCACCCGCCGCGCCCTGCTCGAGCTGCTCGACTGGCTCGTGTCCGAGCGCGGCCTCGGCCGCGAGGCGGCCTACGTGCTGATGAGCGTGGCGGCGGAGCTGCGCGTGTCGGAGCTGGTGGACGCGCCCAACGCGCTCGTGTCGGCGGCGCTGCCGCTCGACGTGTTCGAGGGCGGATAGCCTGGCGCCGATGGGGGAGCTGCTCGACCACGTCCGCTCGTACTACGACGCGCTCAACACCGGCGACCCGGACCGCGTGGCCGCGCACTTCACCGATGACGCGGTCCACTACTACACGCGCCTCGGCCCGCACGAGGGCGCGCGGGCGATCGGCGAGCACACGAAGGCGGCGGTCGAGGGGATCGCCGGCCGGTGGTTCATCGAGGACGCGGTGGACGACGGCGAGCGGGTCGTGATCGAATGGAGCATGACCTGGCGCGACCCCCGCTCCGGCGAGCCACGCCTGGACCGCGGCACCGAGTGGTTCGAGTTCCGCGACGGACTCATCAGCGAGGTGCGCGCGTACCACCACTCGAACGACAGGAACCGCAGCGGCGACCTGCTCGGCTTCGACCACGCCGGCCGCGGCCACACCACCCTGTGAACGAGGAGCGCTTCTCCCCCGAGCGGTTCGGCGCCGCGTACCAGCGCTTCATGGAGTGGGCGGGCCGCCAGGGGCGCCCGGCGCAGGAGGGGCTCGCGCGCATCCTGCGGGACCACTTCGGCGCCGAGCCGTCCACCTTCCCGGTGACGACCGAGACCGTGGCCGCGTACGACCGGCCGAACCTGCAGCTGGCGCTCCTCGCCTACCTGGCCGGGCCCGGGCGCTCGCACGAGCTGATCGGGCTGGGCGGCCCCCACCATGTCTCGTTCTCGATGATCGCCGGGGGCGCCTTCGAGCTCCCCGAGGGGCCGGTGCAGCGTACGCTCGTCGGGCTCGGCGAGGGCCGCACCGTCTCCTGCGTGACGAGCGGCCTGTTCCTCGTGCGGGACGCCGACTCGCGCCTGGCCGTGAAGGTGAGCCAGGCCGAGCCCGGCTTCGGCCCGCCCGGCATCGCGCTCGAGGTGATGGCGCCCGAGGCCGAGCAGGGCGAGCGCTTCGTAGCCGAGCTGCGGCGGCTGATGGACGAGCGGAACGTCTACCGCGGCCGCATGATCGCGCTGCGCGGCGACGCCTATGGGCAGTCGATGGGCGTGGAGTTCCTGTCCCGGCCCGACACGAGCCGCGAGAACATCGTCCTCCCCGCGGGGGTGCTGCAGACGGTGGAGCTGCACACGGTCGAGTTCGCGCGGGTGAGCGAGGCGCTCGCCGCGTCCGGGCGCCACCTGCGCCGCGGGCTGCTCCTGCACGGGCCGCCCGGGACCGGCAAGACGCTCACCGCGGGCTACCTCGCCGGGCGCCTCGCCGACCGCACGGTGATCCTGCTGACCGGCGGCGGGCTCGGGCTGCTCGGCGCCGCGTGCCGGATCGCGCGCTCGCTGCAGCCGTCGCTCGTGATCCTCGAGGACATCGACCTCGTGGCGGCCGAGCGCGACATGGACCTCGGCGACACGACGCTCATGTTCGAGCTGCTGAACGAGATGGACGGGATCGGCGAGGACGCCGACGTGATCTTCCTGATGACGACCAACCGCGCCGACCTGCTCGAGCCCGCGCTCGCCGCGCGCCCCGGCCGGGTGGACCAGGCCGTCGAGCTGCCGCTGCCCGACGACGAGGGCAGGGCGCGCCTGCTCGAGCTGTTCTCGCAGGGCCTCGAGGTGTCCATGTCCGACGGCGAGGTGCTCGTGGAGGCCACCGAGGGCGCCAGCCCCGCCTTCCTGCGCGAGCTCGTCCGCAAGGCCGCGCTGGGCGCCGCCGTGGAGGGCGCGGACGTGGTCACCGACGACCACTTCCACGCGGCGCTCTCCGCGCTGGAGGAGGGCGGCCAGCTCACGCGCCGCATCCTCGGCGCCGAGGGGGCGGACGAGGTCGGCACCCCCGAGGCCGGCTGGCCCCAGTTCCGCGACGACGAGGACGAGGACACGGAGTGGGATGAGGACCTTCGATAAGGGCGTGCCGGCAGCGGAGGCGCGGCGCCCGATCCCGCCGTTCGGGGAGGAGCACGAGGACCTGCGCGAGGCGATCTCCCGCTTCGTCGCGCGCGAGCTGCGCCCCCACGCCCAAGAGTGGGAGGACGCCGAGTGGTTCCCGAACGAGGTCTTCCACCGGATGGCCGAGGTCGGCTACCTCGGGCTCAAGTACCCGGAGGAGTACGGCGGCCAGGGCGGCGACTACGTGCACGACGCGGTGCTGGCCGAGGAGCTGGCGCGCTGTGGCTCCGGCGGCCTCGCGGCCGGGATCGGGGCCCACATCGGGATCGCCACGCCGCCGGTCTGGAAGTTCGGCACCGAGGACCAGAAGCAGCGCTTCCTCGTCCCCGCGATCCGCGGCGAGCGGATCGCGGCGCTCGGGATCTCGGAGCCGGGCGCCGGCTCGGACGTCGCCGGGATCCGGACCTTCGCCCGCAAGGTCGACGGCGGCTACGTCGTCAACGGCTCGAAGACGTTCATCACGAACGGCGTGCGCGCCGACTTCGTGGTCACCGCCGTCAGGACCACCGAGGAGGGCGGCCACCAGGGGCTGTCGTTCCTCCTGATCGAGAAGGGGATGGAGGGGTTCTGGGTCTCGAAGAAGCTCGAGAAGCTCGGCTGGCGGGCCTCGGACACGGCCGAGCTGGCGTTCCAGGACCTGTTCGTCCCCGACGAGAACCTGCTCGGCGAGGAGAACAAGGGCTTCTACCTGATCATGGCCAACTTCCAGTGGGAGCGGCTCGTGATGGCGCTCGGGGCGGTGGGCTCGATGCAGGTGACGATCGAGAGGACACTCGACTACGCGCGCGAGCGGCACGCCTTCGGGCGCGCCATCGGCGGGTTCCAGGCGATCCGCCACAAGATCGCCGAGATGGCGCTGAAGCTCGAGGCGTCCCGCTCGCTCACCTACCACGCGCTGCGCCTGTTCGCGGGCGGCAGCGACGCCATCCGCGAGGTGACCCAGGCGAAGCTGCTCTCGCAGCGCGCCGCCTACGAGGTGGCCGACGACGCGCTTCAGATCCACGGCGGCGCGGGCTACATGAAGGAATACGAGATAGAGCGCGCCGTGCGCGACACCCGCCTCGGACCGATCGGCGGCGGGACCGACGAGGTGATGAAGGAGATCTTGGGGCGGCAGCTCGGACTGTAGGGTGCGCCCCCGGCGCCAGGACGCGCGCCGTATGCGAAAGGAGAAACAGAGTGGGAGTACTTGACGGAAAGGCGGCCATCGTCACCGGATCGGCGCGCGGCATCGGCCGCGCGACGGCCGAGCTGCTGGCAGAGCACGGGGCCAGGGTGCTGATCAACGACCTCGACGGCGACGTCGCCGAGCAGGCCGCAGGCGAGATCCAGGGCGAGACCGCGGTGTTCGCCGGCGACCTCACCCAATCGGGCGTTCCGGACCAGCTCGTCCAGAAGGCCGTCGACGAGTTCGGCAGGCTCGACATCATCGTCAACAACGCCGGCTACACCTGGGACGGCGTCGCGCACAAGATGACCGACGAGCAGTTCCAGGCGATGCTCGACATCCACACGGTCGTGCCGTTCCGGGTCCTGCGCGCCGCCGCGCCGCACCTGCGCGAGCCGGCCAAGAAGGAGCGCGAGGAGGGCGTGGAGGTCTTCCGCAAGGTCGTGAACGTGAGCTCCGTGTCGGGCACGATGGGCAACGCCGGCCAGGTCAACTACTCGGCCGGCAAGGCCGGTGTCGTGGGCCTCACGAAGACGCTCGCCAAGGAGTGGGGCCAGTTCAGGGTGAACGTGAACGCGGTGGCGTTCGGCTTCGTCGAGACTCGCCTCACCGCCGCCAAGGAGGAGGGCGGCAAGATCGAGGTCGAGGGCCGCGAGGTCGACCTCGGCATCCCCGAGCAGATGCGCCAGATGGCGAAGATGATGATCCCGATCGGCCGCGCCGCGGCGCCCGAGGAGGCCGCCGGGCCGATCTTCTTCCTCTGCTCGCCCTGGGCGAACTACGTGCACGGCCAGGTGCTGAACGTGACCGGCGGGTCGTTCGGCGGGATGTACATCTAGGACGCTCAGCCGAGCTCGCGCGCGAGCCGCGTCCGGCCGCGCGCGAGCCGGCTCATCACCGTGCCGATCGGGACGCCCAGCGCGCGGGCGGCCTGGCGATACGTGAGGCCGGCCACGTCGACGGCCGCCACGGCGTCTCTCTGACCGGGAGGGAGCGCGCCCACGAGGGCGAACAGCTCGCGCGTGCGCGCGCTCGTCTCGGGATCGCTCTCGTCGCCCGCGGGCCACTGGTCCTCCGGCGGCGGGTCCGACAAGACGATCCGCCGGCTGCGGTGATGGTGGTCGTACAGGAGGTTGCGCACGATCCGGGCGAGGTACGGGAACTCCTCGGCGCCGCGCAGCCGGCGCGGCCGCGCGAGCATCCTCGCGTACGCCTCCTGCACGAGGTCCTCCGCCAGGTGCCGGGAGCCGCACAGGGACAGGGCAAGCCGGTACAGCCGGTCGAGGTGAGTCGCCGCGCGCTCGGGGCTCGCAACAGCCACTTCGATCGACATTGGTCAGGACCCTTCCATTGCTCGCCGTGTGCGAGAGGATCCTGGCCGTGACCCGGCCGCCTCGCATCGATGAGGGCACCATGAACTTCGGGCGGCACCACCCTGAGGAGACGGCGCTGTTCGAGCGCGACGAGGAGATTTCGCGTCTGAGAGACGTCATGGCGCGGGCGCGCGAGGGCCGGGGCGGGGTGGTCGCGATCGAGGGCCCCGCCGGGATAGGCAAGACGCGACTCCTGGACGAGGCCGTTCCTATCGCCGAGGCGGCGGGACTGTCGGTGCTTCGGGCGCGCGCGAGCGAGCTGGAGAGGGAGTTCGGCTACGGCGTCGTGCGGCAGCTCTTCGAGCCCGAGATCGCCCGCGCCGAGCCCGAGCGACGAGCGGCATTGCTCGACGGCGCCGCCGAGCTCGCCGCTCCGGCGCTCGGACTGCGCGCCCCGGTGGGCGAGCCCGGCGGGGGGGCCGACCTGCGGTACGCGGTCCTCCACGGCCTCTACTGGCTGACGGCCAACCTCGCCACAGAGGGGCCGCTGCTCCTGGCCGTGGACGACCTGCAGTGGTCGGACGAGCCCAGTCTCCGCTACCTCGCCTACCTCGCGCGCCGGCTCGGGGACCTGCCGGTGGCCCTCCTGCTTGCGATGCGTCCCGCGCTGCCCGCCGAGGAGCGGGACACGATCGAGGCGATCGTCTCCGACGCGGGCGCCGCGCTGATCCGGCCGGGGCCGCTGAGCGAGGACGCCGTCGGCGCGCTCACGCGAGCGCGGCTGGGGTGCGAGCCGCATCCGGACTTCGTCGCCGCCTGCCACCGGGTGACGCGTGGCAACGCGCTGCTGGTGGAGGAGTTGCTCGGCGAGACGGCCGAGGCGGGCCTCGAGCCCGATGCCGCCACGGCCGCGGGCCTGGAGGACCTCGGCGGGGAGCGGATCTCGCGGCGGATAGCCCGCAGGCTCGCGGCCCTGGCGCCGGGGGCAGACGCGATGGCCGCGGCGGTGGCCGTGCTCGGCGACGATTGCGATCTCGACGCCGCCGCGGCGCTGGCGGCCCTCGACGCGGACGACGCCCGCCGTGCCGCCGGCGCGCTGGTGGCCGCCGACCTGCTGGTCGACACGACCGAGCTGCGCTTCCGGCACCCGCTCGTGCGGGCGGCGGTGGCGGACCGGCTGCCGGCCGTGGAGGCCGCGATCGCACACGGCCGCGCGGCGCGACTGCTCGCGGAGCGGGGAGCGGCGCCGTCGGCGCTGACCTCTCACCTCGCCGCGGCGGCGCCCAGCGGCGATCCGTGGGTGGTCGAGACGCTGCTCGCGGCCGCGCGCGAGGCGCGCGCCCAGGGCGCGCCGGAGCTGGCGGCGGCCGACCTCCGCCGCGCGCTCGCCGAGCCCCCGCCGGCGGCCGAGCGCCCCGCGGTGCTGCGCGCCCTCGCCGGCGCGGAGCACGCCGCCGGTCTGCCCGGGGCGCCGGAGCACCTGCGCGAGGCGCTGGCTGCCACGGAGGGCCGCATGGAGCGCGCCGAGACGGCGCTCGACCTGACCGGGATGCTCGCGGAGCGCCAGCGGTGGCGGGACGCGGCCGAGCTCGGCCGTGAGGCGCTCGCGGAGCTGGGCGGGGACGACCCCACCCGCGCCGGAGCCGAGCGCGGGCTTGCCGGGCAGGAGCGTGAGCTCGCGCTCATGCTGCGATCCGCCGTGGCCGACGCCGTGCGCATGGACGCGAGCGTCCCGGGGGACGAGCCCGAGCGGCTCATGCGCCTGGCGGACACGCTCTCCGGCGAGACGCCGGGCGAGCGGTGGCTGCTCGCGACCGCCGCGGCGATGACGCCCGCGGACACCGCCTCCGACCACGCACACGCCGCGGACCTGATGGAGCGGGGTCTCGGTGCGAGCGCCCGCTCCGGCTTCAACGAGACCGGCGTGGTCTCGAACTTCATCCGCGCCGGCCGGCTCGACGCCGCCGAGCGAGTGGCGGCGCGCGCCCTCGAGGAAGCACGCCGGCGCGGATTCCTGTGGCGCTACGCCGTGATGCTCTCCATGCGCGGATGGATCGGGCTCGAGCGCGGCGACCTCGGCGAGGCGGAGGCCGACCTCCGAGCTGCGCTCGAGCTCGAGGCGGACGTCGGCGGTGTGCCCAGCAACGCCGCGCTGCTGGCGGTCGTGCTCGCGGAGCGGGGGCATACGGATGACGCCGAGCGGGCGATTGGCGACCACGGGCTCGGCGGCGACCTGCCGGAGCACCAGGTGATGAACCTGCTCCTCCACTTCCGCAGCCGTGTCCGGCTCGCGCAGGGGCGGCTGGAAGAGGCGCTCGCCGACTCACTCGAGGTCGGCGCGCGCTACGAGCGGCTCGGCCTGCGACGGGCGGTGCCGCCGTGGCGCTCCCAGGCGGCGGTCCTGCTCGCCGGCCGCGGCGAGCAGGAGCGCGCCCACGAGCTGGCCATGGAGGAGATGGATCTGGCGGCGCGCTGGGGAACGCCGCTGGCGCGCGGGCTGGCGCTGCGCGGCCTGGGCCTCGTGGACGACGCCCCGGAGCGGCTCGCCGACGCGGTCGATGCACTCGCCGAGTCGCCGTCGCGGCTGGAGCTCGCCCGCGCGCGGGTGGACCTCGGCGCCGCGCTGCGCCGCGCCGGGCGAAGGGTGGACTCCCGCGAGCCCCTGCGGCTGGGCATGGACGGCGCGCACGCGTGCGGCGCCGCGCCGCTCGCCGAGCGTGCGCGCACGGAGCTGCTCGCGACGGGCGCGCGGCCGCGCCGCCTGGCGCTGTCCGGGGCCGACGCCCTCACGGCGAGCGAGCGCCGAGTTGTGGAGCGGGCCGCCGCCGGCCTCACGAACCGCCGCATAGCCCAGGAGCTGTTCGTGACGACCGCGACGGTGGAGACCCACCTCCGGCACGCGTTCCGCAAGCTCGACGTCCGCTCGCGCGCCGAGCTGTCCGCGGCGCTCGAGCGTTCCTCCGGGTAGCCCCTCCCGAAGTTCCTCCGGGTAGCCCCTCCCGAAGTTCAGGGTCGCCTTGTGATGCGGCGCGGGCCGGTCGCGGCCACCATCGCGGCATGGATACGACCACACGGACACACATGGACAGCGACACCGCCAAGGCGATCGCCCGGCGCGGGATCGAGATAATGGCCGACGGGGACCTCGAGGAGTTCCACGAGGTGCTCCACCCGCAGTTCCTGAACCACGAGGCAAAGGACGAGCCGCCCGCCACGCGGGAGCGCGGGCCGGAGGCCTGTTTCGCCACGGCGCTCTGGCTGCGCGACGCGTACGCGGACCTCCGCTGGGAGATCCACGACATGGTCTTCGAGGGCAGCCTGGTGGTGGCGCACTGCACTATGTCGGGCCGGCACGTGCGGCCGTTCGTGGCCTACGACGAGCGGGCCCGCGTCAAGCAGGTGTTCCCGCCGACCGGCCGCCACTTCGCGACGACCCAGACCCACTGGATGCGGATCGCGGACGGGAAGGTGATCGAGCACTGGGCGAACCGCGACGACCTCGGCACCGCCGAGCAGCTCGGATGGGTCCCGCCGAGCCCGCTCTACCTGATGCGCGCGGCCATCGCGAAGCGGCGGGCGCGGCGGGGGGCTCGGGACCCCCGCGGCGCCGGCGCGCGTCGTCTACGGCAGCAACCAGGGTGAGCACGCTCGTCCTCGAAACCCAGCTGCTGTGGTCGTTTGTGGTCGTAGTGCGACCACAAGGTGCCCTTCTTCGAACGGGATTGCGGTGCCGTGGTCGATCTTGGGGCCCATGGCCCCACAAAGCACCACGGTGTCGAGAACCGGGCCCGCGCGTCGCCATGGGGGGCCCGAGTCGCGACCGGGTGCCGGCCGCCCGACTCGAATGCGGCGTGCGGGCATCCCCTGGTTGCTGCCCTCGACGCCCCGGGAGCGGTGCGGCGGCGCTAGTGCTCGTCCCCGCGCAGCCGCTTCTCGAACGCGCGGCACCGCGGGCCGTGGCGGTACTCGCCGTACGGGTCGATCGGGCGGTATCCCATGCGCCGGTAGAGGCGGATCGCGGCGTCCTGGTGCTCGCCCGTCTCCAGCCGGATCGACTGTATCCGCGCGCGACCGCCACGGCCTCGAGCTCCACGAGTATCTGGCGCCCGAATCCGCGCCCGCGGTGGGCGGGATCGGTCCACATCCGCTTGACCTCGGCGACGCGCCGCGCCAGCCGGCGAAGGCCGCCGCCCGCCACGGTTCGCCCGCTCAGATGCAGCAGCACGAACTGACCGTGGGGCGCCTCGAACTCGGCCGCCTCGTACGCGGTGAGCTCGTCGTCGAGCAGCTCGCCGTAGCTGCGGAACTCGTGGGCGAGCCCGTCGAGCAGCGAGCGGGCGGCGGAGTGGTCGATGCCGACGGCGCGCAGCGTCCCGGGTCCGAGGCTGACGTCGACCGGCATCATCGGCATGTCCTTCTCTCGAGAGATCGCATCGCCTTTGAAGGACGCCGCCGGGGGCGATGTTGTTCCCTACGAGCGCGACGGCCCCCGCGCCGGCTGCGCCGGCGCGGGGGACCGTCTAAGCCTCTGCCGGCCGGGAAGCTCGGGAGAGAGTGTCCGCGTTCGTCACACCACGTCCGCCTAGAAGTGGCTCGTGAGTCCCGCGGGGCTCCCCGCGCCGGCAGATTCCGCATCCGCGGAAGCCTCGTACCAGGAGAGCGCGTACTTGCCGTCGTCCAGCTCGCGCGACAGCGCGCTCAGCCTGAGCGGCCTGAAGGTGTCGCACATCACCGCCAGCTCGCCCGTCCACGTCTGGCCGATCGCCTTCTCGGCGAGGCCCGGCTGCGGCCCGTGCGGCAGGCCGGACGGGTGCAGCGTGATCGAGCCGACGTCGACGCCCTTTCGCGACCCGAACTCGCCGGAGACGTAATAGATCATCTCCTCCGACTGCAGGTTCGAGTGGTTGTAGGGGATCGGGACCGCGTCCTGGTCGAAGTCGAGCATCCGGGGGCAGAACGAGCAGATCACGAAGTTCGGCCCCTGGAACGTCTGGTGCACCGGCGGCGGCTGGTGGATGCGGCCGGTGATCGGCTCGAAGTCGTGGATGTTGAACGTGTACGGGTAGACGTAGCCGTCCCACCCCACGACGTCGAGCGGGTTGTAGTCGAGCACGTACCGCTGGTAGCCGTCGCGCACGCGCACGACGAGCTCGCACTCCTCGCGCTCGCGGTGCGTGACGAGCTCCGCCGGCGGGTGGATGTCCCGGTGCGAGTACGGCGCGCCCTCGAGCAGCTGCCCGTAGCGGTTGCGGTAGCGGTTGGGCGTCTCGATCTCGCCCGGGGTGTGGAACGTCAGGTAGAGCTGGTCGCCCTCGGGGAGGAACCGGTAGACCGTCCCGCGCGGAACGACGATGTAGTCGCCCTCGCGGTAGGGCAGCGTGCCGAACGTGGTCTCGAGCTCGCCAGAGCCCTCGTGGACGAAGATCACCTCGTCGCCCTCGCCGTTCTTGTAGAAGGCGCGCTGCTCGTCCGCCGGGCGGCAGATCGCGATCTCCACGTCGCCGTTCCACATCAGGAGCCGGCGGCCGTCGATCGGGCCGCCCTCCGGCTCGATGCCCTTGGTGTTCATCAGGTGCCACGCGTGGGCGTCCGGCACCCACTCCTCGCGCTCGATCGGCGTGAACTCGCCGAGCTCCTTGACGCGGCAGGGGGTCTCGAGGTGGTAGATGATCGACTCGTTGCCCGAGAACCCCTCGTAGCCCATGACCTCCTCGGTCAGAAGCGTGCCGTTCTCGCGCAGGACCGTGTGCCGCTTGCGCGGCAGCTGCCCTCTCCGCTCGTAGCGCATCAGAGGTTCCCCCGCTTCTCCTGCTCCCGCTCGATCGCCTCGAACAGGGCCTTGAAGTTCCCCTCGCCGAACCCGCGGGCGCCGTGCCGCTCGATGACCTCGAAGAAGACGGTCGGCCGGTCGCCGATCGGCTTCGTGAAGATCTGGAGCAGGTAACCCTCGTCGTCGCGGTCCACGAGGATCCCGCACGACCGCAGGTCCTCGATCCTCTCGTCGATCTCCCCCACGCGCTCCGGCACGTCCTCGTAGTACGACTCCGGGATCGAGAGGAACTGGACCCCGCGCTCGCTCAGCTCGGTGACGCAGCGGACGATGTCGCGCGTGGCGACCGCGATGTGCTGCGCGCCGGCGCCGTTGTAGTACTCGATGTACTCGTCGATCTGCGACTTGCGCTTGCCCTCGGCCGGCTCGTTGATCGGGAACTTGATCCGGCCGCTGCCGTCGGTCACGACCTTCGACATCAGCGCCGAGTACTCGGTCGAGATCGCCTCGTCCGAGAAGTGGATCATCTCGGTCATCCCGAAGACGCGCTCGTAGTAGCCGACCCACTCCTCCATGTGGCCGAGCTCGACGTTGCCGACGATGTGGTCGATGCCCATCAGCAGCATCTCGTCGGGGTCGTGGGTGGCCTCGCCGCGACGCTCGTAGCCGGGCAGGAAGGCGCCCTCGTAGCCCTCGCGGTGGACGAACAGGTGCAGGGTGTCGCCGTATGTCGCGACGGACGAGAGCTGCACGCGCCCGTGCTCGTCCTCGACCCAGTGCGGCGTGTGGACGCCGCGCGCGCCGTGCGTGACCGCGTGCTCGTAGGCGGCCGCGGCGTCGGGGACGCTGAGGGCGATCTTGTGCACGCCGTCGCCGTGGCGGGCGTGGTGGTCGGCGATCTCGTCGCCGCCCTGGAGCGTGCCCGTCAGGACGAGGCGGATGCGTCCCTGCTCGAGTACGTGCGAGACGCGGTCGCGGCGGCCGGTCTCGAGGCCGGAGTAGGCGGTCTCCGTGAAGCCGAACGCGCGCGTGAAGTAGTAGGCCGCCTGTGCCGCGTTGCCGACGTAGAACTCCACGTGGTCGATGCCGTGGATCGGCATCCTGTCGTCGGCCGGGACCGGCGGGCCGGTCCGTGGCGCGACCTGCTGCGTAGCCATCGGTCTCCTCTCTCCCTGGTTCTGCTTAATGATCCGCTTGTTTATGCGACGTTTCAACGCGTGTTTGTTGCAAAAGTGCGACGATTTCGCGCATATGGACGCCACAGACAGGAGAATCATTGCGCTGCTGCGGGAGAACGCCCGGCGCTCGTTCAAGGACATCGGTGACCAGGTGCACCTCTCGGCGCCGGCCGTGAAGAGGCGCGTGGACCGACTCGAGGCCGACGGTGTGATCACGGGCTACTCGGCGATCGTGGACCCGCACGCGTTCGGCTGGCACGCGGAGGCGTTCGTGGACCTCTACTGCGACGGCCGGATGCCCGGCGAGGCGATCAAGAGGGCGGTGATGGGCGAGGCCGGCGTGGTGTCGGCGCACACGGTGGCGGGCGAGGCGAGCGCCCTGCTGCACGTGATGGCGGAGGACACGCAGGACCTGGAGTCGTCTCTGGAGCGGATCCGGGCCACCGACGGGATTGACAGGACGGTTACGGAGGTCGTGCTGTCGACGTTGTTCCAGCGGTAGGGGTCTTGCCGGCCGCGTTCCGCTCGGCGCGGGTCCCGGGTGCGGAGCGCTTCCCGACTGCGGCTACCAGGGGTTCGGCGGCCGCGTCGGCTCGCCGGCGCCGCGGTTTGCGTCCAGTGTCGAGTTGGTCCCCGCTGCGGGGCCTAAGTCGACACTCGACTCCGCGCGGGCCCTCGGCCGGCCGGCGCCGCGTCCGTCCCGTACATCCGCAGCTCGTGCCCTCGCACCGTCACGCGGCCCTCGAGCCCCATTCCCAGCTTCTCCGCCACCCGCTGCGAGCGGCGGTTGCCGTCCGCGATCAGGCTGATCACATGCTCCAGGCCCAGCTCGCCGAACGCCCACCGCAGCGAGGCGGCGCCGGCCTCCGGCGCGAATCCCTCGCCCCAGCGCGGCCGCGCGACCGTCCAGCCCACCTCCACGCCCGGCCAGTCCGGCGGGTGGTAGAGGCCGGTGCGGCCGATCAGCTCGCCGGTCGCCCGCTCCTCGAGCGCCCAGTGGCCGAATCCCTTGAGGCCCCAGTGGCCGAGCCAGAAGAGCATGTCCCTGTACGACTCGGGCGCGGTCAGGCCGTGCTCGAGCCCCGCCGAGCGCATGACCTCCTCGTCGGCGCAGATCTCGGCCCACGCATCCGTGTCCTCCTCGCGGAACCCGCGCAGCAGCAGCCGCTCGGTCGTGACCTCCGGGACCTTCACTCGCGCGGCTTCCGCTCCTCGGCCAGCGGCTTCCCGGCGTCGTCCACCAGGCCGCGTGGCGGCCACGGCCCGAACCAGTTGTCGCGCGCGCCGTCGATCGTGAGCACGACGCCGGAGAGGTAGTCGCCCGCGGGCGAGGCGAGGAATGCCACGAGCCACGCGAACTCCTCCTCCGTCCCGAGCCGTCCGAGCGGCACGGTGCCCGCAACGCCCTCCACGACCTGCTTCGGGTACTTCGTCTTCAGCGTCTCCGTCGCGAAGTGGCCGGCGGCCAGCGCGGTCAGGCGGATCCCGAACCGCGCCCACTCGATCGAGAGCACGCGCGTGAGGTTCTCCACCGCAGCGCGCGCCGCCGACGAGTGGGCCATTCCCGGCAGCCCGTGGTGCGGCGAGAGCGTGACGTTCAGGATCTTGCCGCCGCGGGAGCCAGGGATCATCGCCCTGGTCGCCACGGCATGGGTCATCAGCCAGGTGCCCTCCACGTTCAGGCGCACCACCGTCCGGAACCCCTTCGGCGTGATGTCCTCGGCCGGTGTCAGGTACTGGCCGCCGGCGTTGTTGACGAGCACGTCGATGCGGCCGTGCCGCTCCAGCACGCCGTCGACGAACGCCGCCACCTGGTCCTCCTCGCGGATGTCGCAGGCGACCGCCTCGCAGCGGCCGCCCTCCGCCCGCGCTGCCGTCTCGTCGAGCGGCTCCTGCCGGCGGCCGCACACCACAACCTGCGCCCCCAGCGCCGCGAGCTCCAGCGCGCTCGCTCGTCCGAGGCCGGATCCGCCGCCGGTGACGATCGCGACCTGCCCGTCGAGCAGGCCGTCCTGGAACACGCGAGAGGGCATGGCGCGCCGGAGCGTACCCGGCGCGCCGTCGCGGCTCAGCGCAGGTACTGCCCGTGGAACCCGAACGGAATGTGGTGCGGCGCCTCCGCGCGCGCCAGCTCCTCGAACGTGCGGGCGTCGAGGACGAGCAGGAACGAGCGCTCCGCGGTCGTGTCCAGCACCACCGACAGCACCACGCCGTCATCCTCCGTGTCCGCACCCGGCTCGCGCACGAAGATCGGCTCGCCGGGGTAGCAGCCCTCGGCGCGCCACACCGACCGCGAGCCGTCGCTCACGTCCACCTTCACCAGCTGGTCGAGCCACGACTCGCCGTGCGAGCCGCCGGCGAAGTACGCGTAGCGGTAGTCGCGCGTGTTGAAGCGGCCGTAGTCGATGCGCGGCAGCTCGAGCATCCCCTCGGCGAGCGGGTCCGAGCGGACGGCGCCCGAGTCGAGGCCGATCGTGTAGCGGCGGAGCTCCGACTGCGGGATGGGGCCGACCGGCCCGCGGTCGTCGAGGTAGAGGGCGTCGATGATCGTGTTGTCCTCGAAGGCGACCAGGTCCACCACGAGCTCGGACCCGCGCTCGAACGCGTTGACGTGGTGGAAGCAGAAGAAGGCGTCGGTCTCGTAGCGGCCGCGCACGGCGCCGGTCTCGCGATCGATGACCAGGAAGGTGGTGCCCTGCTCCGGCTGCCAGCGGTAGTTCTCGATGAAGGGCTTGCCGGAGAACGCCAGCCGCAGCGGGTTCACGCGCAGCGGGTACTCGGCCAGGATCAGGTAGCGCTCGCTCATGCCGAACGCGTGCATGTAGGCGGGCTCGCGGACGGGCACCTTCGCGATCTGCCGCCGGGAGCCGCTGCCGCCGGGCAGTCCGTAGAGGATGTAGTTGCTCGTCTTCGAGAAGCGCACCACGTAGTTGACGAGCTCGTCGCGGGCGCTGTCGTGGTGCGGGTGCGCGGTGGTGATGTGCCCGCCGAGCCTGTCCGCGTACTTCAAGCCGCCGACGGTCGCGAGCGTCTCGGGGTCGAACTCGATCGGCATGGGCGTCTCGGTCATCGCGATGTAGCGCTCGCCGATCCGCGCCAGGTTGACGTTCGCGTTGTCCGTGACGTCCGGCGAGAACATCGTCTGCACCCGCTTGAAGATGGAGCGGCACGGGTCGGTGGCGAACCCGCCCGAGCGCCACTCGCCCTCGCGCGCGGCGCGGTACGCCTTGCTGTCGAGGAACCTGCTCGCGTACGACACGCCGCCGTCCGCGAACCCGAACCGGTTCAGCATCGCGATGCCGTCGAACCAGTGGGTGAGGCGCCTGTCGCCGACCTCGAGCTTGGCCGGCGTCACGCGCACGAGCGCGCCGGCGAGCCAGCCGGGGACCTCTCCCGTGACCGGCAACCGGTCGACCGCCGTCTCCTCCTCCTGGCTCGTGAAGCCGAGCGAGTAATCGGTCGCGGTCGTGTGCGAGAGTGAGGTCGTCATGATCCGGAAGATACCGTCTATTTTGGACCATTGCAAGACGAGCTGAACCTCACCCCCACGTCGTACATCGTCCTCGGCCTGATCGACCTCGGCGGGGAGGCGACGCCGTACGGTCTCAAGCAGTTCGTCGCCCGCTCGGTGGGCCACTTCTGGACGCTCCAGCACGCGCAGCTCTACACCGAGCCGGCGCGGCTCGCCAAGGCCGGCTACCTGGCCGAGGAGCGCGAGGAGGGCGGGCGCCGGCGCAAGCGCTACTCGATCACCGACAAGGGCAGGGCCGCCCTTGCCGAGTGGCGCGACACACCCACCGACGCCTTCGCCGAGCTGCGCGACCCCGGCCTGCTGAAGCTGTTCTTCGGCGCCGATCCTGCAGAGCTGGCCACCGTGCAGCTCGACGCCCACAGGCGCAAGCTCGCCGAGTACGAGGAGCTGCGCGAGGCGGACACCGGCCGCGGGCCGCGCGGCCCGTGGATCACGCTCGAGTGCGGCGTCCTGCACGAGCGGCAGATGATCGCCTTCTGGGAGGACCTCGCCGGGTAGGGTTCGCGCGGTGGCTGCCGCGGCCGAGCCCCGCCCCGCCGAGCTGCCCCTGCCGGGCGGGCGCAAGGACGCCACCGTGCGCGTCCACCCGCTCCTCAGCGGGCGCACGCTCGGGCCGAAGGCGTGGTTCCTGCGCGAGGACGGCCGCCTCGCCTGGCGCAAGGCGCTCGGCATCGGCATCCCGAAGGACCGCTGGCTGACCGTACCCATCATCTCCTTCCTCGTCGAGCATCCCGGCGCCGGGCCCGTGCTGATCGACACCGGCTTCCACGGTTCCGTGGCGGCGAGCCCGAGGGCCAACCTCGGCAGGGTGGCGAGCTTCACCTTCAAGGGCATCGAGATGAAGCCCGAGCAGGCGGTGGCGGCGCAGCTGCGCGAGAACGGCATCCAGCCGTCCTCGGTCGAGGTCGTGGTGATCACGCACCTCCACGTGGACCACGCGAGCGCCATCGCGGACTTCCCGAACGCGACGTTCGTGTTCAGCACGGCCGAGTGGGAGGCCGCCACCACGCAGGGCCAGCTGCACGGCTACAACAAGCGCCAGTTCGACCACGCCTTCGACTACCGCACGCTCGACTTCGACGGCCCCGACGCCGCCGGCTTCTCCGGCTTCGGCCGCACCTTCGACCTCTTCGGCGACGGCAGCGTGCGGCTCGCCTTCACGCCCGGCCACTCGCTCGGCCATCTGTCCGTGATCCTGCGGCTGAAGGGCGGCGAGATCCTGGTCGCCGGCGACGCGATGTACATGACCCGGACGCTCACCGACCACCACCTGCCCTACCGCGTCGAGGACGAGCACCTCTTCCGGCGCTCGCTGCGCGAGATCGAGCTCTACGCGCGCGAGACCCCCGACGCCGTGATCATCCCGGGACACGACTGGGAGGCGTGGCAGGCGCTCGACGCGGTGTACGAATAGCGCGCTAGAGCAGCGACCAGATCCCGAACCGCAGCGCGGGCACCAGCGCGAGCGCGACGCTCACGGCGACGAGCGCCAGGAACAGGTTCCGCTGCCCGATCTGGCCGTTTCGGTGGCGGTCCTGCGCCCCCAGCCCCGCCAGCAGGACGCCCAGGAACGGGCTAAGCAGCATCGCCAGGATCGTGAAGACGACGAGCGTCGCGTGGGCGTCGATCCGCACGCGTGGCAGCCGTCGCCGGGGCGCGGGGGCCGGCAGCTTCACGCGCGAGGCCTCGAGCCTCCGGCGGTGCTGCTCCAGGTCGGCGCCGCAGATCGCGCAACCGGCCGCGAACACGCTGACCGGCTCCCCGCAGTTTGGGCAGACCGAGGCCCGCTTGGGCGCTAGCGCCACACCTCAAGCGTAGTCTCGGCCCGGTCCTCCTCCCGGCGGCCGACCGAGCCCGGCGCCCGCCGCACCAGCAGGAGTCCGCCCGCGGCGAGCGACGCCGCGGCCGCCGCCGCGAGCAGCAGTCCCCACGGCACGCCACCGTCGCCGCCGCCCGCCTCCGGGGCCGGCGCGCTCGCGGGGTGGCGCGCGGGCAGCGGTGCCCTGACCGCGAACGTGCGCGTGTTCACGGCCGCCTGCCGCACGCCGTTCACGAGCAGCCGGAGGCGGCCGCCGCGGTCGCCGAGGTCCAGGCGGGTCGCGCCGTAGTCGCCGATCGGCGCGACCCCGTCGAGGTCGATGCAGTACGCCCGCCGCGCATCGGTGTCCAGCGCGTGGATGAAGGGCGTGCCTGCCGGCCGGTCGTAGAGCGTGTAGTTCCAGCGGCCGTCGGCGCTGGTCGCGCGCGTGACCGCGTAGCCCTGCATCTTCTCGTCCGGCTCGCGGCGGTCCACGAGCGGCCTCGCCAGCAGCCGGCTCGCCCGCATGTCGTAGACGCGCACCTGGTAGTGCGCCGGATTCCGCCGCGAGAGCGCCTCGACCAGGTAGATGCTCGCGGCGTCGGGCGAGATCGCGTCGAGGCTGAAGTCGCCGCGCAGCGCGATCCGGTCGCGCACGCGCAGGTTGCGGGCGCCGAGCACCAGCATCCGCGTGCGCTCGCGCGGGAACGTGGCGCGCGACTCGACCAGCACGAGCGTCGAGCCGTCCGCGCTGACGCCGGTCGCCGTGCCGTCGTAGGACACGGCCGGGACGCCCCACCGCCCCGGCAGCCTGCGGTACGCGAGCGCGCGGCCGTCCGCCACCCTCACCGCCGTCACGACGGTCTCGTGGCTCCACTGGAGCGCCTGGTAGCGGATGCCGGAGCCGACCACCCCGTCGCGCGAGTCGGCGCCGAGGGCCGGGCCGTCCCCCGCGGCGGCCGCCGGCGCCAGCAGGGCGGACAGGACGAGAGCCAATGCGGGGGCGATGCGCTTCATGCACCTAGTACGGCCGGCGGAGCCCAGAGGTTCCTAATCGATCAGGGATTGGAGCGCACGCGCGTCGCTCGACACCGTGATGTGGATCGACGCCGGCTCGCGCACCCACGAGATCAGGTTCAGCGACTGGAGCCGGTCGAGCATGAACTGGAACGCCGCGGCCTGCGCCGAGGTGCGGTACTCGCGCTTCACGTCGAACGCCCAGCCGGTCGTGTGGAGCGAGTACGCGCTCGTGGCCTCCGGGTTCTCCTCGGCCAGCAGCCGCTGATACTCCTCGTCGCGCACCGTGCTGGTCACGATCAGCGGCGCCCGCGTGCCGGACTGCTCGCGTACGCCGGCCGCGAGGTACACGGCGAGCGCGAACGCCTCGGGGCGCAGCCCGCGGTAGAGGCGCGGCTCGGCGTCGAGCCGGTGCGCGAGCTCGCCCATGCTGCGGTCGCGCCGCAGGCCGAGGCTCCGCGGCCGGTTCGGGAACGGACGCAGCGCGCCGGAGGTGTACGCCTCCTCCAGGGCGTGCGAGTCCGCGAACACCGTCGTGCGGGAGCGTGGGTGCAGCACCTCCTCGCCCGATGCCTTCGCCGAGTGGAGCCGGTCGAGGCGGCGGAGCTCCGCGGGGTCCGAGCGATGGAGGCGCATGATCTCCCGCGCGGCGAGCACGCGCCACCAGTAGGTGGCCGAGTCGTCGCCGAGGCCGGCGAGCAGCCGGTACGCGTGCGGGTGGCGGGCGGGCGTGACGTCGAAGTAGAGCTGCGCGTAGCTCGGGTGGTCCTGCCCGTACGCGCCGATCACCTGCTCGAGGTTGCCGATCCCCATGTGGTACGAGACCACCGCGAGGTCCTCGCGGCCGAAGCGCTCGCGGGCGATCCGCAGGTAGCGCGCCGTGCCGGCGAGCGACCTGCGCGGGTCGAAGCGCTCGTCCGCCACGCGCCGGCGCGCACGCAACCGCCGTGCGCGCTGGAGCTCGCCGCGGGCCTCGGCGCGGGCGATGCGGCGCGTCAGCCGCCTCGACTCCGCCAGGTCCACGTGCATCCCGAGCAGGCTGCGGCCGGTCTCGGCGAGGATCTGGGTCAGGCCCACGGCGCCCTCGAGGTCGTCGCTCGCGCGCACCTCCGGGCGCCCGGCGCTCTCGAGCAGGACCATGCCCTCGAGCACGTCCGGGTCCACGCCCGCCTCGCCGGCGGCGTCCTCGACCAGGGGCCGCCAGCGCGCCGTCCTCCGCGCCGACGCGAACACACCGTCGGGGCTCTTCGCGTACAGCACGTGGCTCTCGCCGGCGGTCGCGCGCGCGGTCAGCCGATCCTCGCGCTCGGGCCTGTACGCGAACGGGTCCGGCCGCGAGGGGTCGAGCACGCCGTTGCCGAACTTCGGCGCCTCGTCGCGCGTGGCGGCGATCAGCACGATCGCCGTGGCGATCGCGATCACGCCGGCCGCGAACCAGGCGACGCGGGTGCTGCGTCGGGTGAGCTGCACCCCTCCTACCTTGCCAAGTCGGCGAAGGGCTAACCGGCGAGCGGGCGGGCGCGCTCGGCGCGCGACGACTTCACGACGCTCTTCCGCCCCTCGGTGCGCAGCCGCGTGTGCAGGCGGCGGACCTCCTCGAAGACCACCTCGGAGGCCGCCTGGGCCTGCTCGCGCGTGGGGTTCTCCACGCGCTCGAACCGCACCGGGTCGCCGAACTGCACGGTCACCTTGGGGAACTGGAGCCGCTTCCAGTTGCGCGCCTTCTCGGTCCCGGCGATCGCGGTCGGCACCACCGGCGCGCCGGACTCGAGCGCGAGCCGGCCGAGGCCGTGGCGCGGCTTGCCGAGCTCGCCGGTGCGCGAGCGGCCGGCCTCGGCGTACATGACCACGAGGTCGCCGCGGGCGAGGACGGCATGCGCCGTCTCGAAGGCCTCCTCGTCGTGGTGCCCGCGGCGCACCGGGAACACGCCTCCGTGCGTGTATATGAACTGGAGCGGCGGCTTGAAGAGCTGCGACTTGGCCATGAAGTGCACCTTCCGGCGCAGGTACACGGCAACGAAGAAGTGGTCCAGGAAGGAGAAGTGGTTGGGCGCGAGGATGGCGGCGCCCTCCGGCGGCACGTGGCGCGAGTCGATGCAGCGCGCGCGGTAGACGATCGCCAGGTAGGGCGTGAGGATGATCCGCACCAGCTCGTAGGCCCAGTCCGGGCGGCGCGTGCGGGTGCGCTCGTGGAAGCGGTCGAAGTGCTCCGCCGGGCGCGGGTCCTTGTACACCTGCTCCTTCACTCGCCCGCTTCTACCCGCCCCGCTCGGCTTCGTTACTCAGCGCGCGCTCTACCGCGCGGCGCCAGCCGGCCAGCAGCTCCTCCCGGAGGTCCTCCGCCATCGACGGCTCGTAGCTCGCCGCCCGGCGCCACATCGAGCGTACGTCGGCCTCGCTCCAGAGGCCGGTCGCCACGCCCGCGAGGTACGCGGCGCCGAGCGCGGTCGTCTCCGACACCTCCGGCACCACCACCGGCACGCCGAGCATGTCCGCCTGGAACTTCATCAGCCAGCCGTTCGCCGCGGCGCCGCCGTCGGCCTTCAGCTCCTCGAGCCGCACGCCCGAGGCGGCCTCCATCGCCCGCACCGCGTCGACCGTCTGGTAGGCCATCGCCTCGAGCGCCGCGCGCGCGAGGTGGGCGCGGCCGGTCCCGCGCGTGAGGCCGACGATCGTCCCGCGCGCGTAGGGGTCCCAGTGCGGCGAGCCGAGCCCCGCGAACGCGGGCACGAGGTACACGCCGTCGTTCGAGTCGAGCGAGCGCGCGAGCTCCTCGGTCTGGTCGGCCGATTCGATCACGCCCAGAGCGTCGCGCAGCCACTGCACGGCCGCCCCGGTGACGAAGATCGCGGCCTCGAGCGCGTAGTCCACGCGGTCCGCGACGCCCCACGCGATCGTGGTCAGGAGCCCCTCGGATGCCGGCGGCGGCTCGCCGCCCGCGTTCACCAGCACGAAGCTGCCGGTGCCGTACGTGTTCTTGCCGAGCCCGGGCTCCTGGCAGGCCTGGCCGTAGAGCGCGGCCTGCTGGTCGCCGGCGATCCCGGCGACCGGGACCGAGCCGCCGAACTCGCTCGTCTCGCCGTAAACGTGGGCGCTCGGGAGCGGCTCGGGCAGCGAGTCGCGCGGCACGCCGAGCAGCTCGCACAGCTCGCCGTCCCAGCCGCGCTCGCGGATGTCGAAGAGCATCGTGCGCGACGCGTTCGAGTAGTCCGTCGCGTGGCGCCCGGTCAGCTTGTGCACGAGCCAGGAGTCGATCGTGCCGAACGCGGCGCTTGCCGGGTCCACGTCGCCGTGCCGGACGAGCCACTCGATCTTCGTCCCCGAGAAGTACGGGTCGAGCACGAGGCCGGTGCGCTCGCGCACGAGCGGCTCCACGCCCTGCTCGCGCAGCTCGTCGCAGCGGGCGGCCGTGCGGCGATCCTGCCAGACGATCGCGCGGTGGAGCGGCTCGCCGGTCGCCCGGTCCCACGCCACCACGGTCTCACGCTGGTTCGTGATCCCGATCCCGGCCAGGCGGCGGCCGTCGATGCCCGCGGCGTCGAGCGCCTCGCGCGCGACGGCGCGGGTGACGTCCCAGATCTCGGCGGCGTCGTGCTCGACCCAGCCGGGGCGGGGAAAGTGCTGGCCGAACTCGCGGTAGGCGCGTCCGGCGATCGCGCCGCGCTCGTCGAAGACGATGCAGGTGGTCCCGGTCGTCCCCTGGTCGATCGCCAGGATCACGGGCGGGAGCCTACCTGCGCGATATCGTGCCGCGCGCACGCGGACAGGAGGAACGGAGACTTGCCTGACGTCGAAGCCCACATCACCGGGACGGTGTGGAAGATCGAGTGCGAGGTCGGCCAGGAGGTCGAGGAGGGCGACACGCTCGTGATCCTCGAGTCGATGAAGATGGAGATGCCCGTCGAGGCGGAGGACGACGGGACCGTCAGGCAGATCGTGTGCCAGGAGGGGCAGTCGGTGTCGGAGGGCGACACGCTCGTCGTCCTCGAGTGACGGAGCTCGCCTCCGGCAAGCTGCTGCTCGACGAGCCCGCGGAGGCCGTCGCGCGGCTGACGATCGCGAACCCCGAGCGGCGGGGCGCGCTCGACCACGAGATCCTCGATGCGCTCGCCGACGCGGCCCGCTCCCTCGAGGCCCGCTGCCTCGTGATCCGCGGCACGGGCAAGGTGTTCTCGGCCGGCTACGACATCGGCAACCTCGAGGAGCGCGAGTTCGAGCGCTCGGCCTCACAGCTCGTGGCGCACCCGTTCCACGACGCGATCGAGGCGCTCGAGGCCTACGAGTACCCGGTGATAGGCCAGCTCGGCGGCCACGCGATCGGCGGCGGGCTCGAGCTCGCGCTGACGTGCGACGTCCGCGTGGCCGCGCGCGGCGTGCGGATGGGGATGCCGCCGGCGAAGCTCGGGCTCATCTACTCGCACACCGGGCTGCGCAAGTTCATCGACGTCTGCGGGCCGGCGAACACCGCCGAGCTCTTCTACCTGGGCGAGAACGTCGACGCGGACCGCGCCGAGCGCATGGGTCTCGTGAACCTGGTCGTGGAGCCCGAGGAGCTCGAGGAGCGGGTGCTCTCGATGGCGGCCGGGATCGCCGCCAACGCCCCGCTCTCGCTGTCCGGCAACAAGCACGTGATCCGCGCGCTGCGGGACTGGCCGCTGCCGCC
>DASXAA010000043.1:0-3822 GCA_036407035.1 Thermoleophilaceae bacterium | reverse complement strand
TCGACGCCGACGCCGCCTGGCGCACGATCGAGCTCCAGCTCGGCCACGGCCAGCGCCCGGCGGGCTCGCCGCAGCTCCGGCGCCTGTCCGCGCGGCTGCGGCCGATGCTGCCGCGCGGGCGCTTCGAGCGCATCCCGGGCGACCCGCTCCTCCGCAACGTCGTCGGGACGGTGCCCGGCCGCGGGCCGGCCGTCGTCTTCGGCGCCCACTACGACACGCTCGCGAAGCCGAAGGGTTTCGTCGGCGCGAACAACGGCGCCGCCGGCACGGCGATCGTCGTGCAGCTCGCCCGCGAGGCGGCCCGGATGAAGCGGCCGCCCGGCGCGCCCGAGCTGCGCTTCGTCCTCTTCGACGGCGAGGAGCCGCCGAAGGTCCTGCCCGAGGAGACCTCCGACTTCTACTCGACCGGCCTGCGCGGCTCGCGCGCCTACGCCGAGCGCCACGGCGGCGACACCGGCGCGATGGTGCTGCTCGACTACGTCGCGAACAAGGGGCTGCGGCTGCCGCGCGAGGGCAGCTCGACGCCCGAGCTGTGGGACCAGGTGCGCGCCGCCGCGCGCGCCGCCGGCTACGGCGGCGTCTTCTCCGGCGACGTCGAGTCCGACATCCTCGACGACCACACGCCGTTCCTGCGGGCGGGGATCCCGGCGGTCGACATGATCGACTGGAGCTACCCCGGCCACGACAGGGGCGACACGATCGACAAGCTCTCGAAGGACAGCGTCGACGCGGTCGGCGAGACGCTCGTGGAGCTGATCCGCCGGATCGACGCCGGGCGGCTTGAGGGAATCATTAGCTCGGGCTGACACCATGGGCCCGGCGTGTACTTCACGGTCGACAGCTTCGTCCTGACCGTCGCCCAGACCGCGTGCGTGGCGCTGCCCGCCGCCGGGCTGCCGCGCTGGGCCGATCGCTTCCGGACCGGCGCCTGGGCGCTCGTGCTGCCGCTGTCGATCGCGGTGGTGGTGGGCGCGATCGCGCTGATCCCCACCACGGCCGACGTGCTCACGTGGGTCGCGCTGCTGCTCGTGCCGCCCGGATGCGCGCTCGCGCTCGGATGGGCGTCGCACGGCGCGCGCCCGTGGCTGGCCCTGCTGGCCGCGCCGCTGCTCGCGCTCGCGTGGGTGCTGCCGGACAGCCGCGTCGGGCAGCTCGCGGCGATCGTCTTGATCGTGGGCTCGGCGGTCACGCTCGGGCGCCTGCTCGCCGGCGCGGCGCCGCTGTCGCTCCTCAAGGCAGGGATCATCGCGATGGCGACCGTCGACGCGATCCTCGTCTTCTCGAACAACCTGCAGGGCCCGAACGAGGTGCTGGTGCTGGCCACGCCCGGCCTCGGGCTGCCGCAGCTCCAGTCGGCTTCGTTCGGCTTCGCCGGGCTCGGATACGGCGACTTCTTCGCCGCCGCCGTCCTCGGCGGCGTGCTCGCCGCGGAGCGCAGCCCCCAGCTCGTCGCCGCGGTGGCCATGATCGGCGTGACGCTCTGCTGGAAGCAGCTCCACCTCGTCTACGACGTGCTGCCGCTGACCATCCCGCCCGCGATCGTGCTGATCGGGGTGGAGGTGTGGAAGCGCCGGCGCGCGCCTCAGCGCGTGAACAGCTCCGCAATGATCGGCTCCGCCTCGGGCGGACCGGTGACGTCGAGCTCGAGCGCGCCGTCGGCCTGACGCAGGTCGAAGCGGAGGAACGGGCAGCAGCGGGACTCGGCCGCGATCAGCTCGCGCAGCTCGACCTCGGCGGCGGACGCGAAGCGAAGGCGCGCGCCGGCCGGGATCCGGCTGCGTGAGACGAGCGCGCGGCGCGCCAGGCCCGCGATCAGCGCGCGGCGGCCGGCGTACCCGCCGGGGGTGAGGCTGCAGGCGACGGGGTCGGTCATGACTAGACTCTGAACCTTCAAGCTGGCTTGAAGTCAAGGGGACGCTCATGAGGATCGGCGAGGTGGCGGAGCGAGCGGGGGTGCGGACCTCGCGGCTGCGCTACTACGAGGACATCGGGCTGTTGCCGCAACCCGAGCGGGTGAGCGGGCAGCGCCGGTACGACGAGTCGGTCCTGCGCCGCCTCGTCGTGATCGACGTCGCCCAGCGCGCCGGGATGTCCCTCGACGAGATACGCGATCTCGTGGCCGCGGGGGCACCGCTCTCGGAGCGGCTGCCGCAGATCGCCGCGCGCAAGTTGCCGGAGATCGAGGCGCTGATCGAGCGGGCGGAGCGCGTGCGCGCCTGGATGGTCGCCGCGGTCGCGTGTGACTGCCAGACGATCGACGAGTGCGCGCTGTTCGACGGGCCGTGACCGGCAGGTCGACCGCGCTCTTCGTCGCCGCGGCCATCCTCGAGATCGGCGGCGCCTACCTGATGTGGCAGGCGGTCAAGGAGGACCGCGGGGCGCTGTTCGCGCTCGGCGGGGCGGCGGCGCTGGTCGGCTATGGGGCGGTCGCCGCGCTCCAGACCGATCCCAACTTCGGCCGCGTGCTGGCCGCCTACGGAGGGGTCTTCATCGTCGGCTCGCTCGTCTGGGGCGTCGTCTTCGACGGCTTTCGCCCGGACCGCTACGACCTGACCGGCGCCGCGGTCTGCCTCGTCGGCGTGGCGGTGATCATGTACGCCCCACGGGCGTGACCCGCTCCGCCACGCGCAGCCACAGCCCGCGCGGGGTGTGGGCGCCGCCCACGGCGCCGACCCGGTTCACGAGCCCCGGCACGACCACCCGGCGGCCGCGCTCGAGGCCCTTGACGGCCTCCTCGGCCACGAAGTCGGGCTCCGCCCACAGCATCGCGGGCACCGACTCGGCGTCCTCGCCGATGCCGGCCGTGTCGGCGAACTCGGTCCTCACGGGACCCGGACAGAGCACGGTCGCCTGCACGCCGGTGCCGCGCAGGTCGGAGTGGAGCGCCTCGGTGAAGGCGAGCACGAAGGACTTCGACGCCGAGTAGGTCGCCTGCCGCGGGAGCGGCTGGAACGCCGCGGTGGACGCCACGTTGAGCACGGCGCCGCGGCCGCGCTCGACCATCCCCGGCACGTGGCGCCCGCAGAGCTCCACCAGCGCCTCGATGTTCACGCGCACGAGCTCCAGCTCGCGATCAAGGTCGAGGCGCTGGAAGTAGCCGCCGGTGCCGAAGCCGGCGTTGTTGACGAGCACGTCGACCGCGAGGCCGAGGGCCTCGACCCGCTCGAGCAGCTCGGCACGCGCCGGCGCGCTCGAGAGGTCGCACGCGATCGTCTCGGCGCGCACGCCGTGCGCGGAGCGCAGCTCAGCCGCGAGCTCCTCGAGCCGCTCGACCCGGCGCGCCACGAGCGTCACGCCGTGGCCGCGGCGCGCGAGGCAGCGCGCCAGCTCGGCGCCGATGCCGGAGGAGGCGCCGGTGACGAGGGCGGTGGACGACTCGGACGGAGGCGGAAGGGCCATCGGCGGGCGCAAGCCTAAACCGCGCGGGTGTAGGCTGCCGCCGCCCGTGACCGGCCTCGAGCGCCACCTCCGCAGGACCAACCGAGGCATGATCGCGTTCGACTTGGTCCTCGGCCTGTCCACGCTGATCTCCCCGGAGCGCACCCTGCGGGCGCTCGGCCACGACCGCCCGGACGCGGCGACCGCCGAGCTGTTCCGCCGCCTCGGGCCGATCTGGCTGACGTTCGCGGCCGCCCACACCACGGCGGCGCTCCGAAACCGGCCCGACGACTGGTGGGCGCTCGCGTGGCTGCGCGGAACGGAGATCGCGACCGACGCGCTGTGGGCGCGCTCGCCCGCGTTCACGCGCCCGGGCGCCCGACTCGGCCTGAAGCTGGCGGGCGCGGCGAACGCCTACATGGCGCTGGGCTTCGGAGCGATGGC
>DASXAA010000042.1:0-25223 GCA_036407035.1 Thermoleophilaceae bacterium | reverse complement strand
CACATTCCTGAACATCGGGGTGATGGTCGCCTCGGTCGAGCTGGTCGAGATCGGCGACCACTGCATGTTCGCCAACGGCTGCTTCGTCACCGACGGCAACCACCGCTTCGACGACCCCGAGCGCCCCGTCCCGTGGCAGGGTTTCACCACCAAGGGCCCGACCCGCATCGGCGACAACGTCTGGTGCGGCGCCAACGTGGTCGTCACGAGCGGGGTGACCATCGGCGAGCGCTCGGTGATCGGGGCCAACAGCGTGGTGACCGTCGACGTACCGCCGTTCTCGATTGCCGCGGGCGCGCCCGCGCGAGTGCTGAGGCGGGTGGAGTACCCCGAGCGCTAGCGCCTGCGGTGCACCACCACGACGCGGCCGAAGTTGCCCGTGTAGGCGCCCTCGACCACGGCGGCGATGCGGTACCGCCCGCGCACCCGGTGGATGACCTTCCGGTAGGCGGAGTAACCGCCCGACCTGGCGCGGGCGAACGTCCGTCCGACGCGCACCCACTTGCCGTGCCTGCGCTTCAGGATCACGATCTGCGACCCCGGCGCACCCGGCCTGATCCGGCCCGAGAAGCGCAGCCGGCTCCCGCGCGCCTTCGCGTGCGTGGTCACCCTGACCGCAGCGCCGAGCACGACGATCGGGCTCACGATCCTCGGGTTCGCAGGCATCAGCACGCGGTACTGCGTGTTGACCGCAACCGAGAGCAGCGGGAAGGAGAACGCACCGGTGGGTCCGGTCACCTGCGAGTTGCCGAGGGTCAGGAACCCCTGCGTGTACGGGAACGGGTTCGCCTGGAGCGCGACAACCCGCCCGGCGTTGCCGGTGCCGGTCAGCTGGCCGGCGAGCGTGGCGGAGTGGCCGGCGATGATCGGATTGGGCGTGGCCGCGAGCGTCACGCCGAGCGGCTGGCGGCGCGTCGTGAAGACGCGGTCCTTGCCCTTCACGAGCCCCTTCGAGTTCCGGCCGACGAGCCGGTAGTGGTACCTCGTGGCAGGCGCCAGGCCGGCCACCCCGAGAGAGACCTTGAGCCCCTTGGTGCCGTTGCCCGTCGTCGCGGCCGGCGTCTGCGCCCCGTACAGGCTCGTCGGCCCGTACTGGAAGAAGTAGGTGGTCGCCGCCCCGTTCGGGTTGATGTTCCCGTTCAGGACGACCGTGGTCTGGGCGAGGTTCGACACGGCGCCGGTCGTCACGGCCGGCTTCGCCGGCGCCGCCACCGCCGTCGCCGGCGCGAAGAAGGCGAGGAAGGCGACCCCCGCGATCCCAAGTCCCTTCAATCCACGATCACGCATGCCTGACTGCCTCCGCTCCGGTCATGGCCAGTGTTAATCCGTTACCCGGCCTTCCGAACACCGCTCGGTACCCATGGATGCGGTGTTCGGTGAAGGCGCGGCGGCCGCCCCGGAGGGCTCTCGCTAGCCCACCACCTGGACGACCACCGTCCGCTCGCGCGGACGGTCGTCGAAGTCAATCAGAACCACCTGCTGCCAGGTCCCGAGTGCAAGCCTTCCGTCACGCACCGGGACGGTCTCGGAGGGCCCGACGATCGCCGCCTTGATGTGGGCGTGCGAGTTCGTGTCGTGATTCAGCCGGTTGTGCTCGTAGTCGCCCTGTGGCGGGACGAGCCGGTCGAGCAGCGCGCGCAGGTCGTGCACGCCGCCCGGCTCGAACTCCATCGTCGTGACCGCCGCCGTGGATCCGGGCACGAACACCGAGGCCACGCCCGAGTCGACCCCCGCGGACTCCACGACGCTCTCGATCCCCTCGGTCAGGTCCATCACGTCGCCGTCGCCCTCGGTCGAGAAGCGGAGCTGCCCCGTATGGACGGCCACTACAGGGTCAGGCCGCCCGTGAACGGCTCCCCGCTCGGCTCGCCCACCAGCACGTGCATCCGCTCGATCTCGTCCGGCGCCATCGTGTAGCCGTGCTGGGGCTCCGGGTAGCGCCGCGCGCGCACGTCGTCGGCGAACGTCCTGACGCCCTTGACCATCTGCACCCGGATGTTGCCGTAGCGCTTGACGAACCGCGCGGCGTGACCGTCGTAGATCCCGAGCAGGTCGTGGAGCACGAGCACCTGGCCGTCCGTGGCGGGGCCGGCCCCGATCCCGATCACGGGGATCTGCATGCGCGGCATGATCGCCTCGGTCAGCGCGCTCGGCACGGCCTCGAAGACGACCGAGAAGCAGCCCGCCTCCTGGAGGCCGAGCGCGTCGTGCATGACCTCGAGCGCCCGCTCGGCGGTGCGGCCCTGCGAGCGGTAGCCACCGAGCGCCGACGCAGTCTGCGGCGTCAGGCCCACGTGGCCCATCACCGGGATCCCGGCCGCCACGATCGCGTGGGCCCGCTCGACCGAGGTGCCGCCGCGCTCGAGCTTGACGGCGTCGCAGCCGGCCTCCTTGACGAACCGCTGGGCGTTCCGCACGGCCTCCTCGTTCGACACCTCGTAGGAGCCGAAGGGCATGTCGCCCACGAGCAGCGGCGTGACCAGTCCGCGGCGCGTGGCGGCCGCGAGCATCAGCAGCTCGTCGAGCGTGACCGGCACCGTGCTCGGGTACCCGAGCACGGTCATCGCGCCGGAGTCGCCGACCAGGACCACGTCCACGCCCGCCTCCTCGGCGACCTGGGCGCTCGGATAGTCGTAAGCCGTGACCATCACGATCGGCTCCCCGAGCGCCTTCTTCTCGGCGAGCTTCGACAGCGTCACGGTCGGCCGCTTGGCCGGCGGCGCGGATGCGCGCGGACTCGTGCTCATGCGATCAGCTCCTTTCATCTACCTCGACTCTTCCAGGATCGCGTTGTCGATCAACCTCGCGCGGCCCACACGGGCCGCGACGGCCAGCAGCGTCGAGCCGTTCACGCGCTCGACGGGCGAAAGGTCCCTGGCGGACCGCAGCTCCAGGTACTCCGGGTCGACCCCGGCGGCGTCCAGCTCCGCGCGGGCGGCCGCGAGCACGGCGCGCGCGGCGGTCTCGCCCTCCGAGACGCGCGCCTCGGCCGCGCGCAGCGCCCGGCTCAGCGCCGCCGCGCGCTCGCGCTCCTCCGGCGAGAGGTACGCGTTGCGCGAGCTGAGCGCGAGGCCGTCCGGCTCGCGGATCGTCGGGCAGACCTCGATCCGCACCGGGATGTCGAGGTCGGCCACCAGCTTGCGGACGACGAGCGCCTGCTGGGCGTCCTTCTGCCCGAAGTAGGCGACGTCCGGCTGGGCCATGTTGAAGAGCTTGGTCACGACGGTGGCCACGGCGGCGAAGTGCTCGGGGCCGCGGCGCTCGGGGTGCCCGCAGAGGACCGTCGTGAGCCCGCCGACGGCGACGGTGGTGTCGAAGCCCTCGGGATAGACCTCCTCGACGGGCGGCGGGAACAGCACGTCCACGCCCAGCTCCTCGGCCAGCCGCACGTCGCGCTCCTCGTCGCGCGGGTAGCCCTCGAGGTCCTCGCCGGGGCCGAACTGTGCGGGGTTGACGAAGAGCGACACGACGACGACGTCGGTGTCCGCGCGGGCGCGGCGGATCAGCGACAGGTGCCCGTCGTGGAACGACCCCATCGTCGGCACGAGCCCGATCGTCCGTCCGGCGCGCCGCTCCGGCGCGAGCGCCTCCCGCAGCTCGGCGATCCGGCGCACGACCCTCACGGCGCCGTCACCTCGTGACCGGCGAGCCGCCGGGTCTGCTCCACGAGCTCGTCGAAGAGGGCGAGCAGGTGGGGGGCCGTCTCCGCGACCGCGGCCCGCTGCGCCGCGACCGTCTCCTCGTCGCCGCGGGCGACCGGGCCCGTCAGCGCCTCCCGCGGGCCGACCGCGGCGTGGTTCTCCAACGTGCGCCGCACGAGCGGCGCGAGCAGCGCACGCGCCTCCTCCGGCTCGAGCCCGGCCCCGGCGGCCGCCTCCTCCGCCGCGGCCTGGAGCGTCAGCAGGAAGTTCGACGCGATCGAGGCGGCGGCGTGGTACGAGGCGCGGCCGGAGTCGTCGATCTCGAACGCGGTCATCCCGAGCCGGCGGGCCATCTCGCGGGCGAACTCGAGCGCCCGCTCGGTGTCACCCGCGATGGCACAGCCGCTGCCGGCGAACAGGGCGGCGTCGTCCGGTCCGCCGGCGAAGGTCTGGAGCGGGTGCCAGCCGAACGCCTCGGCGCCGGCGGGCTCGAGCGCCGTGAGCGGCGTGGCGCCGCTCGTGTGGCCGACCAGCGGAGCGGCGCCCGCCACCGCCGCTGCCGCCGCCGGGATCTCGGAGTCCGGCACGCAGAGCACGATCGCGTCGCAGCCGCGCGGCGTCTCGCCGCGGCGAGACGGTCCGTCGACCGCCCATCCCGTCGTCGCGAGGGCCCGGGCGAGCGCAGAGCCGAGGCGGCCCGCGCCCACCACGCCCACGGTGGCAAGCGTGTGACTGTTCGAGTTCATTTCCTGTGCCTGGTCCACTCCGCTGCGGGTAGCGGCCGGCCCCCAAAGGATACCCGTGACAGTTGCCGTCACCCCCGATCCCTAGGCTTGTCCGCGATGGAACCGCGATCTCCCGAGGAGCGTCGGGAGGAGCTCGTCGCCCTCTACCACGAAGTGCGCGCCTGCACCCGGTGCCCGCTCCACAAGTGCCGCACCAAGGTGGTATTCGGGAACGGCAACGCCGACGCCGACCTGATGTTCGTGGGGGAGGCCCCCGGCGCCCAGGAGGACCTCCAGGGGCTGCCGTTCGTGGGCCGGGCCGGCAAGCTGCTGGACGAGCTGCTCGCGGGCATTGGCCTCGCCCGCGGCGACGTGTTCGTCGCGAACGTGCTCAAGTCCCGCCCGCCGGGCAACCGCGATCCGCAGCCCGACGAGATCGAGGCGTGCAAGCCGTACCTCTTCAAGCAGGTCGAGCTGATCGAGCCGAAGGTGATCTGCACGCTCGGCAACTTCGCCACCAAGCTGCTCACCCGCTCGAGCCGCGGCATCACGAGCGTGCGCGGCAAGCCGCAGGTCCACGAGCTCGGCGGCCGCTGGGTGCGGCTCTACCCGCTCTACCACCCGGCCGCCGCGCTGCGCACCCCGCGCGTGCTCGAGGAGCTGCGCGCCGACTTCGCGGGGCTGCCCGCCGTGCTCGCGGAGCCGGCCCCCGAGCCGCCCGGCCGCGTGGCGGTCGCCGTCGGGGGCGGCCCGCCGGGGCCGGAGCCGGAGCCCGAGCCGCCGCAGCTCGACCTGTTCGGGTAGCCGCGGCGCGCCAGGGCCGATGGTCCTCGAGAGCTCGAACCCGGAGGAGACCGAGGCGGCCGGGGCCGCCCTCGCGGAGCGCCTGCGCCCCGGCGACGTGGTCCTTGTGAGCGGCGAGCTCGGCAGCGGCAAGACCACCTTCGTGCGCGGGGCGGCCCGCGCCCTGGGCGTCGAGGGGCCGGTGACGAGTCCCACGTTCACGATCGGCCACGTCCTGGGCGGCGATCCCGAGGTGGCGCACCTCGACCTCTACCGGCTGCGGTCGTTGGCGGGCGAGGACCCGGCGCTGCTCGACGACTACCTGACGCCCGCGCGCGTGGGCTTCCTCGAGTGGCCCGACGTGGCGGCCCCGGTGCTGGAGCGGGTGGCCGCCCGGGTGCGGCTCGAGCACCTCGGCCCGGAGCGGCGCCGGATCACGATCGAGTGACGCTGCTCGGCCTCGACACCTCCACCACCGCCTGCGCCGTGTGCGTGCTGCGGGCGGACGGCGAGGCGTTCGAGACCGCCCCGGACGCCGCCGCCCTCGGCGCCCCGCCCGCGCACGCGGCCGAGCTGATGCCTGCGATCGCCGACGTGATGGGCCGGGCCGCGGTCGGCTGGAGCGACCTGGCGGCGATCGCGGTTGGCGTCGGCCCCGGCACGTTCACCGGGCTGCGGATCGGGATCGCCACCGCGCGGGGCTTGGGGCACGCCGCCGCGCTGCCCCTGCGCCCGGTGTCCTCGCTCGCCGCGCTCGCCGCCGGGATCGGCGGCGACGGGCCGCGGCTGCCCCTGATCGACGCCCGCCGCGGCGAGCTGTTCGCCGCGCTGCACGAGGGCGGATCCACGGTCTGGCCGCCGTTCGCCGCGACCCCGGAGGACGTCGCGGCGCGCGTCCGCGCCGCGGAGATCGCCCCCTTGGCGGCCGGCGACGGCTCGATACGATTCAGAGGGGTGCTCGAGCCGGCCGGAATCCGGGTCGCACCGGACTCGGACCCGGCGCATGTGGTCCGCGCCCTGACGGTCTGCAAGCTTGCGGCGGCCGTGCCGGATACCGAGCCGGACGCCGTTCTCCCCGAGTACATCCGCCCACCCGACGCCAAACTTCCCCGATGACCACCGAGCCAGCACCGGCAGACGAGAGCAGCGTCCCTCCCAAGGAGGTCGCGACCGCCGCCGGCGAGCTCGAGCTGCGGCGCCTCACCTACGCCGACCTGCCGCAGGTGATCGCGATCGAGCGGCGGGCGTTCCCCACGCCGTGGTCGCTCGCGATGTTCGTGCTCGAGCTGTCGAAGCCGTCCGGGACCTGCCTCGCGGCGCTCCGCGCCGGCCGCATCGTCGGCTACCTGGTCTGCTCGCGCTACGACACGGTCTGGCACGTGATGAACGTGGCCGTGGACAACCGCCTGCGGCGCCAGGGCATCGCCGGGGCGATGATCGAGCGGCTGTTCGAGCTGGCCGACAAGCCGAGCGAGCAGTACACGCTCGAGGTGCGCACCTCGAACGACCCGGCGATCCGGCTCTACGAGCGGTTCGGCTTCCGCGCCGCCGGCCGGCGCCGGGCGTACTACCACGACAACCGCGAGGACGCCCTCATCATGTGGCGCACGGTGCCGGACCGCGCGCCGGCGTGATCCTGGGCGTCGAGACGAGCTGCGACGACACCTGCGCCGCCGTGGTCACCCGCGACGGCGAGGTGCGCTCGAACGTCGTGGCATCGCAGGGGCTGCTGCACGCCCGCTACGGCGGCGTGGTGCCCGAGATCGCCTCGCGCCACCACCTCGAGCTGGTCGACGCTGTGACCGCCGACGCCCTGGAGCGGGCGGGCATCGGCCTGCCGGACGTCGAGACCGTGGCCGTGACGCGCGGCCCCGGGCTGATCGGCGCGCTGCTCGTGGGGCTGTCCTCGGCCAAGGCGCTCGCGGCCGCGCGCTCGCTCCCGCTCGTGCCGGTGGACCACCTCCACGGGCACGTGGTGGCGAGCACGCTCGGGCCCGAGCCGATCGAGCCGCCGTACCTGTGCCTCGTCGCGAGCGGCGGCCACACCTTCGTCGCGCGCGTGGACGACCCCGCACGCTACGAGGTGCTCGGCCAGACGCTCGACGACGCCGCCGGGGAGGCGTTCGACAAGGGCGCCCGCCTGCTCGGCCTCGGCTACCCCGGCGGGCCGGAGATCGATCGGCTGGCGCGCGAGGGGGACCCGGAGGCGTTCGAGTTCCCGCGCTCGGCGCCCGGGGAGCTCGACTTCAGCTTCAGCGGCCTCAAGACCGCACTGCTGTACCGGCTGCGCGACGAGCCCGGCGCCGACAGGGCCGACCTCGCCGCCTCCTACCAGCGCGCGATCGTGGATGCGCTCGTCCGCCGCGTGCGGGACGCGCTCGAGCGCGAGGGCCTGGAGCGGCTCGCGATCGGCGGCGGGGTGGCCGCGAACTCCGAGCTGCGCGCGGCCGTGGAGCGGCTCGGCGTGCGCGTGTGGGCGCCGCCGCCGGCGCTCTGCACCGATAACGCGGCGATGATCGCGGGCGCCGCGCGCTTCCTGGAGCCGCTGCCGTACCCGGAGTACCTGGCGCTGGACGCGGCTGCGCGCCTGAGCAACTAGAAGCCACCGATGCGCGACTCGTCCAGGTCGAGCTCGCGCTCGACGCGGCGCCGGACCGCCTCGCTGATCGCCCCCTCGTTGCGCAGCAGGATCAGCGCCTCGCGCTGGGCGTCGAAGACCTCGTACATGAGCCGCCGGTAGGCGTCGGCTCGCTCCTCGTAGGCGCCGTCCCCCTCGGCGCGCGCGCTGAACCGCCGCAGCCGGTAGTCGAACAGCTGCCGGACGCGCTCGGCGGTCTCGTCGCGAACCCATTCCTCGGCCGTGATCTCCGACAGCCGCGCCAGCGCGGCCTCCGCCGTGCGTGTGCGGGCGAGCACCTCCTCCTGCTCCTCCGAGTCGTCCTCCTTCAGCCGCACGAGGTGGATCAGCGGCCCCAGCGTCAGCCCCTGGCCGACGAGCGTCACGAGCAGGACCGCGTACGCGAGGAAGATGATCAGATCGCGGGCGGGGAACGCCACGCCGGCGTCCGTGTGCAGGGGCAGCGCCAGCGCGGCGGCGAGCGACACGGCCCCGCGCATCCCGGCCCAGCCGACCACGAGCCGCTCGCCCGCCCGCGTGCGGCGGGCCTGGTGAGAGATCGCCCGGTCGATCACCCGCACGACGTAGACGATCGTGAAGCCCCATACCAGGCGCACCAGGATCACCGCCGCACTCACGGCCGCCGCCCACCAGATCAGGTCGCCCGTGGAGGGGCCCGCGATGTTGTCGAGGATGGTCGGCAGCTGGAGCCCTACCAGCACGAACAGCACGGCGTTCAGGAGGAACAGGAGGATCTCCCAGAAGGCCTGGCCCTGCATGCGCATCAGCGGCGTGGTGAGCTGCGGCGTGTACCAGCCGACGTAGACGCCGACCGTGACCGCCGCGATCACGCCCGACACGCCCAGCTCCTCGGCGGGCAGGTAGGCGGCGTAGCCGCTCAGCAGCGAGATCGTGATCTCGGTCGGCGGGTCGTCGATGCGCATGCGTACCTGCCGTATGAGCCAGCCGGCCACGAGCCCGATGGCCAGGCCGGCCAGGCCGTTGACGAGGAACTGCACGCTGGCCTCCGCGAGGGAGAACGAGCCGGTGACCACCGCGGCGACCGCGAAGCGGTAGAAGACGAGCGCGGTCCAGTCGTTGGTCAGGTTCTCGCCCTCGATGACCGCCAGGATCCGCCGCGGCGCCCCGACGCGCCGCATGATCTCGGCGGGCGCGACCGCGTCCGTGGGCGAGACGATCGCGCCGAGGACGAACGCCTCCGCCCAGTCGAGGCCGACCACCTCGTGGGCCACGAGCGCGACGGCGCACATCGTCGCGAACACGAGGCCGGTGGAGAGCAGGAGGATCGGCCGCCAGTCCCGCCGCAGCTCCCGCAGCGAGGTGAAGAACGCGGCCCCGTACAGCAGCGGCGGCAGGAAGATCAGCAGCACGAGGTCGGGATCCAGCTCCACCGACGGCACGCCGGGCACGAACCCGATCAACGAGCCGCCGATCACGAGCACGATCGGGTACGGCACCCGGACCAGGCGGGCGATCACGGCAAGCGCCGCGATGGCCACCAGCAGGCCGAACACGACCAGCTCCACGTGCTCCACGGCCCAAGGGTGGCAGGCACGCCACAATCCGGGCCATGCCGGTCGTGACCATCTACGCCAAGCCCGGCTGCCATCTCTGCGAGGAGGCGCACGAGGTCCTCGAGGGCCTGCGGGCGGAGCGCGAGTTCGAGCTGAGGGAGGTGGACGTGACCCTCGATCCGGTGCTGTTCGCGCGGTACGGCGAGCGGATTCCGGTGGTCGCGCTGGACGGCCGGGAGCTGTTCGAGTACTTCGTGGACCCCGTGGCGCTGCGGGAGCGGCTCGATAGAGTGGAGCCGTGAGCTTCCGAGAGCCCCTGACGGGCGTCGGCGCCGAGTTGCCGACCAGGCCGGAGGCGGAGGCGGGGCCGTCGGAGCGGCTCTCGCTGGGGGTCGCGGCGCGACTCTCCCGCTACCTCCAGGTCCTGACCCAGGCCAAGAAGATGGGCAAGGAGACGATCTCCTCCCAGGAGCTGGCCGACTACACGCACGTCAACTCGACGCAGATCCGGCGCGACCTGTCCGGCTTCGGCAAGTTCGGCAAGCGCGGGGTCGGCTACAACGTCGACTCGCTCGTCTCGCAGATCCGCAAGATCCTGCGGACCACCGGCAAGCACAACATCGCGCTGTTCGGCGCGGGGCGGCTGGGCCAGGCGATCGCCGGCTCGGACATCTTCGCCGACCACGGCTTCCGGGTCGTGGCGATCTTCGACAAGGACCCGCGCAAGATCGGCGGGTCGATCAGCGACAGCCTGGTGGTGCGGCCCTACGAGGACATGTCGCGCGTGATCGGCGAGGAGGACGTCGTGGTCGGCGTGCTCGCGGTGCCCACGGACGCCGCCCAGCAGGTGGCCGACGACCTCGTGGACGCCGGCGTCAAGATCATCTTCAACTACTCGGAGGCGCTGCTGCAGGTACCGCCCGAGGTGACCGTCCACACCTCGAGCCCCGCGGTGGACCTCCTCTACGCGCTCTACTTCTACCTGACCTAGACATGCTGGATATGCCGAGGGTCAGGGAGGTCTTCGAGGCCTCCGAGGACTTCACGGTCGGGATCGAGGAGGAGTTCGCGATCCTCAACCCCGCCACGCGCTCGCTCGACCACCGGTTCGAGGAGCTGCGCGACGCCGCGGCCGACGACGAGTTGCTCTCCGCCTCGATCGCCGGCGAGCTGATCAAGTCGGAGATCGAGATCCGGTCGGGCCGCGGCGAGAACTTCGCCGACGCGGTGGCGAGGCAGCGCGAGGCGCGCTCGCGGCTGTTCAGGCTCGCCGCCGACAACGACGCCCTGCTCGCCGCCACGGGCACGCACCCCTGGAGCCCGTGGCAGGAGCAGCAGATCATCGACACCGAGCATTACCGCCGCGTGGCGAGCGGGCTGCAGTACGTCGCCTGGCGGAACAACACGTTCAGCATGCACGTGCACGTGGGGGTGAACGGCCCCGACAGGGCGGTGGCGGTCTGCGACCGGCTGCGCCCGGTGCTGGCCGAGCTGCTCGCGATCTCGGCGAACTCGCCCTTCCTCGACGCCCGCAACTCGGGGCTCCACTCGGCGCGCTCCCAGATCTTCACGAAGAGCTTCCCCCGCTGCGGCATCCCGGACGCGTTCGGCAGCTTCCAGGCCTACGCCGACTACGTGGACTTCCTGGTGCGGACGAACTCGATCGTCGAGGCGACCCAGATCTGGTGGAGCATCCGCCCGCACCACGGCTTCGGCACGGTCGAGCTGCGCATCTGCGACGCCCAGACCAGGGCGGAGGACTCCACGGCACTGGCGGCGCTGATCACCGTCTGCATCGCCCAGGCGGCCCTGGACTACGACGACGGCGTGCGGTTCGAGGACCCGCCGCGGCGGGTCGTGGAGGAGAACTTCTGGCGCGCGATCAGGCACGGCCTGGACGGCAGGCTGATCGACCTCGAGCGGCTGGAGGAGTACCCGGCGCGCGCCGTGACCGACCGGCTGCTCGCCTGGACCGCGCCGGCGCGAGGCGCGCTCGGGATCGAGCCCGCGCTGCCGGAGGAGAACGGCGCGCAGCGACAGCGGCGCGCGCTCGAGGCGGGCGCCACGATCGAGGAGGTCTACGAGGCCGAGGTCGCCGACACGCGGCGCACCTACGCGGAGGAGGGGGTGAAGACATGAGCGCCGACGAGGAGCAGCAGCTGCGCGAAGCGCTCAAGCAGCTGAAGGTGGACGACGTGCTCCTTCAGACCGTCGTCACGCTCGTCAATCTGGCGGGGCGCAGGCTGACCGTCGAGGACGAGCGCGACGTGGAGCAGGCGAAGCAGGGCATCGAGGCGGTGCGCGCGCTGCTGCCGCTGTGCCCGCAGGAGGAGGTCGGTCCGGTCAAGGATGCACTCTCCCAGCTGCAGATGCTGTACGTGCGGGAGACGCAGAAGCCGGCGGCCGAGCCGCCGCAGGCGGAGCAGAGCCAGGAGGACGAGGAGCGGGCGAAGGCCCGGGCGAAGATATGGACACCTCCGGGGAGCTGATCGGGGTATTCGGCGGGTCGGGCTTCTACCGCTTCCTCGACGAGGTGGAGGAGCACCACATGCCCACGCCGTACGGGCCGCCGTCGGCGCCGCTGCGCGTGGGCGACGTGGCCGGCCGCAAGGTGGTGTTCCTGCCGCGCCACGGCGACGAGCACACGCTGCCGCCGCACCGCATCAACTACCGGGCGAACATCTGGGCGATGCGGGAGCTCGGCGTGCGGCGCATCATCGGCCCGTGCGCCTGCGGGTCGCTGAAACCCGACCTGGCGCCGGGCACGTTCGTGATCTGCGACCAGTTCGTGGACCGCACGCAGGCGCGCGAGAGCACGTTCTACGACGGTCCGCAGACCACCCACGTCTCCGCCGCCGACCCCTACTGCGAGGACCTCTCGCGCGTGCTGGCCGAGTGCGCCCGCGAGGAGGGCATCGCGGTCGTGGAGGGCGGCACCGTCGTGGTCGTGCAGGGGCCGCGCTTCTCGACACGGGCGGAGTCGCGCTGGTTCTCGAGCGAGGGATGGGACGTGGTGAACATGACCCAGTACCCCGAGTGCTGGCTCGCCCGCGAGCTCGGGCTCTGCTACGCGAACGTGGCGATCGTCACGGACTACGACGTGGGCCTCCAAGGGATGCCCGCCGTGGAGCCGGTCTCGGCCGACGTGGCATTCGAGGTCTTCGCCGAGAACCTCGATAGACTCCGCGCCCTTCTGTTCCGGGCCGTGCCGAAGATCGGGCCTCAACCCGATGACAGGTGCGCGTCGGCCCTCGACAGCGCGATCGTTCATCACTGAGCGGCGGGGCCCGCCGACTCTGAAACAGACGGAGGAAAAAACCCGTTGGACTTCCTGACTGACTGGGGCGTGGTCATAGCGCTCGTGTGCGCTGGCGCCGCCGTGCTCTACGGCTTCCTCACGTCCCGCTGGCTGCTGGCCCTCTCACCCGGCAACGAGGAGATGCAGGGCATCTCCAAGGCCGTGCAGGAGGGGGCGAGCGCCTACCTGAAACGGCAGTACACGATCATCGGCGGCGTCGCGGTCGTGCTCGCGGTCGTGCTGGCGATCGCGCTCGAGCTGCAGGACGCCGAGGGCATCCTGATCGCGATCGGGTTCCTGATCGGTGGCACGTTCTCGGCCTCGGCCGGCTTCATCGGCATGAACGTGTCGGTGCGGGCGAACGCCCGCGTCGCGGAGTCGGCGCGCAGCGGCGTCTCGCGCGCGCTCGACGTGGCCTTCAAGGGCGGCGCCGTCACGGGCCTGCTGGTCGCCGGGCTGGCGCTGCTCGGCGTGGCCGGCTACTACGGCATCCTGATCCTGGGCGGCACCGACGAGCGCGACGCGATCGACGCGCTCGTGGGGCTCGGCTTCGGCGGCTCGCTGATCTCCGTCTTTGCCCGTCTCGGCGGCGGCATCTTCACGAAGGCCGCCGACGTCGGCGCCGACCTGGTCGGCAAGATCGAGGCCGGCATCCCCGAGGACGACCCGCGCAACCCGGCGGTGATCGCCGACAACGTGGGCGACAACGTCGGCGACTGCGCCGGCATGGCGGCCGACCTGTTCGAGACCTACGCGGTCACAGCGGTCGCGGTGATGCTGCTCGGCGTGCTGACGTTCCAGGAGGTCGGGACCGTGGCCGTGTACCCGCTGATCATCGGCGGCGTATCGCTCGTGGCGTCGATCATCGGCACGTTCGCCGTGCGCAGCCGCGCCGGCAACGTCGAGCGCGCGCTGTACCAGGGCCTGATCGTGTCCGGCGGGCTGGCGGCGCTCGCCTTCCTGCCGATCACGCTCGTGCTGATGGACGACGTGACGTACAAGGGAGGCCTCTCCGGTCTGCTGCGGGCCGGGGCCGAGGCGCCGAGCGGGATGGACCTGTGGCTCTGCACGCTGATCGGCATCGGCATCACGGCCGGGCTGTTCGTGATCACGGACTACTACACGTCCACGCGCTTCCGGCCCGTGCGCACCACCGCGCGCGCCTCACAGACGGGGCACGCCACGAACATCATCCAGGGGCTCGCCCAGGGCTTCCAGTCCACCGCGGCGCCGGCGATCCTGCTGGCGCTCGGCATCCTCGCCGCCAACGAGCTGGCCGGCATCTACGGCATCGGCGTGGCGGTGATGGCGCAGCTGTCGCTGACCGGCCTGATCGTCGCGCTCGACGCCTTCGGGCCCATTACCGACAACGCCGGCGGGATCGCCGAGATGGCGGACCTGCCCGAGGACGTGCGCAACGTGACCGACCCGCTCGACGCGGTCGGCAACACGACCAAGGCCGTGACGAAGGGGTACGCGATCGGCTCCGCCGTGCTGGCGGCGCTGGTGCTGTTCGCGGCCTTCATCGAGGAGCTGCGCGAGGAGGCGATCGCGGACGGCGAGGCGGTGAAGGGATTCGACATCTCGCAGCCCGAGGTGCTGATCGGCCTCCTGATCGGCGGCATGATGGTCTACCTGTTCGCCGCGCTCGCCATCGAGGCAGTCGGCCGGGCAGCCGCCGGCGTCGTCGAGGAGGTGCGACGCCAGTTCCGCGAGAAGCCCGGGATCATGGACCGCACCGAGAAGCCGGACTACGCCCGGGCGGTGTCGATCGTGACCGCTGCCGCGCAGCGGGAGATGATCATCCCGGCGCTGATCCCGATCATCGTGACGGTGGTGGTCGGCCTGCTCTCCTACCAGGCGCTCGGCGGGCTGCTGATCGGGGTGATCGTCGTCGGCTTCTTCGCCGCGATCTCGATGACCTCGGGCGGCGGCGCGTGGGACAACGCCAAGAAGCTGATCGAGGACGGCGAGTTCGGCGGCAAGGGCTCGGAGGCGCACGCCGCCTCCGTCACGGGCGACACGGTCGGCGACCCCTACAAGGACACCGCCGGGCCGGCGATCAACCCGATGATCAAGGTCGCGAACATCGTGGCGCTGCTGATCATCCCGTTCCTGGTGTAGCCGCGCCGTTTGCGCGCCCGGTGGCGCCGGGGTACCGTCGAGTCGTGGAGCGGCTCGGAAGGCGCCTGGGCCCCGCGGCTTTCGTCGCCGTGCTGGCGCTGGTCGCGACTGGGCAGGCGAGCGCCCAGGAGCTCGGCCCCCTGGGCGACCCCTTCCGCGTGTCGATGGTCGGTCCCGACGGTCCGGGCGGCACCGGCTCGGGCAACCCGCGGCTCGCGTACGACCCGCAGGCAAACCGGTACCTCGCGACCTTCAGCGGCGTTCCGTCGGGCGCGCCGATCTTCAAGAGCGAGGTCTACGCCCAGCTCATCGACGCCCGGGGCAACCGGATCGGCTTGCCGGTGCAGATCTCGCAGACCGGCGACGACCAGTTCCGCTCCGCGAGCGGCGGCGTGCCCGTCTACAACCCGGGCACCCACGAGTACCTGGTGGTGTTCCAGTCGAACAAGCCGCCGCTCGACCAGGGCAAGAGCGAGGTGTTCGGCCAGCGGCTCGACGAGAGCGGCCACCAGGTCGGGCCGGACGACTTCCGGATCTCGACCACGCCGATGATGCGATCGGCCATCGGCCCGACGGTCGCGCTGAACGGCGCCTCGAACGAGTACCTGGTCGCGTGGTCGGGATCCGTGGACGATGACGCCAACAGCGAGCTGATGGTCCGGCGACTCGACGCCGCCGGCGGCCTGCTGGGCGTCGGCGCGACCCAGATCTCAACGACCGGCACGCCCGGCGCCGGCCTGCTCGCCTACTTCGTGGGATCGCCCTCGATCGCCTACAACCCGCTGGCGAACGAGTTCCTGGTCACGTGGTACACGGACCGCGACGGGACCACGGCGAGCCAGAAGTTCGAGATCGACGGCCAGCGCCTGAGCGCCGCGGGGGCGCAGCTCGGCGGGACGACGGACCTCCAGATCTCGCAGACCGGCGCCGCCACCGATCCCGGCGCCGACGCCATCGTCCCCAGCGCGTCCTTCGATCCGGCCACCGGCGAGTACCTGGTGGCCTTTCATCGCCAGGACGCGAGCGTCCCGGACGCCGACAAGGAGGTGTTCGCGCAGCGGCTCGCCGCCGACGGGACGCCGCTCCCCGATGGCACCGACGTGCGGTTGACCGACGCCGCCACCCCCGGCGAGGGTGCCTCGTTCGCCCGCTTGGCGCTGCTCGCCGGCGGCGGGCGAGTGCTCCTCTACCAGGCGGCGCCGGCGATGGGCGGCCTGGCGGCGGGCAAGCGCGAGATCTGGGCGCAGCGGCTGGGAGCCGGGACCACTCTGGTGGGAGCGCCGTTCCGGGTGTCGGAGACCGGGATCCCGGGGGACGCGGGGGCGGACGCGCTTGTTCCCGCGGTCGCGGCGGGGCCGGGGTCGGAGCTGCTCGCGGCGTGGCAGGCGGACCCCGGCACGGGCGGCCTGGCGACCGACGAGCAGGAGGTCTTCGGCCGCCGGGTCGGCTTCGCGCCGCTGCTGCCGCCGCCGGTCGCCCCCATCAGCGCTCCCCGGGACCGTCGCCGGCCACACGCGTCGTTCAAGCTACGGCGCTCGTACCGCTTGCGGACCGTGCTCCGTCGCGGCCTGAGCTTCTTCGTCCGCTCCGATGAGGCGGGGACGATCAGGGCCACCGGCGACGTGCCGCGCAAGGTCGCCCGCCGGTTCCGTCTGGCCGCCCGTGCGCGCCCTGTGACGGTGGCGCGCGCCCGCCGTGCGAAGCTCGCGCGCGCCGGGCACAAGAAGGTCACGCTGCGGTTCACGCGGAAGGCGCGGCGGCGGCTGGCGCACGCGCGCCGCGTGAGGCTCACCGTCCGCGTGACCGCGACCGACAGGGCCGGCAACGCCACGAGGCTGGCGCACGCGACGTCCCTGCGCCGCCGGCGTTAGTTTCTGGGCGCCTTGCCCCGCGCCGACGACATCCACGTGCTCCCGCCGGACCTGCCGGAGCCCGTGGACGACGGCGCCGCCGACCACCTCCCGGGCATGCGGATGCCGGCGGTGGCGCTTCCCTCCACCGCCGGCCGCGAGGTTCGGCTCGACGAGCAGCCTGGGCGCGTGGTCGTGTTCTGCTATCCGCGCACCGGGCGGCCCGGCGAGGAGCTTCCCGCGGGCTGGAACGACATCCCGGGCGCCCGCGGCTGCACGCCGGAGACCTGCGGCTTCCGCGACCGCCACGGGCCGTTCGCCGAGCTGGGCGTGCGGCTCTTCGGGCTCAGCACGCAGGAGACCGAGTACCAGCGCGAGATGGTCGAGCGGCTGGACGTGCCCTTCGAGGTGCTGAGTGACGCCGAGCTCCGCCTCACTCGCGCGCTCCCCCTGCCGACCTTCGAGCTCGACGGCATGACGCTCCTGAACCGGATCACGCTCGTGATCGACGACGGCGCGATCGAGCACGTCTTCTATCCGGTCTTCCCGCCGGACACCCACGCGGCGGCCGTGCTGGACTGGCTCGCCGCGCAAGTGGACTAGCGTTCCTACCAATGGCCGAGTACAGGCCGAAGAACCGCGGGCTCGAGCGGGTGCTGGGCACCGGCGCCCTGTTCTCCACGGCCTACGGGAACGTCGGCAGCTCCATCTACTACGCGCTCGGCCTGGTGGCGATCTTCGCCCTCGGCATGACGCCGGTGGTGTTCCTGATCGCCGGGTTCATCTTCGCCTGCACGGCCGCGACCTACGCCGAGGCGACCACGATGTATCCCGAGGCGGGCGGCTCCTCGAGCTTCGCCCGGCGCGCCTTCAACGAGTTCTGGTCCTTCTTCGCCGCCTGGGGCCAGATGCTCAACTACATCATCACGGTCGCCATCTCGGCGTTCTTCGTGCCGCACTACCTGGGCGTCTTCTGGAGCCCGCTAGGCGAGTCCCCCGCGGACATCATCGGAGGCATCCTCGTCGTGGTGCTGCTGTGCGCGGTGAACATCGTCGGCGTCAAGGAGTCGGCGGGGCTGAACGTGTTCCTCGCGCTGGCCGACTTCCTCACCCAGGTGGTGCTCGTGATCATCGGCCTGGTGCTCGTGTTCTCGCCGTCCACGCTGGTCGACAACGTGGACTTCGGCACCTATCCGACCGTCACCGACTTCCTGATCGCGATCCCGGTCGGGATGGTCGCGTACACCGGCATCGAGACGATCTCGAACATGGCCGAGGAGGCGCGCGACTACGGCAAGACGATCCCGCGCGGGATCGCCGGCGTGGTGGTGGCGGTGTTCGCGATCTACGCGTTCCTGCCGTCGGTCGCGCTGTCGGCGATGCCGGTGGTGAACGGCACCACGCAGCTGGCTCAGTCGAAGGAGGACGGCGGCTACGCCACGGACCCGATCCTCGGGGTGGTGAAGAACATCGACCTCGGCGTCTTCCAGTCGGCCGCCGAGATCTACGTCGGCATCCTGGCGGCGACGATCCTGTTCATCGCGACGAACGCCGGGATGCTGGGCGTGTCGAGGCTGACCTACTCGATGGGCCAGCACCGCCAGCTGCCGGAGCAGCTGCGGGCGCTCCACCCGAAGTTCCGCACGCCCTACGTGGCGATCGTCGTCTTCGGGCTGATCGCCTGCCTGACGATCCTCCCGGGTCAGGCGGACTTCCTGGCCACGATCTACGCCTTCGGGGCGATGCTGTCGTTCACGGTCGCCCACATGTCGGTGATCAGGCTGCGGATCGACAGGCCCGAGGTCGAGCGCCCCTACCGGGGGCCCGGCAACCTCCGATGGCGCGGCAAGGACCTGCCGCTGTTCGCCATCGTCGGCGGGCTCGGCACCGGCATCGCGTGGGTGGTCGTGACCGTGCTCAACCCCGCGACGCTCATCGCGGGCGCCGTGTGGCTGGCGCTCGGCGTGACGACGTACGTGCTCTACCGCCGCCGGCAGGGGCTCTCGCTCACGGACACCCACACGATCGTGCTGCCGAAGCCGGCGGTGGAGCACGAGGTGGAGTACGAGTCGGTGCTGGTCGCGGTCGAGGACGGCCACTACTCGCCCGAGGCGGTGTCGACCGCGGCGCGGCTCGCCGCCCGGCGCAGGCGCGGCATCCACGTGCTCGTGACGATCACGGTGCCGCCGAACGCGCCCATCGACGCGGCCATGCCGGATGCCGAGGGGAAGGCCGCGTCGATCATCGACTCGGCGCGCGTGCGGGGCGGCCGCCGGGTGACCGGTCACTGGGAGAAGGTGCGGCCGGGCCAGGCGGGCCGGCGGATCGTGGAGGAGGCGAAGGAGATCCGCGCGCGCGCGGTGGTGATGGCGCTGCCGCCGCGGCGGACCGGCTCGTCGCTGTTCGGGAAGACGCTCGAAACGGTTCTTGCAGAGCGCCCCTGCCGCGTGATCATCGACTCCTCCCGGGGTATCGAGAAGCAGGCCAAGGCCGCCTGAGCCGGCATCGACCGGGTCCGGGCTGAGCGGGATTACGATGGGCACCGTGCAACGCGCCTACCTGGCGTCGACTCGCGTTCTGAGCGCGCTGCTGCTCGTGCTCGGGCTGGCCGTGGTCGTCATCGCGATCGCCGGGGGCGGGGGGCCGCTCGCTCGCGGCGTGCTGATCGGCGCGATGCTCGCGTTCATCGGCGGCGCGCGGCTGTGGCTGTCGCGCGCGGCGCGAGCGAACGGCGGCGGGCGATGAGCTCGCCCGACGGCGAGCCTCGCGCGCCGGTCGCGGGCCGGGCGCGCTACCAGTGGAGGCGCGGCTCGGAGATGGCCGGTGCCGTGATCACCCGCAGCCTCGGCGAGCCGGCGCTGTTCGCGATCATGCTGAGCGCGGCCGTCGCGGCGCTGTACGTCTCGCTGGGCGTCGTGGCCGGCAAGGCGCTCGGCCTGACGCCGTTCGTGTTTCTCGCCTCCGGCCTGTTCCTCGTGATCACGATGGCCACGTACGTGGAGGGCACGTCGCTGCACGCCGAGCGCGGCGGCGCGTCCACGCTGGCCCGCTACGCCTTTGACGAGTTCTGGAGCTTCGTCGCCGGCTGGGCGATCCTGCTCGACTACCTGATCGCGATCTCGATCGGCGCGGTTGCGATCTCGGAGTACGTCACCGCGTTCTGGGACATCACCGACGGCGGCGTGGCCGAGGTGCTGGTGGTCGGCGGGGTGCTGCTGCTGGTGGCGATGGCGAACGTGCGCGGCCTGTCCGCAGACCGCCTCGGCCTGGTGCTGCGGCTGTCGCTGTGGAACATCGTGCTGCTCGCCGCGATCGCGGTGATCGCGTTCGCACAGTCGTTCGACGCCGGGGCGATCCTCGACACCATCCACGTCGGCACGACGCCGACCTGGGAGGACGCGATCTTCGCGGCGGTGGTCGCGACCTTCGCGATGATCGGGATCGAGGCGGCGTCCGGGCTGGCCGGGGAGGTGCGGGTGGGGCGCCGCGGGCTGCGGCGGTTCGCGGCGGTGAGCTCGGTCGCGGCGCTGCTGTTGTTCGTCGCGGTCTCGACCGCCGCGCTGATGGCGGTACCGGTCGAGCACGGCTCGACCGCCCTCGGCGACCAGTACATCGAGGCGCCCGTGCTGGGGATCGCGTCCTCGTTCGACCCCGCCTGGCTGAAGGACGCGTTCCGCTACCTGGTGGGCGCGATGGCGGCGGCCATGCTGCTGGTCGCGATGACCGGGCAGATGCTGGGGCTGGCGCGGCTCGCCTATTCGCTGACCACGAACCGGCAGATCCCGAGCGCGGTCGGCCGGCTGCACGAGCGCCGCGGCACCCCCTACGTGGCGATCACGATCGCGGCGGTGCTCGCCTTCTGTCTCGCGCTCTCGCAGGACCTCGACTTCCTGGCCGGGATCTTCGCCTTCGGCGCGATGCTGGCCTTCTCGATCGCCCACCTGTCGGTGATCGTGCTCCGCTTCCGCGAGCCCGACCGCCCGACCGCGTTCCGGGTCCCGTTCGGCGTGCGGGTGGGGCGGGCGACCGTGCCGATCCCGGCGGTGATCGGGGCGCTGGCCGCGATGGCGGCGTGGGTGAGCGTCGTGCTGTTCCACGGCGGCGGCCGGATCATCGGCGGGGCGTGGATGGCCTTCGGGGTGGTGCTGTACGTCGTGTACCGGCGCGGGCAGGGCAAGACGCTCACGGACCGCTTCACGATCCCCGCCGAGGCGCTCCGCGACACGCCCGACATGGAGTACGGCAGCATCCTCGTGCCGGTGTTCGGCGAGGAGCTGGACGACGACATCATCGGCACTGCGGGCAGGCTCGCCGCCGAAACGGCCGACGAGACCGAGGGCGGCGCGGTGCTGGAGGCGCTGTACGTGTTCGAGATCCCGATGTCGCTGCCGATCGACGCGCGCGTGCCGGAGGAGCGGGTCGCGGACGCCAAGCGCGTGCTGGCGCGGGCGAAAGAGGTGGGGGAGGAGTACGAGGGCGTGGAGGTGGCCACCGCGATGGTGCGCGGGCGCTCTGTGGGGCAGGCGATCGTGTCGGAGGCCCGCCGGCGCGGAGTGGAGGCGATCATCCTGGCCGCGGAGGAGCCGACCCGCATCGGCGGCGGCGCCCTGCTGGGGGGGCGGGGCCGGACACGCGACCGGTTCGTCGGCGAGACGACCCGCTACGTCGTCGAGAAGGCGCCCTGCAAGGTGATCCTCACGGTGCCGCCGGCCGGCGAGGAGGGCACCCGCGAGGGCGTGCGGCCTTAGAGCCTGTCTCTTAGGCTCTTTTGACGCAACCCTTTGTAGAGTGGGCGCCGTATGTTCGTCTTGATCATCGGGTGCGGGCGCGTGGGTTCCGCCATCGCGAAGTCCATGCTCGAGGAGGGCCATGAGGTGTCCGTGCTCGACGAGGACGCCGAGGCCATCGCCACGCTCAACCAGGGCCAGGGGGAGAGCTGGGAGGACCGCGGCGGACGGTTCACGGTCGGCACGGCGCTCGAGATCGACGCCCTTTTGGAGGCCGGGATCGAGCAGGCGGACGCCTTCGTCGCGTCCACGGACGGCGACAACACCAACCTCGTCATCGCCCAGATCGCGAAGCGGCGCTTCAACGTGGAGCGCGTGGTTGTCCGCGTCCTGGACCCGCACCGGGCCCGCTGGTACGCGGAGCAGGGCCTCCAGACCGTCTGCCCGACGCAGACCGCGATCGAGCTGCTGGAGGCGGCGGTGCGCGGCCAGATCCGCTTCGAGGGGGTCTCGGGCTAACTGTGTATGTCCTGATCGTCGGGGCGGGCAAGGTCGGATGGAACCTCGCCCGTGAGCTGATCCAGAAGCGCCACGAGGTCACCGTGATCGAGTCCGACCAGGCGCGCTACGCGGTCGTCGAGGAGGAGCTCGAGCACAGCGTCCACTACGGCGACGGCTCCGAGCTGTGGGTGCTCGAGCGCGCCGGGATCGAGCGCGCCGACCTCGTGATCGCGGTGACCGGCGACGACGAGGACAACATCCTGATCTCCCAGGTCGCGCGCGAGAAGTACGGCGTGCCGCGCGTCGTCGCCCGCTGCAACAACCCGCGCAACCTGCAGCACTTCGAGCTGCTCGGGGTCAAGCCCGCGATCTCCGCCACCGACCTGATCCTGCGGCTGATCGAGCACGAGGTTCCGAAGTACGGCCTCGTCCACCTGCTCGACCTGCCGGAGGAGCGGCTCGAGATCATCGAGCTGGAGGTGGCCGAGAACTCCGGCGCCGCCGGACAGCGTGTGAAGGACCTCGGCCTCCCGGACGGGTCGCTCGTGATCTCGATCCTTCGCAACGGCGGCGGCTTCGTGCCCGCCGGCGACTCCGTCGTCGAGGGCGGCGACGAGGTGCTGATCGTGCTCGACGTCGCGCTCGAGTCGAACGTCACCTCGCTCTTCACCAACCGCGCGGGCGTGGGGGGATAGCGGACCGGTGGCCCGGCGCTCCGTCGACTACCTCCTGATCGGCGGCGGGCTGGCCTCGGCGAACTGCGCGCGCTGGCTGCGCGAGGAGGGCGCCGACGGATCGGTCCTCCTCGTCGGGCGCGAGACCGATCCGCCCTACAACCGCCCGCCGCTGTCGAAGGGCTACCTGCAGCGCAAGGAGAGCCGCGAGGACGCGCTCTTCCGCCCGGACGAGTGGTGGGACGAGCAGGGGATCGAGCTGATGACGCGCACGAGCGTCACGAAGCTCGACACCGGCGAGCGCGTGGCGACGCTCTCGACGAAGGAGGAGATCGAGTACGGGAAGGCGCTGCTCGCGACCGGCTCGAACGTCCGGCGCCTGCGCGTGGACGGCTGCGACCTCGACGGCATCCACTACCTGCGCGCCTTCGGCAACTCCGACGGCATCAGGGCCGACGCCGAGCAGGCCGAGCGGGTCGTGCTCATCGGCGGCAGCTACATCGGCACCGAGGTGGCCGCCTCGCTGACGTGGTCGCTCGGGGTCAAGTGCGAGATCGTGATGATGGAGGAGATCGCCCTCCAGCGGCAATTCGGCCAGAAGGTCGGCGCCTTCTTCCAGGGCGTGCTGGAGGAGCACGGGATCGCCGTCCACGGCGGCGAGGAGCTCGACCGCTTCGAGGGCTCAGGCGGCCGCGTCAACAAGGTCGTCACGTCCGGCGGCATCGAGCTGGCGTGCGACATGGTGGTGATCGGCGCCGGCGTCGTGCCGGACGTGACGCTCGCGAAGGCCGCGGACCTCGAGCTCGGCGAGGCCGGAGGCGTGCGCTGCTCCGCCGGCCTCGAGACGTCCGCGCCCGGCGTGTTCGCCGCCGGCGACATCTGCGAGTACGACAGCCCGATCCACGGCCGCCCGATGCGGATCGAGCACTGGGACGTGGCCTTCAACCAGGGCAAGACGGCCGCCCTCAACATGCTCGGCCGCGGCGTGGAGCACGACGTGGTGCCGTACTTCTTCTCGGACCTCGCCGACTGGTCGTGGATGGAGTACGTGGGCCCCGGCTCGGGCGAGCCCGTGATCCGCGGCTCGCTCGACGACGGCGACTTCACCGCGTTCTACGTCGACGACGGCACCGTGACGGCGGCGCTGACGGTCGGCCGCTCGGACGACCTGGAGCACGCGCGGCGCTTCATCAAGGAGCACGCGTCGCCCGATCCGAACGCGCTGGCCGACGAGAGCACGGACCTGGCGTCGGTCTAGCGTCGGGCGTGTCCTCGCCTGCGCGCGAGCGCTTCAGTGAGGCTGGGGAACCAGGACTCGAACCTGGACTAACTGGGCCAGAACCAGTCGTGCTGCCATTACACCATTCCCCAAGAGTCGATGACCTGAATTAGGTACAACCAAGCAACACAACTCTCGGCAAACCCGCAGTTTAGCCGCGCGTTGTGGGGCCGTCCGTCCGGGCCACATGGGAACATGTGTTCGATGACGACACGCGAGGCCGTCGCGAGACTTCTGGCCACTGGCGCCACCCAGGCTGCGACAGCTCGCCAGCTCGGGTTGACGCCGGGGACCGTCAGCTACCACGCCCGGGCGCTGGGGGTACCGGTCCGGAGCAAATGCGCGCGACGGTACGACTGGGAGGCCGTCCAGCGCTACTACGACGATGGTCGCTCGGCGCGCGCGTGCCAGGCCCACTTCGGTTTCTGCTCGAAGACCTGGCACGACGCGGTGGGGCGCGGCGCCATCGCCACGCGTCCAGCGGCCGCGCCGATCGAGAGGTACCTGGTCCGAGGTCGACGGACGAGTCGCAATCACCTGAAGCTGCGGCTCCTCGCGGCAGGGCTCAAGACGAATCGATGCGAAGCCTGCGGCATCACGAAATGGCGCGGCGAGCCGCTTTCGATGGCGCTCCACCATGTCAATGGAGACGGAACGGACAACACGCTCGAGAACCTCAGGCTCCTCTGTCCCAACTGCCATTCCCAGACCCCGAACTTCTCCGGCCGCAATCGCCGAGCTCGTCGGCTGGCCGCGGTTCCTCCGGATGAGCCGCCGTCGCTCGCCGCGGCCTAGGAATGAACACTCCCGCCGACACACGTTCGCGGCGCTCAGCCCCGCTTGTGCCCGCGCAACCTCACCCGCGGCTTCAGCACGGTCTTTCGGCCGCGGGCGTCCTTCAACGTCACGCGCACCCGGACCGCGCGGCGCAGCTTCTTGCCGGCCACGAGGCCCTTCCACACGATCCGCGCCGCGCGGACGCCGTCGCCCTCGAAGCCGATCCTCGCCGACCGCTTGCGCGCGCGAGCTGCGACCGCCTTGCCATCGGCCCGCACGCGCGGCCGCGAGCGGCCGCGGCGCAGCCCCTTCGGGAGCGCCAGAGAGGCGGCGGTGACCGCCGGGCCCTCGCGGGCTGCGGTCAGCCGCGCGACCAGCGTCGCCTTGCGGCCGCGCCTGCGGATCGACACGCGGGCGCGTGGGTCGCAGCCCGGCGTGGCGAGCCGCGAGCTGAACTCCGCGCGCTTGCCGGAGTGGGCGGTGAGGGCGACGTGGATCGTGGTGTCGGTCTTCGGGTCGCACAGGTCCCTGGTCAGCGAGATGAGGCCCTCGCGCCCGTCGTTGAAGCTGAGGGTGAAGCTGCGCAGCGGCAGGTCGGGGTTTGAGGGGAAGATGTTCTTCGTGCCGAACGTCCCGGTCTCGACGACGGCGTCCGCGCGCACGCCGACCGGCGGCGGCAGGATCACGATCAG
>DASXAA010000041.1:0-3252 GCA_036407035.1 Thermoleophilaceae bacterium | reverse complement strand
CGAGCCGGTGTCGCTCCTGCACACCTCCGAGCGGCTCGGCCTGCGCACCGAGGGGTCGAACCGGTGGGAGAAGGGCGTCGACCCGTACCTGGCGGGACAGGCTGCGACACTGGCGACGCAGCTGATGGTCGAGCTCACCGGCGCGCGCTGGACCGGAGCGGGCGAGGCGCGAGGCGAGCTGCCCGAGCGGCCGGTGATCTCCTTCCGGCCGGAGCGGGCCAACGCGCTCATGGGCCTCGATGTCCCGGCGAGCGAGCAGCGCGATGTTCTCGCGCGCCTCGCGTTCGCGGTGAACGAGGACGGCGAGGTCACCGTGCCCACGTGGCGCGCGCGCGACGTGACGCGCGAGGTCGACCTGGTCGAGGAGGTGGCGCGGTTCCATCTCGACGAGGTCCCGTTCACGCTGCCGCGCCGTCAGGCGATGTTCGGGCGGCTCTCGCCCGAGCAGAAGCTCCGGCGCGTGGTCGAGGACGTGCTCGTCGGCGCCGGACTGTCCGAGGCGTACACGTCCAGCCTGGGTGCGGCCGATCCGGATCCTGCGGCGCTGCGGCTGCCCGCGCCTCTCTCGGCCGAGCAGGCGGTGCTCCGCACGACGCTGCTTCCGAGCCTCGTCGAGGTGGCCCGCCGCAACGCCGAGGTGGGAAACGAGGGCGTCCAGCTGTTCGAGATCGCCCGCGTCTACCTGCCGCCTGCCGACCCGCTGCCCACGGAGCACTGGCGCGTCGGCGCCGTCGTCGAGGGCGGCTTCGCGGCCGCGAAGGCCGTGGCCGAGATCCTCTACGGCGCGCTGAAGCTGGAGCTCCGGCCCGGGCCCGGCCGACACGACCTCCTGCATCCCGGGAAGGCCGCGCAGCTCCCGGAGGGCTGGCTCGGCGAGCTGCATCCGAGCCTCCTCGCCGGCCGCTGGGGAGCCTTCGAGCTCGATCTCGCCGCGCTCGCGGCCGGCCTTCCGAGCCACGTTCGCTACGAGGACGTCATGAGCTTCCCCGCCGTCCGGCAGGACCTCGCGTTCGTGGTCGAGGAGCGCGTCACGGCGGCGGAGCTCGAGCGCGCGATGCGCGAGGCCGCCGGCGCCGAGCTGCGCGAGGTGCGCGCCTTCGACGAGTACCGCAGCGACGAGCTCGGCTCCGGTCGCAAGTCTCTGGCGTTCGCGGTGTCGTTCCAGTCGCCGGAGCGCACGCTCACGGACGCCGACGCGGCGGCGCTGCGCGAGCGGATCGTCGACGCGCTGTCCGGCCGGTACGGCGCCGCCCTCAGGGCGTAACCGGTTGCGGCTTTTTGCCGTTTTCGAGCCGTAGGTTCACTGCGGTCCACTGCGGCTCATAGGGGGACAAATGAAGGCACGGATCTGCGGCTCCGTGGGCGTGGTCGCGCTCGCGGTTCTTTGTGCCGCCTTCCCGGGGATGGCTGCTGCGCGTGGCAGCGCCTCGGCGACGCGCGCCGATTTCACGCCGGCGTGCACGATCGAGTCGACCAACGTCGGGATCAAGGAGGGCGGCCGGGCCACGATCACGTTCACGGTCGAGCAAGGCTGCACGGGCGTCGAGGTGTCGTACGTCGCCTACACGGCCGAGCACCCGACCTGGGACGAGAGCTGGGCCGACACCGAGCACTACTTCGACTCGATGACGAAGACGCTCACCGGCGGCGAGCAGCAGCTCTCGGTGTCGGTGCCCGACTGCTACTTCGAGCTCGACCTCGTATACGGGAAGCCGATCCAGCAAGAGGGGCCGCCCGGGTCGGACAACTTCTACAACCATCAGGGCCGCGAGATCCGCGGCGAGAACGGCGGGACGCACGCGTGCTCGAGCGGAGGAACGCCGCCGCCGCCGCCCCCGCCGCTGCCGCCGCCTCCGCCGCCGCCGCCCGCGAGCCCGCCGCCGCCTCCGGCCGCGCCGCCCGCGAGCCCGCCTCCGCCTCCGGCTGCCCCGCCCGCGAGCCCGCCGCCTCCGCCGCCTGCAGCGGCCGCCAGCCCGCCGCCGCCACCGGCCGCGCCGCCCGCGAGCCCGCCGCCTGCGGCTGCGCCCGCGCCCGTGGCAACGGCGAAGCCCGCGGCGGCGGCTCCGAAGACGAAGCAGCCGACGGTGACCGCAAAGCCCAAGTCGCACAGCGGCGTCCTCGGTGCGCAGAAGCGGCTGCATCCGCGGAAGGCGATCCGGAGCGCCGCGCGCACGGGCGTCCTGCCGTTCACCGGTCTGCCGACCTGGATCCCGGCGCTGCTCGGTGCAGCGCTCGTGCTGGCCGGCCTCGGCGTTCGGCGCCTGGGCCGCCGCGGCGAGACCATCTAGCCCACAGCCGGCGGGAGGGCGGCTCGCGCGAGCCGCCCTCCGACCCGGCAAACCGGCTCGCCGCCGGGCGCGTACCCCCTGCCGTGCAGGTCAGGATCCGCGCCCTCGGCGCCGTCGTGCTCGCCGCCCTCGTCGTGCTGCCCGGCGCGCGGGCGGACAACCCCACGCTGGTCGGCAGTGTGGGCGCGAACGACGCCTTCACGATCAGCCTCGCCGATCCGAACGGAGCGCCCGTCCAGCACCTCGACCCCGGCACGTACACGCTCGTCGTCCATGACCAGTCGCAGATCCACGACTTCCACCTGTTCGGCCCAGGCGTGAACGTGGCAACCGACGTCAACGGAGTCGGCGACTCCACGTTCACGGTCACGCTGGCCGACGGCATCTACCGGTTCGTGTGCGACCCGCACGCCACCGTCATGAAGGGTGAGTTCGCGGTCGGGACCGCGCAGCTCGCTCCACCCGCGCCGGCTACGACCAGGCTGACGGCGACCGTCTCCGCAGCCGGCAAGGTGACGCTCGTCGACGCCCACGGCGCCGCCGGCAGCGAGCCCGCCGGGAAGTTCGTGCTCGTCGTCCGTGACCGCTCGAAGAAAGCCGGCTTCCGACTCACCGGTGCGGGCGTGAGTGAGTCCACCGGAGCGGCGTTCCGCGGCTACGCGACGTTGCGCGTGACGTTGAAGGCGGGCCGCTATTCCTTCGGGTCGACGGCGCCGCGCACGAAGCGCGCCACGTTCACCGTGACCGCCCGGTCCGGCTAGTCGCGGTCGACGATCGAGTAGCGGCCGAGCCGGATCTGCTCGTCGCCCTCGCGGCCGCGCCTGAACATCAGCCGTGCCGTGGCGCCGATGCCGCCGGCCAGGACGAACCCGGCGCCGAGCGCGCCGACCGCGACGAGCGGGAGCTTCGGCCGCAGCTTGGCGGTGATGTCGGTGGCCTCGCGCAGGCTCACGACTGCGTCCGC
>DASXAA010000040.1:0-13777 GCA_036407035.1 Thermoleophilaceae bacterium | reverse complement strand
CGGCGGGCGTGCTGGTCGCCGCGCTTGGCCAGGGTGATCAGACGCTCGAGCTCCGGCTTCACGGCCTTCGCCTTCGCCTCGGTCGTCTGAATTCGCTCATGGTCGATCACCTCGCGGCAGAGGTTCATGAACAGCGCCTTGCGGTGCGCCGTGTCGCGCGACAGCTTGCCTCTCTGCTTGCGGTGACGCATGGCCGCCTGGAGACTAGCCGTTGCGCAACCCGAGGCCGCGGGCGTCGAGGGTCTCCTTGACCTCTTCGATCGACTTGCGGCCGAAGTTCGGGATCGCCGCGAGCTCCGACTCGGTCTTCTGGATCAGGTCCCCGACCGTCTGGATCCCCGCCCGCTTGAGGCAGTTGTACGAGCGGACGCCGAGCTCGAGCTCCTCGATCAGGATGTCGTCCATCCCGCCGCCGGGGCCCGCGCCGGTACCGTCGCCGCCGAGGCCGTCGGCGGCGCCGACCATCGCCGCCCCCGACTCCCGCAGGGCCTCCACGCGATCGGCGTCGGTGAAGATCGCCAGGTACTTGATCAGGATCTCCGCCGCCTCGCGCAGCGCGGCCTGCGGGTCGAGCGAGCCGTCCGTCTCGATGTCGAGCGTGAGCTTGTCGTAGTCGGTCTTCTGGCCGACGCGGGCGGCGTCCACGGAGTAGGCCACGCGCTTGACCGGCGAGAAGATCGAGTCGATCGGGATCACGCCGATCGGCTGGTCCGGCGTCTTGTTGTCCTCCGCCGGCGAGTAGCCGCGCCCGTGGCCGATCGTCAGGTACATCTCGAGCTTGGTCTTCTTCTCGAGCGTCGCGATGTGGGCGTCGGGGTTGAGGATCTCGACGCCCGACGGGAGGTCGATGTCGCCTGCGGTGATCTCACCGGGGCCCGTCACGACGAGCGGGGCCTCGATCTCCGCCGCATCCGAATGCATGCGGCAGACGACCTCCTTGAGGTTGAGGACGATGTCCGTCACGTCCTCGGTCACGCCGTTGATCGTGGAGAACTCGTGCGCGACCCCCTCGATGCGAACGCTGGTGACGGCTGCGCCCGCGAGTGAGGAAAGGAGCACGCGCCGGAGCGAGTTGCCGAACGTGTAGCCGAAGCCGCGGTCCAGCGGCTCGATCGTGAACGTGCCGCGATTGTCCTCCACCTTGTCGGCGGATATCTGGGGAGTCTGGAACTCGATCATGAGTGTGGGTGCTTCCTTCGCCTGTTTGCGCGCTTTGGTCCGGCCCCCTCGAAGGGCCTGCGCGACTTCGCCTTCTACTTCGAGTAAAGCTCGACGATGAGCTGCTCCTGGACCGGGATGGCGATCTCCTGCCGCTCTGGCAGCCGGAGGACCTTCGCGGTCAGGCCGTCATGGTCGGCCTGCAGCCATGCCGGCACGGCCGCGGTCAGCTCGGTGGCGTCGCGTACCACCGGCTCCACCGGGGCGCCGGTCTTCATCGTGATCACGTCGTCGGGGCGCACCTGATACGACGGGATGTCCACGCGACGGCCGTTGATCCTCCAGTGGCCGTGCCGGATCATCTGGCGCGCCTGCCGCCGCGAGGCGGCAAATCCTAGGCGCACCAGCACGTTGTCGAAACGGGTCTCGAGCAGCCGCAGAAGGTTCGCGCCGGTAACGCCGTGCTGCCGGCTCGCCTTGTCGTAGTAGTTGCGGAACTGCTTCTCGAGCACGCCGTAGTAGCGCTTGGCCTTCTGCTTCTCGCGCAGCTGCACCCGGTACTCCGACTGGCGCGCGCGCCCGCGGCCGTGGTCGCCCGGCGGGTAGTTGCGGCGCTCGACGCCGCACTTGTCCGTGAGGCAGCGCTCGCCCTTGAGGAAGAGCTTCACGCCCTCGCGGCGGCACTGCTTGCACTGTGCGCCCGCGTCGCGCGCCATCAGACCCTGCGCCGCTTCCGGGGACGGCAGCCGTTGTGCGCCTGCGGCGTGACGTCCCTGATGCTCGTGATCTCGAGGCCGGCGGCCTGGAGCGAGCGGATCGCCGTCTCCCGCCCGGAGCCCGGCCCCTTCACGAACACCTCGACCTTCTGGAGGCCGTGCTCCATGCCCTTGCGGGCGGCCGAGTCGGCGGTGACCTGGGCGGCGAACGGGGTGGACTTGCGCGAGCCCTTGAAGCCGGCGCCGCCGGCGGACTCCCACGCGATCACGTTCCCGTCCTTGTCGCTGAGCGAGACGATCGTGTTGTTGAAGCTGGTCTTGATGTGCGCCTGTCCGAAGGGCACGTTCTTTCGCGCGCGCCTGCGGCCACGCGGCCTTCCTGGTCGCTGCTGGGCCATCTAGCTGCTCACCCCTAGTGCTTCCTGATCTTCTTCTTGCCGCCGCCCATGGCCGAGCCGCGCTTGGGCCCCTTGCGGGCGCGCGCGTTGGTCTTCGTGCGCTGGCCGTTCGCCGGCAGCCCGCGGCGGTGGCGCAGGCCCTTGTAGGAGCCGATCTCCATCAGGCGCTTGACGTTCTGCGAGCGCTCGCGGCGCAGGTCGCCCTCGACCATCATGTCGTCGACGATCTCTCGCAGCTTGCGGACCTCGTCCTCGGTCAGGTCCTTGACGTAGGTGTCCGGGCTGACGTCGGCCTCGGAGAGGATCTTGTTCGAGGTCGAGCGGCCGACGCCGTAGATGTAGGTGAGGCCCACCTCGACCCTCTTGTTGAGGGGGATGTTGATTCCGGATATGCGCGCCATCTACCTGCCGGTCACCCCTGACGCTGCTTGTGACGCGGGTTCTGGCAGATGACGAGGACCGCGCCTCCGCGGCGGATGACCTTGCACTTCTCGCACATGGGCTTGACTGAGGCTCGGACCTTCATCGCTCCGTAATCCAAAACGTATCGAAAAGAGGGACGGCGCAGAGCCCAGGAGACGGCCCGCGCGCGACCGATAAGAGTAGCAGCACCCTGGTGTCTACCGCAGGGCGGCGGCGATCCGCTCCATGAGGGCGGGCCAGGCGTCCGTCTCCGGGATGCTGCCCGGGTCGGCGCGGAACTCTCCGGCCTCCGCGAGCGCCCGCAGGCGGGTCCATCGCCGGACCCGTTCCGGGTCCAGCCCCGCCGCCCGAGAGTAGCGGCGAACCCACGCGGCGGCGACCTCGGAGGCCGCCGTACGATCCCGCGGCAGCCCTGCGAGCAGGTCGTCGTCGAGTAGCGCCCAGTTCTCTGCGTGCCGGTCCGCCCGCAGGCCCTTGGGGTCGATCACCTTCCACTCCTCGCCGGCCGCGAGGACGTTCCACTCGTGGAGGTCGAGGTGGATCAGCACGTCGTCGTCGCGCGGCGCGAGCAGCCCGTCCAGCTCGGCGGCGTCCGAGGGCGCCAGGAACCGGCGCCAGGGGACGAACTCGCCGAGATGCGGAAAGGAGTCCGGCGGCTCGCCCGCGGCGTGCAGCCGGCGGGCGAGGCGGCCGAGCACGTCCAGCCGCTCGGGAGGCGACAGCCCGCTCTCGGAGAGCTTTGTCCCCGGCTCGAGGCGCTCCAGCAGCAACGTGAACCCGCCGTCCCGCGAATCGAGCAGCTTCACGACGGCGCCGGTCGAGCGCCAGAACTCCAGCGCCCTGCCCTCGCCGGCCATCTGGACGTCGTCCGAGTGCCCACGCGGGCTCACCTTCAGCACCGCCGCCCGGCCCGCTTGGCGCGCGGCGCAGACGACCGCGACCGCGTTGCCGTCGAACGTGTGAAGGAGCTCGAGGTCCCAGGCGCGGACGGCCTCCTCGAGCCGGCCGCGCACGTCGCGGGCCAGCGCGGCCGCGTCGGCCGTGCGCCAGTAGCCCGCCCACTGCCCGGCGAGGCGCTCGAGGTCGGCCTCGATCGCCGCGGACGCGTCTATGCCGTCGCCGCCCGGCTCCCCGCCGCGGGCGCCTCGGCCTCGCTCAGGTGCCACGGCGTGAGGATGCGCGGTCCGTTCGCGGTGATCGCCACCGTGTGCTCGAAGTGGGCGGCCAGCGAGCCGTCCTCGGAGTACACCGCCCAGTTGTCCGAGCCCATCCGCACCTGGTGGGTGCCGGCGTTCACCATCGGCTCGATCGCGAACACCATGCCCTCCTCCAGCTCCGGCCCGGTGCCCGGGTCGCCGAAGTTGGGGATCTGCGGGTCCTCGTGCATGTCGCGCCCGATGCCGTGCCCGACGAGCGACCTGATCACGGAGAACCCGTCCGCCTCGACCCGGCGCTGGACCGCATGCGAGATGTCGCCGAGGCGGTTGCCCACCACGCAGTGGTCGATCGCCTCGAACAGCGACGCGCGCGTGGTGGCGAGCAGCCGCTTGGCGATCGGGGTGACGTTGCCGATCGGGTGGGTCATCGCGGCGTCGGCGACCCAGCCGTCGAGCACCACGCCGATGTCGATCGAGAGGATGTCGCCGCGCGAGAGGCGGTAGTTGCCCGGGATGCCGTGCACGACCATCGAGTTCGGCGAGGCGCAGATCGAGCCCGGGAAGCCGCGGTAGCCCTTGAACACCGGCTCCGCGCCCTGCGAGCGGATGAACTTCTCGGCGGCCGCGTCCAGCTCGCCGGTCGTCACGCCGGGGCGCGCCTTGCGCCGCAGGATCTCGTGGCAGCGCACGAGGATCTTGCCCGCCGCGGCGATCTTGTCGAGCTGCTCGGGGGACTTGCGGATGATCAGAGCTCGGCCTCCAGGCGAAGCGTCGCGAGCGTGGCGCGGATGTGGTCGTGCACGTCGTCGGGCGAGCGCGCGCCGTCGAAGCGGCGCAGCAAGCCGCGCTCGTCGTACCAGGCGATCAGCGGCGTGGTCTGGTCGTGGTAGACGGCCAGCCGCTTGCGCACGGTCTCCGGCTTGTCGTCGTCGCGCTGGATCAGCCGCGAGCCGTCCTGGTCGCACATGTCGGTGTTCTTCGGCGGGTCGAACTCGAGGTGGTACACGTGCCCGGCCTTGGTGCAGATCCGCCGGCCCGACAGGCGCCGGATGACCTCGTCGTCGGGCGCCTCGATCAGGAGCGCCGCCGTGAGCGAGCGGCCGCGGCCGTCGAGCGCGTCCTCCAGCACCTGCGCCTGGCCCACGGTGCGCGGGAAGCCGTCGAGCAGGAAGCCGTCCTCCGCCTCGGCGGAGTCGACCCGCTCCATGATCACGTCGCAGATCACCTCGTCCGGCACGAGATCGCCGGCGTCAACGTACTCCTTCGCCTTCCTGCCCAGCTCGGTCCCGTCCTTGATCGCGGCGCGGAGGATGTCGCCGGTGGCGTAGTACGGCAGCTCGAAGTCGCCGATCAGCCGCTCCGCCTGGGTGCCCTTGCCCGCGCCGGGCGGGCCCATGAGGATGAGGTTGAGCTCGCTCATTGAGAGGCGGGAAGGCTAGCGGGTGACGGCGGGCGCGCGGGGCCGCCGGCGCGCCTACTTCAGGAAGCCCTCGTAGTTGCGCATCATCAGCTGCGCCTCGAGCTGCTTCATCGTGTCGAGGGCCACGCCCACGACGATCAGGATCGAGGTGCCGCCGAAGAAGAAGTTCGCACTCGTCTGGTTGATGAGGATCGTCGGCAGGGCCGCGATCGCGGCCAGGTACAGGGCGCCCGGGAACGTCAGGCGCGCCAGGATGCGATCCAGGTATTCGGCCGTCGGTCTGCCTGGCCTCACCCCCGGGATGAAGCCGCCGTACTTCTTCAGGTTGTCCGCCTGTTCGACGGGGTTGAACGTCACCGCCGTGTAGAAGTAGGTGAACACGACGATCAGGACCGCCTCGCCGATCAGGTAGGCGGCTCCGTTCGGGTTGAAGAACGTGGAGAAGTCCTGCGCCCAGCCGGCCTGCGAGAGCTGGCCGACCGTCGGCGGGAAGGCCATCAGCGAGGCCGCGAAGATCACGGGGATCACGCCGGCCATGTTCACGCGCAGCGGCAGGTATGTGGAGCCGCCGCCCGCCATCCGCCGCCCGACGACCCGCTTCGCGTACTGCACCGGGATGCGCCGCTGGCCCTCCTGCATGAACACGATGCCGGCGATGATCGCCAGCGCGAGGAACGGCATCATCAGCACGAAGACCTGGTCCGGGTTGTTCCACCACTTCGTGATGCCGTCCGGTATGCGGGCGGCGATCGAGGCGAAGATCATCAGCGAGATGCCGTTGCCGATGCCGCGCTGGGTGATCAGCTCGCCGAGCCACATCAGAAGCACCGTGCCGGCCGTCAGCGTCATCACGATCACGAACACGCGCCCGAAGGTGAAGTGGTCGATCACCGCGTTGCCGCCGGCCGAGAAGGTCTTGAAGAGGAAGACGTACCCGATCGACTGGGCGAACGCCAGGCCGACGGTCAGGTAGCGCGTGTACTGCGTGATCTTCTGCTGGCCGACCTCGCCCTCCTTGCGGAGCTTGTCGAGCGAGGGGACGACCACCTGCAGCAGCTGCAGCATGATCGACGCGGTGATGTAGGGCATGATCCCGAGCGCGAAGATCGCGAACCGCTGCAGCGACCCGCCCGAGAAGAGGTTCAGGAAGCCGAGCACGCTCGAGCCGCCGAAGTTCTCCTCGATGTCCTTGACGGCGCCGATGTCGATGCCCGGCGCGGGGATGTAGGCGCCGGCCCTGTACAGCGCCAGCATCGCGGCGGTGAACAGCAGCTTCTTCCGGATGTCGGCCACCCGGAAGGCGTTGACGAAGGTCCGGATCACGGCCCTAGTCCTCGATCAGCTGGCAGGTGCCGCCCGCGCCCTCGATCTTCTCGCGCGCGGTCTTCGAGAACGCGTGCGCGTGGACCGTGAGCGCCTTCGAGAGCTCGCCCTGGCCGAGCACCTTGACCGGCACCGCGCGCTTGGTGGCGAGGCCGCTCTCGCGCAGCGAGTCGGGCGTGACCTCGGCCCCCTTGTCGAAGCGGGCCTCGAGGTCCTTCACGTTCACCGGCTGGGTGTGTGTGCGGAACTTCTCGAACGGCATCGACTTCTTCATGTGCGGGCCGCGCAGCTTGCGCATCCGCATGTGGATCGGGTTCTGGCCGCCCTCGAAGTTGACCTTGCGCCGCGCGCCCGAGCGGGAGCCGGCGCCCTTGTGGCCGCGGCCCGAGGTCTTGCCGACGCCCGAGCCCTCGCCGCGGCCGATCCGCTTGCGCGGCTTGCGCGAGCCCGGCGCCGGGCTCAGGCTGTGCAGGCCGAGGCGCTCGTCAGCCATCTCGCACCTCCACGAGGTGGCGGATCGAATGGACAAGCCCGCGCACGGTGTCCTCGTCCGGGCGCTCCGTGGACCTGCCGATCTTGCCCAGGCCGAGTGTGCGCAGCGAGTCGCGCTGCTTCTGGCTCGAGCCGTTGGCCGAGCGCACCTGCGTGATCACGAGCTTGCCGGCCATCAGGCGGGCGGCTCCCCTGCGGGCACTGGCTCCGCCGCGGCGCCGTCGCCGCCGACGGGCTCCAGGCCCAGCACCTGCTTGACGGTCAGCCCGCGCAGCTCGGCGACCTGGTCGGGGCTGCGCAGCGTCTCGAGCGCGTTGACCGTGGCCTTCACCAGGTTGATCGGGTTCTGGCTGCCGAGCGACTTCGACAGCACGTCGTGGATCCCGGCCAGCTCGAGCACCGCCCGCACGCCGCCGCCGGCGATCACGCCGGTACCGGGCGAGGCCGGCTTCAGCAGCACGCGCGACGCCCCGTGCACGCCGATCACCTCGTGCGTGATCGTGGAGCCGTGCATCGGCACCTTGAAGAGTCCCTTGCGGGCGCGCTCGACGCCCTTCTGAATCGCGACCGGCACCTCGTTCGCCTTGCCGTAGCCCACGCCGACCTGCGACTTCTCGTCGCCGACCACCACGAGCGCCGTGAACGAGAAGCGCCGGCCGCCCTTGACCACCTTGGCGACGCGGTTGATCTCGACCACGCGCTCCTGGAGGTCCGAGCCGCGGTCGCGGTCGCGGGTCCTGTCCCTCGAAGCCATCTAGTCCCTCACCGTAGCGGGCGCGCTCAAAATTTCAGTCCCCCCTCGCGGGCGCCGTCCGCGAGCGCCTTCACCTTGCCGTGATAGCGGTAGCCGCCGCGGTCGAAGACGATCGACTCGACGCCGGCGCCCTTGGCCCGCTCGGCGATCAGCTCGCCGGCCTTCTTGGCCTGCTCCATGCGTCCGAGGGACTTGAGGTCGTCCTCGGTCCACGTGACCGCGGCCAGCGTGTGTCCCTTGACGTCGTCGATGACCTGGGCCTGGATGCCGCGGTTCGAGCGGAACACCGCGAGCCGCGGCCGCTCGGCCGTGCCGCGCACCTTGGCGCGCACGCGGCGGCGCCGGCGCAGGCGGGCCCCCCGCTTCGTGGTAACGCTCATGCGCGCTTGCCGACCTTCCGGGCCACGTACTCGCCCTCGTAGCGGATGCCCTTGCCCTTGTAGGGCTCCGGCGGGCGCTTCTTGCGGATGTTGGCCGCCACCTCGCCGACCACCTGCTTGGAGATCCCGCGCACGACGATGCGGGTCGGCATCGGCACCTCGAACTCGATCCCCTCGGGCGCCTCCATCTCGACCGGATGCGAGTAGCCGAGCGCGAGCACGAGCGTGTTGTCCTGGAGCTGCGCGCGGTAGCCGACGCCCTGGATCTCCAGGCGCTTCTCGAAGCCGTTCGTCACGCCCTCGACCATGTTCGCGATCAGGCTGCGCGTGAGGCCGTGGAGGGCGCGGTGGTCGCCGCGGTCGGTCGGCCGGGTGACGAGCACCTCGCCGTTCTCCTGCTTCACGTCGATCGCTCGCGCGACCCGCTCCTCGAGCTCGCCCTTCGGCCCCTTCACCTTCACGAGCTCGGGCTCGATCGTGATCTCCACGCCGGAGGGCACGGGGATCGGCTGCTTTCCGATCCGAGACATTCAGATGCCCCTTTCCTGGCCCACGTCCGCTCGGGGGCGCGAAGGGCGAGCTGGGCAAGGACGCAGGGGCGAAGCCTTGCTGGAGGCAAGGCGAGACCCGAGGACACAGTCCAGCGAAGTCACTCGCGTCATCCGAGTGTGCGTGGGTCGGGGAAGGGGCATCTCCTACCAGACCCTCGCCACCAGCTCGCCGCCCACGCCCTCGCGGCGCGCGTCGTGGCCGGTCATCACGCCGCGCGACGTGGACACGATCGCCGTGCCCATGCCGCCCTGCACCTTCGGGACCTCGGTGGCGTTGACGTAATGCCGCCGGCCGGGCTTCGACAGCCGCTCGATCCCGGTGATCACCGGGCGACGGTCCTCCGTGTACTTGAGGCGCACGCGCAGGGTGCGGCCCACGCGCGCCGGCTCGACCGAGAAGTCCTCGATGTAGCCCTGCTCGCGCAGGATGCGCGCCAGCTCCGCCTTGAAGTTCGAGGCGGGCATCTCGACCTCGTCGCGGTCGGCGTGCAGCCCGTTGCGGATGCGGGTCAGGAAGTCTGCGATTGGGTCCGTGTAAGACATCTACCAGCTGGACTTTGTCAGGCCGGGGATCATGCCTTCGTGGGCGATCTCGCGCAGGCAGATGCGGCATAGCCCGAACTTGCGCAGGTACGCGCGCGGGCGGCCGCACCGCTTGCAGCGGTTGTAGTTGCGGGTCTTGTACTTGGATCCGCGCTGTTGGCGGACGATCTGTGAAGTCTTGGCCATCTACTCCTCTTCGGCCTGCTCGGCCTCCTCCTCGCTTACGCCCTCGGCCGGCTCGGGCTTCTCGTAGGCCTCCGGGTTCTCCTCCTTCAACTGCTCGAGCGCGGCCTGCTCGGCCTCGGCCCGGGCGCGCGCGGCCTCCTTGCGCTCCTCCTCTTCCCTCGCCGCCTGCTCGGCGTCGAGCGCGTGGCCGCCGGGGCCGCCCTCCGCGAACGGCATCCCCAGCTCGCGCAGCAGCGCGTACGCCTCCTCGTCGGTCTTGGCCGAGGTGGTGATCGTCACGTCGAGCCCACGCACCTGGTCGATCGCGTCGTAGTCGACCTCGGGGAAGATGATCTGCTCGCGCACGCCGATCGAGTAGTTGCCGCGGCCGTCGAACGAGTGGGGGTTGAGCCCGCGGAAGTCGCGGATCCGCGGGATCGCGATCGAGGTCAGGCGGTCGAGGAACTCGTACATGCGCGCGCGGCGCAGCGTCACGCTCACGCCGACCGGCATGCCCTCGCGCAGCTTGAACGCGGCGATCGACTTGCGCGCCCGGCGGACGCTCGGCTTCTGGCCCGCGATCGTGGCGAGCTGCTCGGTCGCGGCGTCGAGCATGTTCGAGTCCTGCTTGGCCTCGCCGACGCCCATGTTGAGCGTGATCTTCTCCACCTCGGGGACGTCCATCCGCGAGCTGTAGCCGAAGCGCTCCTGCAGCCGCGGCCGGATCTCCTCCTCGTAGCGCTGCTTGAGCCGCGCCGGTACCTGTGCCTGGGCTTCCATCAGTCGATCTCCGCTCCGGACCGCTTGGCGATCCGCTTGCGCGTGCCGCCCTCGCGCGAGATGCCGATCCGCGTCGGCTCGCCCGACTGCGGGTCGAGCAGCATCACGTTGGACACGTGGACCGGCCCCTCCTTCTCGACGATCCCGCCGAGCTCCTGGGCGCGCTGGGTGTCGCGCAGCGTGCGCGGCTTCATGTGGCGCTTCTGCACGTTCACCCCCTCCACGTACACGCGCTCGTTCTTCGGGTCCACGCGCAGCACCCGGCCGGTGCGGCCGCGGTCCTTGCCGGTGATGACCCTGACCATGTCGTCGCGGCGGATCCTCATCAGAGGACCTCCGGGGCGAGCGAGACGATCTTCATGAAGTTGCGGTCGCGCAGCTCGCGCGCGACGGGGCCGAAGATGCGCGTGCCGCGCGGGTTGTTCTGGGCGTCGATCAGCACGGCGGCGTTCTCGTCGAACGCGATGTAGGTGCCGTCGTCCCGGCCGAACTGCTTCTTGGTCCGCACGACGACCGCGGTCACGACCTCGCCCTTCTTGACCGAGCCGTGCGGGATCGCCTGCTTGACCGTGCAGGTGATGACGTCGCCCACGCCGGCGTAGCGGCGGTGCGAGCCGCCCTTCACGCGGATGCAGAGCACCTCGCGCGCGCCGGTGTTGTCGGCGACCTTGAGCCGGGACTCCTGCTGGATCATCGCTAGCGGGCCCTCTCCAGCACTTCCACCAGGCGCCAGCGCTTCGTGCGGCTGAGCGGCCGGCTCTCGACCACGCGCACGGTGTCGCCGACGTGCGCCTCGTTCTGCTCGTCGTGCACGTGCAGCGTGCTCGAGGTGCGGACGATCTTCTTGTACACGCGGTGGCGCCGCGCCACGTCGATCCGCACGGTGATGGTCTTGTCGGCCTTGTCGGAGACGACGACGCCCTGGCGCACCTTCGCGGCGCCCTTGGCGCGCGGCTCGGGCGCCGGCGGCTCCTGCTTCGGCTCGCCGCTGCGCTTCTCGCGCTCGCGCTGGCGGTACACGCGCCGGTGCTCGGCCTTGCGGCGCCGCTCGGCGGCTCGCTCCTCGATCCGCTCCTCGACGGAACGCGGCGGCCGCGCCGCGCCGCGATGCAGCGAGCGGCCGCGCTTGCGGCGCTCCTTGGGCGAGAGCTCCTCCTCGGGCTCGGCCGGCGCCGCTGCGGCGGGCGCCGCTGCCGCGGGCGCCTCGGCCGCGGGGGCCTCGGCCTCCGGGGCCTCTTGGGTCTCGTTGTTCTCTTCTTCAGCCATTCCGTCTCTGCTTGCGGATCTCCGCCTCGATGTCGATCCCGCGCTCGCGGGCGATCGTCAGCCCGCGCGCGAGGTCGCGCTTTGCCTGTCCCATCCGTGCGGTGTTCTCTAGCTGGCCGGTCGCGTGCTGGAAGCGGAGGTTGAAGACCTCCTGGCGCGAGTCGGCGACGAACTCCACCAGCTGGTCGTCCTCAAGGTTATGCGCCTCGACCGCCTTCACTGCTGCCCGGCCCCCTCTCGAAGCACGAACTTGGTCTTGACCGGCAGCTTGTGGCCGGCGAGGCGCATCGCCTCGCGGGCCAGCGGCTCCGGCACGCCGGACAGCTCGAACATCACGCGGCCCGGCTTGACCACGGCGACCCAGCCCTCCGGCGAGCCCTTGCCCGAGCCCATGCGGGTCTCGGCCGGCTTCTTGGTGTAGGGCTTGTCGGGGAAGATGTTGATCCACACCTTCCCGCCGCGCTTGATCTTGCGGGTCATCGCGATACGGGCGGCCTCGATCTGGCGGTTGGTGACCCAGCCGCGCTCGAGCGCCTTCAGCCCGTACTCGCCGTACTCCACGCGCGTGCCGCCCTTCGCGTTGCCGCGCCGGCGCCCGCGGTGCTCCTTGCGCCACTTGACTCGCTTGGGCTGCAGCACTAGCCGCCACCCCCCTCTGAGGGCGGAGTCGGGGGCACGCCGGCCGGGCCGCCGCCGCCGCGGGGGCTGCCCCCGCCGCCGCGCGGACCGCGTCCGCCGCCACCGGGACCACGACCGCCACCGCCGGGGCCACGACCGCCACCGCCCGGACCACGGCCACCGCCACCGGGGCCGCGACCGCCACCGCCGGGGCCGCGTCCGCCGCCCGGTCCGCGGCCGCCACCCGGTCCGCGTCCGCCGCCGGGGCCTCCCGGACGGCCGCCGCCGGGGCCGACGGCCTGCGGCGCCTCGAGCTCGGTCAGGTCCTGGGCGAAGCCCTTGGGCATGATCTCGCCCTTGTTGATCCAGACCTTCACGCCGATCCGGCCGAAGGTCGTGCGCGCCTCGTGGAAGCCGTAGTCGATGTCGGCGCGCAGCGTGTGCAACGGCACGCGGCCCTCCGAGTAGCCCTCGGTGCGCGCCATCTCGGCGCCGCCCAGCCGGCCCGAGACCTGGATCTTCACGCCCTTGGCGCCCGACCGGATCGCGGAGGTGAGCGCGCGCTTCATCGCGCGCCGGAAAGCCACGCGGTTCTGGAGCTGCTCGGCGATCGACTGCGCCACGAGCTTCGCGTCAAGCTCCGGCCGCTTGATCTCGAGGATGTTCACCTTCACGGCCTTGCCGGTCATCTTGTGGAGCTCGCGCCGCAGCGCGTCCACCTCGCTGCCCGACTTGCCGATCACGATCCCCGGCCGCGCCGTGTGGATGTTGATCTCGATCTCGTTCTTGTTCTTCTTGATCGTGATGTCGGACAGGCCCGCGTGGGCGAGCTTGTTCTCGATGTGGTCACGGATCTTGATGTCCTCGAGCAGGTAGTCAGAGAACTCGCGCTCGTTGAACCAGGTCGACTTCCAGTCGTGGATGTAGCCGACCCGGAGGGACTCGGGATGGACCTTCTGCCCCATCGGTCAGCTCCTCTCGCCTGTAGTCGTCAGCTCGATGGTCATGTGGCTCGTGCGCTTGTGGATCCTCGTCGCGCGGCCGAGCGCCCGCGGGCGGTAGCGCTTGATCGTCGGGCCCTCGTCGACGAAGGCCTTGCGGACCCGCAGCTCGTCCGCCCCCAGCTCGTGGTTCGACTCGGCGTTCGCGACCGCCGAGTTCAGCAGCTTCAGGATGTCGGTGGATACCGCGCGCGGCGTGTGGTGGAGGATCGCCCGCGCCTGCTCGACCGGCTTGCCGCGGATGTGGTCCATCACGAGGCGCGCCTTGCGGGGCGCGCTGCGCACGTACTTGGCGCGCGCGCTCACGATCACCGCGCCGTCTGCCTCGCGCCGGGCCGGCCGGCGCCGCGGCCCGGTCGTGGTCTCGGCGGAGCCGCGCCGGCGGCGGGGCGCCTCGGCCTCGGGCTCCTCGTCCTCGGCGTCCTCCTCGGTCTCGGGCTCCTCGTCCTCCTCGGCCTCCTCCACGCCCGCGGCCTCCTCGGCCGCCTCCACGTCCTGGGCCTCGGCCGCGGCCCTGCCGCCCGCCGGGCCCTCGGTCTCCGGGGTGGCGTCGTCCTCCTCGAGGCGCGCCACGAGCTCGTCCTTCTTGCCGGACTTCGGCAGCCCGCGGGCCTCGAGCTCGTCCTTCAGCT